>NZ_JAAGPF010000246.1 GCF_017104645.1 Burkholderia sp. Ac-20379
TGACGGCCCCGACGCGCCGCCGGTGCGCGCCGACGCGAGCGTCACCGACGTGCCGGGCGCCGTCTGCGTGGTGATGGTGGCCGACTGCATGCCGGTGCTGTTCTGCGACGAGGCGGGGCGCGCGGTGGGCGCCGCACATGCGGGCTGGCGCGGGCTGGTGGGCGGCATCGTCGAAAAAACCGCTGCCGAGGTGGCGGCGCTGGCCGGTGCCGACGCGAGCCGGCTGCATGCCTATCTCGGCCCGGCGATCGGTCCGGCCGCGTTCGAGGTGGGCGAGGACGTGCACGCGGCGTTCGCCGAAGCGGCCACGCCCGACGAGCGCGATGCCACCGTGCGCGCTTTTGTTGCCATCGATGGCGCGCCGGGCAAGTATCACGCCGATCTCTACGCGCTGGCGCGCCTGCGCACGGCGCGCCTCGGCATGGCGCGGCCCGGGGGCGGCGGCGCCTGCACGCTGACCGAGCGCGAACGCTTCTACTCGTACCGGCGCGATCGCGTCACGGGCCGCATGAGCGCAATGATCTGGATCGACGGCCGGGATGGCTGAAGGCAGGGCGGTGCGGGTTGGCGTATCGTGTGCCGTGGAGGCGGGCGCGCGATGGAATGCCGGCGCAGGTTTTTCATCGCACCCCGTCATAAATGCGATGCCGGATTGCTGCGGCGCGTGACATGATTTTCGTCACGGAACCCGGATAGGCTATCCGGCTCCAAGCAGACGTTCGTTGCGCTTGCGGCCGGGCTTTCGGCCGCGATTGCGATGGATTGCCGCGACGTTGCGGCCACGTGCGTTTTCGCCCGCCGCTTCACATGGGGAAAACGATAATGATAAATCTACTGCACTGCGGCAGAATCTGGAAGCAAGCCTCTAGCGCGTGACGGCCCGCAGTTCGCGCCGTACGCAGGTCGTTGACGCAGCATGTCCAGATGCACCGCCAGGAATCACCGGTAACGCAGGTATGACAGCACCGAAAAATTCGTCGACTTCCTCACAAGCGGACTCCTCCCCGGGGCGCCAGACGGCCGATGCGTCCCAGCCGATGCAGCAGATGTTCCAGACGTGGCTCGACGCATGGGGCCGCTTCGCGGAGCCGCTGCGCGCGGCCGCAGGCCAGGCAGCCCAGTCCGCTGCCGCCGGCCCGTCTTCCGCTCCGTTTTCCTTTCCGTTCGCGATGCCGAAGCCGCCCGAGTGGCCGGCCGGCTGGCCGCCCGCCGGCGGCGCGGCGTTTCCGGGCATGGCGCTGCCGGTGGCCTCGGTGCCGCCCGCCAAGCTCCAGCAGTTGCAGGCCGATTACGCCCGCGAGAGCGCCGAGCTGTTCCGTCAGGCCAGTTCGGCGCAGCTCGCATCGCCCGAACTGAAAGATCGCCGCTTCAGCGCCGAAGCCTGGAAATCGTCGCCCGCGCATGCCTTCACGGCGGCCTGGTATCTGCTGAACGCGCGCTATCTCCAGTCGCTGGCCGAGGCGGTCGAGACCGACCCGAAAACGCGCGAGCGGATCCGCTTCGCGGTGCAGCAATGGACGGCCGCCACCTCGCCGAGCAACTTCCTCGCACTGAATCCCGAAGCGCAGAAGAACCTGCTCGACACGCAGGGCGAAAGCCTGCGGCAGGGCATCATGAACCTGCTCGGCGATCTGCAGCGCGGCAAGATCTCCCAGACCGACGAATCGCAGTTCGTGGTCGGCAAGAACCTCGCGAGCACCGAAGGCGCCGTGGTGTTCGAGAACGCGCTGATGCAGCTGATTCAGTACAAGCCGGTCACGCCGACCGTCTACGAACGGCCGCTGCTGATCGTGCCGCCGTGCATCAACAAGTTCTACATCCTCGATCTGCAGCCCGAGAATTCGCTGGTCGCGCATGCGCTCGCGAGCGGCCATCAGGTGTTTCTCGTGTCGTGGCGCAACGCCGATGCGTCGATCGCCGGCAAGACCTGGGACGACTACACGAACGACGGCGTGCTCGCCGCGATCGAGGCGGCCGGGCAGATCAGCGGGCGCGAGCAGATCAACGCGCTCGGCTTCTGCGTCGGCGGCACGATGCTGGCCACCGCGCTGGCCGTGCTGGCCGCGCGCGGCGAACACCCGGTGGCGTCGATGACGCTGCTCACGGCGATGCTCGATTTCACCGATACCGGCATTCTCGACGTGTTCGTCGACGAGGCGCACGTGCAGATGCGCGAGCAGACCATCGGCGGCAAGAACGGCGCGGCGCCGGGCCTGATGCACGGCGTGGAGTTCGCGAACACGTTCTCGTTCCTGCGGCCGAACGATCTGGTCTGGAACTACGTGGTCGACAACTACCTGAAGGGCCGCACGCCGGCGCCGTTCGACCTGCTGTACTGGAACAGCGATTCGACGAGCCTGCCTGGCCCGATGTACGCGTGGTATCTGCGTCATACGTATCTCGAGAACCGCCTGCGCGAACCCGGCTCGTTGACGGTGTGCGGCGAGGAAGTCGACCTGACGCGCATCGACGTGCCCACCTTCATCTACGGCTCGCGCGAGGATCACATCGTGCCGTGGCAGACGGCCTATGCGTCCACCTCGCTGCTCACGGGGCCGCTGCGCTTCGTGCTCGGCGCGTCGGGCCATATCGCCGGCGTGATCAATCCGCCGGCCAAGAACAAGCGCAGCTACTGGACGTTCGATTCGCCCGACGCGAAGGAACTGCCCGAGCATGCGCAGGACTGGTTCGATGCGGCCACCGAGCATCCGGGCAGCTGGTGGCCCGAATGGATCGACTGGCTCGACCAGTACGGCGGCCGCAAGACCAAGCCGCGCGCCACGCTCGGCTCGGCGCAGTTTCCGGCGATCGAGCCGGCGCCGGGCCGCTACGTGATGGTGCGCAATTGACGCAGGAACATTGACGGATCGCGGCGGGCGGCGCACGCTCGCCGTCTGTCTTTCGGCATTTTTCAACTGAGCGGGCCGCGGTGCGGGCCTGGAGGATGTGGACATGACTGACGTAGTGATCGTATCGGCCGCGCGCACCGCGGTCGGCAAATTTGGTGGTTCGCTGGCGAAGCTGGCTGCGCCGGAACTCGGCGCCACGGTGATTCGTGCGCTGCTCGAGCGCAGCGGCGTCGCGGCCGATCAGATCAGCGAAGTGATCCTGGGCCAGGTGCTGACGGCCGGCTCGGGCCAGAACCCGGCGCGCCAATCGGTGATCAAGGCCGGCCTGCCGACCGCGGTGCCGGGCCTGACCATCAACAAGGTGTGCGGCTCGGGCCTGAAGGCCGTGATGCTGGCGGCCAACGCGATCATCGCGGGCGACGCCGACATCATCATCGCCGGCGGCCAGGAAAACATGAGCGCCGCACCGCACGTGCTGCCGGGTTCGCGCGACGGCTTCCGGATGGGCGACGCGAAGCTCGTCGACAGCATGATCGTGGACGGCCTGTGGGACGTCTACAACCAGTACCACATGGGCATCACGGCCGAGAACGTCGCCAAGGAATACGGCATCACGCGCGAGGCGCAGGACGCATTCGCGGCGCTGTCGCAGAACAAGGCGGAAGCCGCGCAGAAGGCCGGCCGTTTCGACGACGAAATCGTGCCGGTCGAGATCCCGCAGCGCAAGGGCGATCCGATCCGCTTCGCGACGGACGAGTTCGTGCGTCACGGCGTGACGGCCGAGTCGCTGGCGAGCCTCAAGCCGGCGTTCTCGAAGGAAGGCTCGGTCACGGCCGCCAACGCTTCGGGCATCAACGACGGCGCGGCCGGCGTGCTCGTGATGTCGGCCAAGAAGGCCGAGGCGCTCGGCCTCACGCCGCTCGCGCGCATCAAGGCGTATGCGAGCGCCGGCGTCGATCCGAAGGTGATGGGCATGGGCCCGGTGCCGGCCTCGCGCCGCTGCCTGGATCGTGCGGGCTGGTCGGTCGACGATCTCGACCTGATGGAAATCAACGAAGCGTTCGCGGCACAGGCGCTCGCCGTCCATCAGCAGATGGGCTGGGACACCTCGAAGGTCAACGTGAACGGCGGCGCGATCGCGATCGGTCACCCGATCGGCGCGTCGGGCTGCCGGATTCTCGTCACGCTGCTGCACGAAATGCAGAAGCGCGATGCCAAGCGCGGCCTGGCCTCGCTGTGCATCGGCGGCGGGATGGGCGTGGCGCTGGCGGTCGAGCGTCCGTAATGCTGCGCGGAGCGCGTCGGGAGCGTGCTCCGCAGTAAGAGGCAGACGACACGGTGGCGCTGTTCGGCGCCCCGACAACGATAAATGGAGTGTTCAGCATGACTCAGCGTATTGCTTACGTCACCGGCGGCATGGGCGGCATCGGAACCGGCATCTGCCAGCGTCTGCACAAGGCGGGCTTCCGGGTGGTGGCGGGCTGCGGCCCGAACTCGCCGCGTCGTGCGAAGTGGATCGAGGATCAGAAGGCGCTCGGTTTCGATTTCTATGCCTCCGAGGGCAACGTCGGCGATTGGGAGTCGACCAAGCAGGCCTTCGACAAGGTCAAGGCCGAAGTGGGCGAGATCGACGTGCTGGTCAACAACGCCGGCATCACGCGCGACGTCGTGTTCCGCAAGATGACGCTGGAAGACTGGCAGGCCGTGATCGACACGAACCTGACGAGCCTGTTCAACGTCACGAAGCAGGTCATCGACGGCATGGTCGAGCGTGGCTGGGGCCGCGTCATCAACATCTCGTCGGTGAACGGCCAGAAGGGCCAGTTCGGCCAGACCAACTATTCCACGGCCAAGGCCGGCCTCCACGGCTTCACGATGTCGCTGGCGCAGGAAGTGGCCACCAAGGGCGTGACCGTCAACACCGTGTCGCCGGGCTACATCGGCACCGACATGGTCAAGGCGATTCGCCCGGACGTGCTCGAGAAGATCGTCGCGACGATTCCGGTGCGCCGCCTCGGCTCGCCCGACGAGATCGCCTCGATCGTGTCGTGGCTCGCGTCGGACGAATCCGGTTTCGCGACGGGCGCCGATTTCTCGCTGAACGGCGGCCTGCACATGGGCTGAACGCCGCGTGCGCGGCCGGGCCGGCCGCGCGCACGGGTTCGTCGGATTCCGAGTGCATTCGGTGACTGCGCACTGCGGCCACCGAATGCTGTCATCGCGCCGCTTCGGCGCTCACAGGTGTTCCATGACTACTACAAAGAAGACTGCCGAACGGCTCATCAAGAAGTATCCGAATCGCCGGCTGTACGACACCGAAACGAGCACGTACATCACGCTTACCGACGTGAAGCAGCTCGTGCTCGATCAGGAGGATTTCAAGGTCGTCGATGCGAAGAGCAGCGAGGACCTCACGCGCAGCATCCTGCTGCAGATCATTCTCGAAGAGGAAAGCGGCGGCGTGCCGATGTTCTCGTCGCCGATGCTCTCGCAGATCATCCGTTTCTACGGGCACGCGATGCAGGGCATGATGGGCACGTACCTGGAAAAGAACATCCAGGCGTTCATCGACATCCAGAACAAGCTGTCGGATCAGTCGAAGGGGCTCTACGACACGAACGCGATGAATCCCGAGGTCTGGTCGCAGTTCATGAACATGCAGGCGCCGATGATGCAGGGCATGATGACCAGCTACATCGAGCAGTCGAAGAACATGTTCGTGCAGATGCAGGAACAGATGCAGAGCCAGGCGAAATCGATGTTCAGTACGTTTCCGTTCAAACAGCCGACGCCGACCGACGGTTCCGAGAAGAAGTGAACGCGCGGCGGGCCGTCAGGCGACGGCTTGCGCGGCAAGGCGGCCCGCTTTCGAGCGGGCCGTGTGCTTTTTGACGGGCTGCGCCTGGCCGATTGCGGTCAGGCGGCGTCCTCGCGGTAATCCGAGTTGGTTTCAATCTCGTGCAGGCGTCGTCCGCCCTGGCGCTTCAATGCGCGCAACTCGAGCGTGACTTCGCAATACGCGTCGCGCAGCTTGCGCAGTTGCTCCTCGGCATCCTGGCGTTGCCGCAGCAGGTCCGCCACGTCGCGCCGCTCGGCCGGGCTGCTGTCGAAGCGCGCCATGGGCGGGCCGTAGGCCACGCTCATCGCAGGGCTCGGAGCGGGGGCCGCGAGCGCCATCAACGCCGTATCCTGCGACGCGGCAGGGCGGGTCAGGGCCAGCGCGATGGTGGGGCCGCCGAGCGGGCTGCCGTGTGCGCGGTCGGGCCGAGGCGCCGCCACGTGTTCGTCCGGTTCGCCGGCCACGTCGTTCGTCTCCGGCAGGTTGATCAGGCAGCGATAACCGTAGCCATACAGCGACATGATCTCGCAGCCGTACGTGCCGTCGAGTTGCAGCTTCTTGCGGATCCGGCTGACGTGCGTGGCCACGGTGCGCGTGTCGATGTCGCTTTGCAGCTTCCAGATCCGGTTCAGCAGCGTCTCGTGCGAAACCAATTGATCGGGATGACGAAGGAAATAGGTAGCCAGCTCGAATTCCTTGCGCGTGAGGCTCACGGGCTCGCCGTGCAGGCGGATCTTCGATGCCTTCACGTCGATCGTATAGGCGCCGAAATCCACCAGTTCCTCGGGTTCGGCCGCATGGCGCAGCGCGACGGTGGCGATGCGCGACTGCACCTCGGCTTCGCGCGCAGGGCGCACCAGGTAATCGTCCGCGCCGGCTTTTAGCGCGTCGGCCGCTTGGTGCCACGCGTCGCGCGCCATCATCGCGATCACCGGCATATGCCATTCGAAATGCTGCCGCACCCAGGCGATCAGCTCGACGCCGCCCATGTCGGGCAGGGCGACATCCACCATCAGCAATTCGAAATCGTTGCGGCGCAGCGCGTTGAAGAACGCGTTCCCCGTCTTGAAGCATTCAGATTGGTGACCGCCATTGCGCAACCACAGTTCGAGTTGCCTGGCTTGATTGGCCGGACCGCCGAGAATGGCGACTTTCATCGGTTCTCGCCTCGTTCGGTTTATTGATTCGGTTAAGGATAGGCCCCGATCGAGAGAGGCCGTTTAAAGCAGTATCCCGTGCGATTTCCAAAACTTGAGTCGTAATTTGTAACAAAAAAATACAACGTGTTGCAGGTATCAGACCCTGAAACTCATCGCCGATTTTCGTGCGATGTATTTGTATGAATAATGTCGAGTCCCCCGTGAGAGCGGGGGATCGGCTAGATCGCATCGTTGCAGGTACATCTGTTGCGGCTCGGGACGAGGCGCGCGGTGCGGCGATTGCCCGTGTTCGAGGTTCTGTAACGAATCGTTGCAGTCTCAGGCAAAAATAACAGGGTGGGTACGACGAGGCGCAAAGGGGGCAAAACAGGCGCCGGCAATCGATCGATCGAACCGTTCACGGCGTGCGGGCGACTTTTCGCGGTGTTGGCCGGCCGCGTCGCTGCCGCCGCCGATTTTGAATCGCCGCAGCCTAAATCGCTGTAAACTCTCGCCTTTGCGCCACACCCCCACACATATTCCCGATGTCCCATACCCCGAAAGTCGGATTCGTCTCGCTTGGCTGCCCGAAGGCGCTCGTCGATTCCGAACAAATCCTCACCCAGCTCCGCGCCGAAGGCTACGAGATTTCCGGCACCTATGACGGCGCCGATCTGGTGGTCGTCAACACCTGCGGCTTCATCGACGACGCCGTGCAGGAAAGCCTCGACGCGATCGGCGAGGCGCTGACCGAGAACGGCAAGGTGATCGTCACCGGTTGCCTCGGCGCGAAGAAGAGCGCAAGCGGCGCCGGCCTGATCGAGGAAGTCCACCCGAAGGTGCTGGCCGTGACCGGCCCGCACGCGCTCGGCGAAGTCATGCAGCACGTGCACCACCACCTGCCGAAGCCGCACGACCCGTTCGTCGACCTGGTGCCGGCCGCCGGCATCAAGCTCACGCCGCGTCACTATGCCTACCTGAAGATTTCCGAAGGCTGCAACCACCGCTGCACGTTCTGCATCATCCCGTCGATGCGCGGCGACCTGGTGTCGCGCCCCGTCGCCGAGGTCATGCTCGAAGCGGAAAACCTGTTCAAGTCGGGCGTCAAGGAACTGCTGGTGATCTCGCAGGACACGAGCGCGTACGGCGTGGACGTGAAATACCGCACCGGCTTCTGGAACGGCCGCCCGCTCAAGACGCGCATGACCGAACTGGTCGCCGCGCTCGGCGAGCTGGCCGCGGAATACGGCGCTTGGGTGCGCCTGCATTACGTCTACCCGTATCCGCACGTCGACGAAATCATCCCGCTGATGGCCGAGGGCGCGTATCGCGGCCACGTGCTGCCGTATCTCGACGTGCCGTTCCAGCACGCTCACCCGGACGTGCTCAAGCGCATGCGCCGCCCGGCGAACGCCGAAAAGGTGCTCGATCGCGTGCGCAAGTGGCGCGAGATCTGCCCGGACCTGACGATCCGCAGCACGTTCATCGCCGGTTTCCCGGGCGAGACGGAAGCGCAGTTCGAAACGCTGCTCGACTTCATCCGCGAGGCGGAACTCGATCGCGTCGGCTGCTTCGCCTACTCGCCGGTGGAGGGCGCGACGGCCAACGAACTCGACGGCGCGCTGCCCGACGAAGTGCGCGAGGAACGCCGCGCACGCTTCATGGAAGTGGCCGAGGAAGTGTCGGCCGCGCGCATCGAGCGCAAGGTCGGCCAGACGCTCAAGGTGCTGATCGACGAAGTGAACGCCGACGGCGGTATCGGCCGCACGGCCGCGGATGCGCCCGAAATCGACGGCGTGGTGTACGTCGACCCGGTGCAGGGCGGCAAGCGCTACAAGGTCGGCGATTTCGTGTCGGTGACGATCACCGGCGCGGACGGTCACGATCTGTGGGGCGAGGTCGGCGCGGCATGACGCAAGCGTCGTCCGCCGGGTTGTCCGTCGCCTCGCCGGCCATCCTCGCGTTCGGCGAGGCGATGGTCGAATTCAACCAGTCGCAGCCTGGCTCGCCGCAGTATCTGCAGGGCTTCGGCGGCGACACCTCCAACTTCTGCATCGCGGCGGCGCGTCAGGGCGCGCATGCCGGCTTCGCGTCGGCGGTCGGCCAGGATCATTTCGGCCGGCTGCTGCTCGACCTGTGGCGGCGCGAGCGGGTCGACACGGCCTCGGTGCGCATCGACGCGGCCGCCCCCACCGGCGTGTATTTCGTCTCGCACGGCGAGCACGGCCACGCGTTCGACTACTTGCGCGCCGGCTCGGCCGCGAGCCGCTATGCGCCGGCCGATCTGCCGCTCGACGCGATCGCGGCGGCGCAGGTCATCCATCTGTCCGGCATCAGCTTCGCGATCAGCGCGAGCGCCTGCGACGCGGCGTTCGCGGCGATCGATCACGCGCGCGCGAACGGCGTGCGCGTGAGCTTCGACACCAACCTGCGGCTCAAGCTCTGGCCGCTGGCGCGCGCCCGTGCGGTCATGATGGAAGCGCTGCGCCGCACCGACATCTGCCTGCCGAGCTGGGACGACGTGACGCTGCTGACGGGCCACGAGACGCGCGACGCGATCGTCGATGCGCTGCTCGATTGCGGCCCGGCCGTGGTGGCGCTGAAGCTCGGCAAGGATGGCGCCTACGTCGCGACGCCGAGCGAGCGCCGCGTCGTGCCGGGCTTCACGGTGGATGCGCTCGACGCGACCGGGGCGGGCGACTGCTTCGGCGGCGCGTTCGTCGCGCGGATCGTCGCCGGCGACGATCCGTTCGAAGCCGCGCGCTACGCGAATGCGGCCGCCGCGCGGTTACGGCGCGGTCGCGCCGATTCCCGATGCGCAGGCGGTCCGCGCCTTGCTGAACGGCTGAACGGCTGAACGGCTGAACGGCTGAACGGCTGAACGGCTGAACGGCGAACGGCGAACGGCGAACGGCTCGCGCCCTTGGCCCGACCCGCTCGCGGATCGGGCAACTCAGCCGTTGGCCGCGCGACCGTCCCGCCGAACGACGGGCTGCCCGAGCCACCCGCCAGGGCCGCCGCAGTGCCTGCCGCGATGGCCTGCCGCGATGGCCTGCCGATGCCGCGTCGTGCGCCGGTCGAGGGAATCCTCGATTGCCGCGCCCGGCATCCGTATTACCCTGCGGATCACTCACAAACGACATCGGAGGCAACATGCAACGCGAAGTGGTGGTGGTCAGCGGGGTGCGTACCGCAATCGGCGGGTTCGGCGGCAGCCTCAAGGATTTCTCGCCGACGCAGCTCGGCGCGCGCGTGGTGCGCGAAGTGCTCGATCGCGCGGCGCTCAAGGGCGACGAGGTCGGGCACGTGGTGTTCGGCAACGTGGTGCATACCGAGCCGAAAGACATGTATCTCGCGCGCGTCGCGGCGATCGACGGCGGCATCGCCCAGCACACGCCGGCGCTGACGGTGAACCGGCTGTGCGGCTCGGGCCTGCAGGCGATCGTGTCGGCGGCGCAGGCCGTGCTGCTCGGCGACGCCGAGATCGCGGTGGCCGGCGGCGCGGAAAACATGAGCCGCGCGCCGTACGCGATGCCGGGCGCGCGTTTCGGCCAGCGCATGGGCGACGCGAAGCTCGTCGACATGATGCTCGGCGCGCTGCACGATCCGTTCCAGTCGATCCACATGGGCGTGACGGCCGAGAACGTCGCGGCGAAATACGGCATCACGCGCGAGGCGCAGGACGCGCTGGCGCTCGAATCGCACCGCCGCGCCTCGCACGCCACGAAATCCGGCTACTTCAAGAGCCAGATCCTGCCGATCGAAATCGGTTCGAAGAAGGGCACCGTGATTTTCGATACCGACGAGCACGTGCGCCACGACGCGGCCGCCGAGGATTTCAGCAAGCTGCGCCCGGTGTTCGCCAAGGAAAACGGCACGGTCACGGCCGGCAACGCGTCGGGCATCAACGATGCGGCCGCTGCGGTCACGCTGATGGAGCGCCGCGTGGCCGAGGCGCGCGGCCTGAAGCCGCTCGCGCGGCTGGTGTCGTATGCGCACGCGGGCGTCGATCCGGCCTACATGGGGATCGGCCCCGTGCCGGCCTCGCGCAAGGCGCTGGAGCGGGCAGGCATCGCGGTTGCTGATCTCGACGTGATCGAGTCGAACGAGGCGTTCGCGGCGCAAGCCTGCGCGGTGGCGGCCGAGCTCGGTTTCGATCCGGCCCGCCTCAATCCGAACGGCTCGGGCATCTCGCTCGGCCATCCGATCGGCGCGACCGGCGCGCTGATCACGGTCAAGGCGCTGTACGAACTGCAGCGCATCGGCGGGCGCTACGCGCTCGTGACGATGTGCATCGGCGGCGGGCAGGGCATCGCCGCCGTGTTCGAGCGCATGGACTGATTTCAATTCCCCGGTAAAAAAGGAGCATCCCGACGTGGCAGCAGCAAGCCGAATCCGATTCCTTCGACTTCCCCTCGCGGCGGCGCTGGCAGCCGCGCTGTCGGCAGGTGGGGTGCATGCCCAGACGCCGCAGGTGCCGCACCAGCCGGCCGCGCCGGGCACCTCGGGCCCCTCGACGGCCGCGGCCGCCGCGCCGGCAGCCGCCGCGCCGCCC
>NZ_JAAGPF010000247.1 GCF_017104645.1 Burkholderia sp. Ac-20379
CCGCTCCGGCCCGCTCCGGCCCGCTCCGGCCCGCTCCGGCCCGCTCCGGCCCGCTCCGGCCCGCTCCGGGCTGGTCCGACCGGTCTGGGCGCGGCCCGCCCCAGGCCCCGCATCCACTCCTGCTTCTTCCCGAAAGCCCCGCCAGCCGGGGCTTTCGCGCATCCTGCCGGCGAATAGGATTTCGTTATACGGCGGATTTATTTTTCTTCATCGACGCCATTCCGGGGCCGCGCCGACAATCCGCCCATCACAACACGGTTTGGTCCGCGCCCCGGCATCACGGCACGGCGGCCGGCAAGCCCCGGAGATGACGGCATGGATGTCACGCAGCAAGACGCACAGTTTCCCCAATCGCACGACCAGGCCGACGACGGCCGCTGGCAGTTCTGGGTCGATCGCGGGGGCACGTTCACCGATATCGTCGCGCGCCGCCCGGACGGCCGCCTCGTCACTCACAAGCTGCTGTCGGAGAACCCCGAGCGCTATCGCGACGCGGTGGTGCAGGGCATCCGCGACCTGATCGGCGTCGAGGCGCCGGCGCCGCTGCCGCAGGAACGCATCGACGTCATCAAGATGGGCACCACGGTGGCCACCAACGCGCTGCTCGAACGCAAGGGCGCACGCACGCTGCTGGCGATCACGCGCGGTTTCGCGGATCAGTTGCGGATCGGCTATCAGGAGCGCCCGGACATCTTCGCGCGCCACATCGAACTGCCCGCGCAGATGTACGAGCGCGTGGCGGAGATCGACGAGCGCATCGACGCGCAAGGCGCGGTGCTGCGCGGCCTCGACGAGGACGCCGCCCGCCGCGCGCTGGCCGACGCCCGCGAGGCCGGCATCGATTCGATCGCGATCGTGCTGATGCACGGCTACCGCTTCCCGGCGCACGAGCTGCGCGTGGCCGAGCTGGCGCGCGAATGCGGCTTCCGGCAGGTGTCGGTCAGCCATCAAGTCAGCCCGCTGATGAAGCTGGTCGGGCGCGGCGACACCACCGTGGTGGACGCCTATCTGTCGCCGGTGCTGCGCGATTACGTGGGCCGCGTCACGCAGCACACGGGCGCGGTGCGGCTGATGTTCATGCAGTCGAGCGGCGGCCTCGTGGATGCGGGCCGCTTCCAGGGCAAGGACGCGATCCTGTCCGGCCCGGCCGGCGGCATCGTCGGCGCGGTGCGCACCAGCGAGGCAGCCGGCGAGCGCCGCGTGATCGGCTTCGACATGGGCGGCACCTCCACCGACGTGGCGCACTACGACGGCGCCTACGAACGCGTGTTCGAAACCCAGGTGGCCGGCGTGCGCGTGCGCGCCCCGATGATGGACATCCACACCGTGGCGGCCGGCGGCGGCTCGATCTGCAGCTTCGAGAACGGCCGCTTCAAGGTCGGCCCTGAATCGGCCGGCGCGTATCCCGGCCCGGCCAGCTACCGCAACGGCGGCCCGCTGACCGTGACCGACTGCAACGTGATGCTCGGCCGCGTGCAGCCCGATCACTTCCCGCACGTGTTCGGCCCGAACGGCGACCTGCCGCTCGACGTCGCCGTGGTGCGCGGCAAGTTCGCGGAATTGGCGGCCCAGGTGGAACGCGAGACGGGCCGTGCGATGACGGGCGAGGCCGTGGCCGAGGGCTTCCTGGCGGTCGCCGTCGACAACATGGCGCAGGCGATCAAGACGATTTCGGTCGAACGCGGCCACGACGTCAGCGACTACGCGCTGTGCGCGTTCGGCGGCGCGGGCGGCCAGCACGCCTGCGCGGTGGCCGATGCGCTCGGCATGCGCCGCATCGTGCTGCACCCGTTCGCGGGCGTGCTGTCGGCCTACGGCATGGGCCTGGCCGACCTGCGCGTGCTGCGCGAGCGCGCCGTGGAAGCCGAGCTCGACGCCGAATCCGTCGAAGCGGCCGAGGCCATCTTCGCCGACCTCGAACGCGACGCGGTGAACGCGATTCTCGACCAGGACGTGCCGCGCGAGCGCGTGCATGCCGCGCGCGCCGCACGCCTCAAATACCGCGACACCGATTCCACGCTCGAAGTGCCGTTCGGCGACGCCGCCGCGATGGCGCAGGCGTTCGACACGCTGCACCGCAAGCGCTACGGCTTCGCGATGAACGACAAGCCGCTCGTGATCGAATCCGTGGTGGTGGAGGCGATCGGCGAAACCGAGCCGCCGATGCTGCACGGCGCCGCGCCGCGCAAGGCCAACGCCGCCGCCGCCGAAGGCGCGAGCGCCGCGCTTTACGCCAACGGCCGGGCCGCCACGGTGCCGCTGCATGCGCGCCGCGATCTCGCCGTGGGCGCGCGGCTCGACGGCCCCGCGCTGATCACCGAGGAAATCTCGACGATCGTGCTGGCCGCCGGCTGGTCCGCCACCGTGCTCGACGACGGCACGCTGCGCCTCGACCGCGACGAAGCGGCCGGCGCGGCGCACGCGATCACCACGGCGCGCCATCCGGTGCATCTGGAGATCTTCAACAACCTGTTCATGTCGATCGCGCAGCAGATGGGCGTGACGCTCGAGAAGACCTCGTACTCGGTCAACATGAAGGAGCGCCTCGATTTCTCGTGCGCGATCTTCGACCGCGACGGCGGCCTGATCGCGAACGCGCCGCACATTCCGGTGCACCTCGGCTCGATGAGCGACAGCGTGCAGAGCGTGATCCGCAAGCACGGCGAGACGATGCGGCGCGGCGACGTGTTCATGCAGAACGTGCCGTACAACGGCGGCACGCACCTGCCCGACATCACCGTGGTGATGCCGGTGTACGGCAGCGACGCCGACGGCGGCGAGCGCCTGTTCTACGTGGCCGCGCGCGGCCACCACGGCGACGTGGGCGGCATCACGCCCGGCTCGATGCCGCCGAACAGCACCACCATCGAGGAAGAGGGCGTGCTGCTCGACAATGTGCCGATCGTCGCCGCCGGCCGCTTTCTCGAGGCCGACGTGCGCGCGCGCTTTGCCGAAGGCCCGTATCCGAGCCGCAACATCGACCAGAACATCGCCGACCTGACGGCCCAGGTGGCCGCCTGCGAATGCGGCGCGACCGAGCTGCTGCGCGTGGTGGGCCGCTACGGCGCCGGCGTCGTGACCGCCTACATGGGCCACGTGCAGGCCAACGCCGAGGAGGCCGTGCGCCGCGCGATCGCCGCGCTGTCGGACGGCGAATTCGCCTACGAGATGGACGACGGCGCCGCGATCCGCGTGCGCGTCACGGTGGATCGCGAACACGGTGCGGCGCGCGTCGATTTCACCGGCACCAGCGAGCAGCGCGCGAGCAACTTCAACGCGCCCGGCTCGGTCTGCAAGGCCGCCGTGCTGTACGTGTTCCGCACGCTGCTGAACGACGACATGCCGATGAACGAAGGCGTGCTGCGGCCGATCGAGATCGTGATTCCGAAGGGCTCGATGCTGAACCCGGTGTATCCGGCCGCGGTGGTGGCGGGCAACGTGGAGGTGTCGCAATCGATCACCGATGCGCTGTACGGCGCGCTCGGCGTGCTGGCCGGCTCGCAGGGCACGATGAACAACTTCACGTTCGGCGACGAGGCCCGCCAGTACTACGAAACGATCGCGGGCGGATCGGGCGCGGGCGGCGGCCATGCCGGCACCTCGGCCGTGCAGACCCACATGACCAACTCGCGCATGACCGATCCCGAGGTGATCGAATGGCGCTTCCCGGTGATCGTCGAGCAGCATGCGATCCGTGCAGGCAGCGGCGGCGCGGGCAAGCAGGCCGGCGGCGACGGCGCGGTGCGCCGGATCCGCTTCACCCAGGCGATGACCGCCAACATCCTGGCCAACCGCCGCCGCGTGCCGCCGTTCGGGCTGGCGGGCGGCGCGGCGGGCAGCGTGGGGCGCAACTGGATCGAGCGCGCGGGCGGCGCGGTGGAGCACTTCGGGGCGACCCACACCACCACCGTGCAGCCGGGCGACGTGTTCGTGATCGAAACGCCGGGCGGCGGCGGCTACGGCCGCGCGGAATAAGACATCGGAACAGGTGCGCGGCAGCCGCGGCTCAGGCGGCGCACGCGCACCGAGATGGCCGCGCCGCCCGGGTTCCGGGCGGCGCCCACACACCCTGTAGCACCTGGAGATCCTTCGATGCAGTCAACCGTGAACCTGTACCCGCTTGTCGGCGTCGCGCTGATCGTCGCCGGCTTCGCGTTGCGTTTCAACCCGCTGCTGATCGTGGTGGCCGCGGCCGTCGTGACCGGCCTCGCGGCGCACTTCCCGCTCGATCATGTGCTCGCCGCGATGGGCGCGGGCTTCATCAAGACCCGCGTGATCAGCCTGATCATCCTGCTGCCGCTCGCGGTGATCGGCCTGCTCGAACGGCACGGGCTGCGCGAGCGCGCGCAGATCTGGATCGGCGGGATTCGCGCCGCCACGCCGGGCCGCCTGCTGCTGGCCTACCTGCTGGTGCGCGAACTGACCGCGGCGGTCGGCCTGACCGGCCTCGGCGGGCATCCGCAGATGGTTCGCCCGCTGGTCGCGCCGATGGCGGAGGGCGCCGCCGAGGCGCGCTTCGGCAAGCTCGGCGACGCGGTGCGCGAGCGGTTGCGCGCGTTCTCGGCGTCGGCCGACAACGTCGGGCTGTTCTTCGGCGAGGACGTGTTCGTGGCGTTCGGCGCGATCGTGCTGATGGTCACGTTCCTCAAGGAATCGGGCGTGTCGGTCGAACCGATGCACGTGGCGATGTACGGCATCCCCACCGCGGTGGCGGCGTTCGCGATCCACGGCTTCCGGCTGTACCGGCTCGATGGCTGGGTGGCGCGCCAGGCGGCCGCCCCGGCCGCCGCGCCGCATCTCGATCGCGCACAAGGAGAACAGGCATGATCGTTTCGCTCAACGTATTTTTCTGGATCCTCGGCATCCTGCTGATCGTGATCGGCGGCGTGATCGTCAGCGATCGCGCGCATCCGAAGCGCTTCCTGGCCGGTGCGTTCTGGATCGTCTACGGCATCGTGTTCCTGGCCGGCGACAAGCTGCCCGCCGACGTGGTCGGCATCCTGGTGGTGGCGATGGCGCTGGTGGCCGGTTTCGGCGGCGTGGTCGGCGGCAAGCCGAAGGTGCCCACCGAGCAGGCGCGCCGCGACAGCGCGCTGCGGCTCGGCAACCGGCTGTTCCTGCCCGCGCTGACGATTCCGCTGGTCACTGTGATCGGCACGCTGCTCGCGCCGCATCTGGTGTTCGGCGGCACGGCCGTGATCGATCCGAAGAACGCCACGCTGGCCTCGTTCGGCATCGGCTGCGTGGTGGCGTTCGCGTTCGCCTGCACCCTGACGCGCGACACGCCGCAGCAGGGCGTGCTGGAAGCGCGCCGCCTGGTGGACGTGCTGTCGTGGGCGGTGGTGCTGCCGCAGATGCTCGGCATGCTCGGCCTGGTGTTCGCCGATGCTGGCGTGGGCAAGGCCGTGGCGCACGTGACCACCGCCTACGTGAGCCTCGACGTCAAGCTGGTGGCGGTGGCCGTGTACTGCATCGGCATGGCGCTGTTCACGGTGATCATGGGCAACGGCTTCGCGGCGTTCCCGGTGATGACGGGCGGCATCGGCGTGCCGGTGCTGATCGGCATGTTCCATGCGAACCCCGCGCCGCTGGCCGCGATCGGCATGTTCTCCGGCTACTGCGGCACGCTGCTCACGCCGATGGCCGCGAACTACAACATCGTGCCGGCCGCGCTGCTCGAATTGCGCGACAAGTACGGCGTGATCCGCGCCCAGGTGCCGACCGCGTTCGCGCTGCTGGCCGTCAATATCGTGCTGCTGTACGTGATGATGTAAGCGGCGCGGCGCCTGCGGGCGCGAGGTAGCCGTCAAAATGATTCTGATGTATAGCTGGTGCAGGTTCGGCGGCGCGCCCCAGCGCCGCCGGCAGGACGCAAAAGCCGGGTTGCCAGCGCAATCCGGCTTTTGCCGTCCGGAGGCGCAAGGAGGCGCGGCGTGAATCTGAAGTTCCTCGAGACGTTCATCTGGGTCGCCAAGCTGCGCAGTTTCAGCCTGGCGGCGGAAAAGCTGCATTCGACGCAGGCGGCCATCTCGAGCCGCATTTCGGTGCTGGAGCAGGAGCTGGGCGCGAAGCTGTTCAAGCGCGAGCCGAAGGGCGTGACGCTGACGCGCGAGGGCGAGCGCGTGCTGCGCCACGCCGAGCAGGTCAGCCAGTCGATGACGCAGCTCTACGAATCGCTGCAGGGCGAGAAATTCGCCTACGGCACGATCCGGATCGGCGCGATGGACAGCGCGATCCACTCGTGGTTCGTCGATTTCGTGGCCGACGTGATGGCCCATTACCCGAACCTCGACATCGAAGTGACGTCCGACACCGCGCTCAATCTGAACGAGCAGTTGCGGCGCGGCATGCTCGACATGGTGATCCAGACCGACATGCTGCGCGATGAAACCATCCGCAGCGTCGAGGTGCTCGAACTGGCCGTGGTGTGGATCGCGGCCGCCAATTCGCGCGTGAGCGGGCTGCAGCCCGAGGAATCGGACACCGCCGCGCTGCGCCGCCTCGGCAACGAGCGGCTGATCACCTATTCGCGCCATTCGCGCCCGCATCAGGATCTGCTGCGGCTCATGCAATCGTTCGGCATCGGCGAGGCGCGCGTGAGCTGCGTGAATTCGGTGGCCGCGATGATCCAGCTGACCCAGGCCGGCTTCGGCGTGGCGGCGATGCCGCCCGCGCTCGTCACGCTGCCGCTCGAAAAAGGCACGCTGCGCCGGCTCGAAGGGCTGGAAGTGCCGCCGCCGCTGCCGTTCGTGATCGCGTGGCGCACCGGCTCGGATCTGACCGAGCGGCTCGTCGAGATCGCCGTCGACACCGTGCGCGCCTACGCGGCGCGTCTCGGCGAAGGGGCGGCGCGCGTCATGGTGTAGGCGCGCTCCGGCGCGTTCATGTCCTTGTTTTACTCGGTTCCGGCCGCCGGGCGCATCTGCGCCTGGCGGTTTTCGCACGTGCGTGCCCGGCGCATTCCGGTATTCGAATTCCTTATGCGCGCGATTTAATTTTCAAGTTCGACCTGCCCGCGACGCTGCAACAGAATCAACCGTGCTCGGGGATACGTCCCGCACGAACCGGCCAAGACCGGCCGCGCGGGGCGCGGAGCAGGGGCTGCCTGCGATGGCACGGACGACACATCGCAGGCGGAGCGAATGCCGCGCGGCACTTTCGACCCACGCGGCCAGAACGAATCAATCAGGAATTCGAATGAAAAAGATCATCGGCGGAATGGGGATCGCGCTCGCCTGCGGCGTGGCGCACGCACAATCGAGCGTCACGCTGTACGGCTTGATCGACGAGGCCGTGCGGTTCCAGACCTCGGCGGCCGGCAACACCACCGGCGTCAACGAAGGCGCGGTCAACGGCAATCGCTGGGGCCTGAAGGGCGTGGAAGACCTGGGCGGCGGCAACCGCGCGATCTTCCAGCTCGAATCGGGCTTCAACATCGCCAACGGCAAGTCGGACCAGCAAGGCCAGTTGTTCGGCCGCTTCGCCTGGGTGGGCCTGCAGAGCGACCGCTTCGGCACCGTCAAGCTCGGCCGCCAGTACGGCGGGATCTACAACTTCTACGCGTTCAACTTCGATCCGATCGGCGGCGGCAACATCAACGCCACGGATTGGTCGCTGTTCCTGGTGGGCATCCGTTTCGACAACACCGTGCAGTACGAGAAGGCGTTCGGCCCGGTCACGCTGCAGGTGCAGCACGCGTTCGGCGGCCAGCCCGGCAGCAACGCGTCGGGCAGCACCACCACCGCCTCGCTGATCTACGGCTTCACCGGCGGCAAGGTGGGGATCGCCGGCGCGGAATCGAAGGATGGCACGGGCCACAAGCTGGTGGTCGGCTCGTTCGGCGGCACCTATGCGTGGGGGCCGGTCGGCATGTTCCTGTACGGCATCGACGCGCGCCGCGACGCCGGCTTCAACGTGGCCGCCGCCAACTCCGGCGGCCCGCTGTCGAACACCAACATCATCAGCAACGTCACGACGGCTGCCGGCAGCGCGCAAACCAGCGCACGCAACGACGCGTTCCTGCGCGTGGGCGCCACCTACGCGCTGTCGCCGCAATGGCGCTTCATCGCTTCGTACGCCTACGATCACGCGAACAACGTGTCGCCGGGCCACAGCGGCACGATCCAGACCGTCTACGGGATCGCCGACTACATCCTGAGCAAACGCACCGACGTGTACCTCGAAGTGGACCACAGCCATCTGTCGGGCGCGTCGGTCAACGATCCGAACGGCCCGCTGACGTTCGCCGGCAAGGCCAACAACTTCGGCGCGAGCCTGAGCCTGCGCACGGTGTTCTGAGCCAGGGCGAAACCCGTTGTGCGAGCGAGTGCGGCAGCGGCCGGCCCGGCCCGGCGGCTGCCGCTGTTGACCGCGCGCGTTGCCGGCCGGAGGGCAGGCGGCGCGCGCTCTTTTTTTCGGACGGATTCCTGATGAACGGGATGACGCTGCGCAAGAAGTTGTGGCTGCCGCTCGCGCTGGCCTGGGTGGGGCTGGTGGTGCTGGCGGTGTGGAGCGCCTGGCAGGCGCGCGATCTGCAACTGGGCGAACGGCGCGCCGATCTGCGCAACGTGGTGCTGATGGCCGCGTCGGTGGCACAGGGGCTGGAGCGCGACGCGCGCGCCGGCAAGCTCGACATGGACGCCGCGCGCCGCGAGGCGATCGCACGCATCGCCGATCTGCGCTACGCCGGCAACGGCTACGTGACGATCATCGGCGCGAATTCGGTGATGGTCATGCACCCCACCTCGCCCGCGCTGAACGGCAAGGACATGTCGAACTGGCACGACGCGCACGGCTATGCGCTGTACCAGGGCATCGCGGCGGCCGGCGCATCGCCCGAAGGCGGCGGCTTCCTCGAATACTGGTGGCCGAAGCCGGGCGAAACCGAGCCCAGCCCTAAGCTCGGCTATGCGCAGCGCTTCGCGCCGTGGGGCTGGGATTTCATCGCGGGCGCCTACCAGGACGACATTCGTCAGGCCTACTACCGGATGCTCGGCAAATCGCTGGCGGCGCTCGCCGTGCTCGGCGCGATCGTCACGCTGCTGACGCTGGCCGCCTCGCGCAGCATCCTGCGCACGCTCGGCGCGGAGCCGGCCGTGCTGTCCGGCGCGATCGCGCGCTTCGCCGCAGGCGATCTGTCCGCGCTCGACGGCGCGGCGCGCGCGCCGGCCGGCAGCATGCTGGCCTCGCTGGCACGTATGCGCGCCGGGCTGATCGACCTGCTCGGCACCGTGCGCGCCTCGGCCGAAGGCATCGCCACCGGCGCGGCGCAGATCGCCTCGGGCAACGCGGATCTGTCGGCGCGCACCGAGCAGCAGGCCGCCTCGCTGCAGGAAACCGCCGCCAGCATGGAGCAGATGACGGCGGCCGTGCGGCGCAACGCCGAATCGGCCGACGCGGCCAGCGCGCTCGCGCTCGAGGCATCCGACATCGCGCGGCGCGGCAGCGCGTCGGTCGAGCAGGTAGTGGGCACCATCGGCGAGATCAGCGACAGCGCGCGGCGCATCGCCGACATCACCGGCATGATCGAGGGCATCGCGTTCCAGACCAACATTCTTGCCCTGAACGCCGCCGTGGAAGCGGCGCGGGCCGGCGATCACGGGCGCGGCTTCGCGGTGGTGGCGGGCGAGGTGCGCCAGTTGGCGCAGCGCGCCGCGTCGGCGGCCAAGGAGATCCACGCGCTGATCGGCGATTCGTCGCGCAAGGTGGCGGACGGCTCGCGGCTGGCCGGCGAGGCGAGGCGCATCATGCGCGACGTGACGCAGGCCGTGGCGCGCGTGAAGGCGATCGTCGGCGAGATCGCCACCGCGTCGGCCGAGCAGCGCCAGGGCATCGAGCAGATCGGCATCGCCATCGTGCAGATGGACGACGTCACGCAGCACAACGCGGCGCTGGTGGAGCAGGCGGCCGCCGCGTCGAACGCGCTGGACGGGCAGGGGCGGCAGTTGACCGAGGCGGTGGGGGTATTCCGGGTGGCGTGAGCACGGGCGGGCGCGGCCGATCCAGCCCCGGCGGCCATCGGCTGCCATCGTCGCCTCGCGGCCCAGGCCCTCGCGCCCGCCCCCGCCCCCGCCCGATTCCGCGAGCGGTCGCCGCGCGCCGCATGACAAGCCTGTCATCCGTCGGCCCCGGCGCCGCGCCGGGCGGGCCGTCCGTTCGGGCTCCCGATTACATTTTTGTCATCCGCCGCGCCGGATCGCCCGGCGTTCCCGAATCCCGGTACCATCGGCGCGTATTCATGGGACAGGAGCGCGCGGTGCGAATCCTCGTAGTCGAAGACGAACCGAAAACCGGCGCCTATCTGAAGAAGGGCCTGGAGGAATCGGGCCTGAGCGTCGATCTGGCGGCCGACGGCGCCGACGGCCTGCTGCTGGCCGAGGAGGAGCAGTACGACGTGATCGTGCTCGACGTCATGCTGCCCGTGCTCGACGGCTGGGACGTGCTCAAGCGCCTGCGCGCGAGCAAATCCACCCCGGTGCTGTTCCTGACCGCGCGCGACGACGTGGAAGACCGCGTGCGCGGCCTCGAACTCGGCGCGGACGATTATCTGGTCAAGCCGTTCGCCTTCGTCGAATTGCTGGCGCGGGTGCGCACGCTGGCGCGGCGCGGCCCGCCGCGCGAAACCGAATGGATCGCGATCGGCGACCTCGAAATCGACGTGATGCGCCGCCGCGTGCGGCGCGGTGCGACACGCATCGACCTGACGCCGCGCGAATTCTCGCTGCTGCACCTGCTGGCGCGCCGCCAGGGCGAGGTGCTGAGCCGCACGCAGATCGCCTCGTATGTGTGGGACATGAACTTCGACAGCGACACCAACGTGGTGGACGTGGCGATCCGGCGCCTGCGCGTCAAGATGGACGACGATTTCCCCGCCAAGCTGATCCACACCGTGCGCGGCGTGGGCTACGTGCTCGAACTGAAGGACGCCGGCTGATGCGCGCGCGCTCGCTGACGATCGCGCTGGCGGTGGCGTTCGGCGCGATGACGCTGGCCGTGTTCGCGCTGGTGGGCACCTACGTCTATCTCGGGCTGGACCGTCAGGTCAGCCAGCAGAGCGACCTCGACGTGGTGCTGGCCGCCCGCCACGCGCGGCGGCTCGCCGAGGAACTGGCCACGCCCGCCGAGGTCGGCACGCACGCCGAGCGCCTGACCAGCGTGGTGTTCGGCAACGGCGCGCTGTCGTTCGCGGCCGCCACGGCGGATGGGCGGATCGTCGCATCGCGCAACCTGGCCGCCACGCTGCCCGATCGCCCCGGCGTGCGCGCCCGGCCCGTGCAGGCCGGCGACCTGAGCCGCGGCTACGGCCGTGAAGGCCCGCCGGCCCAGCCCGGC
>NZ_JAAGPF010000248.1 GCF_017104645.1 Burkholderia sp. Ac-20379
TGGGCGAGGTCACGGTGCTGCTCGGCGATTCGATGGGCGAGCTGGGCGCGTATTACGCGGCGGCCGACGCGGCGTTCATCGGCGGCAGCCTGCTGCCGCTCGGCGGGCAGAATCTGATCGAGGCGTGCGCGGTGGGCGTGCCGGTGCTGATCGGGCCGGACGTCTTCAACTCCACGCAGGCGACGGCCGATGCGGTGGCCGCGGGCGCGGCCGAGCAGGTTCAGGATCCCGAAGCGGTGGCGGGGGCGCTCGGTGCGCTGTTCGCCGATCCGGGGCGGCGAACCGCGATGGGCGCGGCCGGGGCCGCGTTCGCGGCGCGCCATCGCGGCGCGACGGCGCGCACGGTGGACGTGCTGACGGCGCTGCTGCCGCCCGCGCGCGACGAGGGCGATCCCGCTTAACGTGTTGCTTCCGGAGCGCGGCGGCGCAAGGCCCCGCGCTTCGTCACCGATGGCGCATCACGCCGTCAGCAATCCCTTCTTCTCGATGAACGCGATCACGTCGGCCACGCCGTCGAGCGCCTTCAGGTTCGTCATCACGTACGGCCGCTCGCCGCGCATTTTCTTCGTGTCCGACGCCATCACGTCGAGATTCGCACCCACCAGCGGCGCGAGGTCGGTCTTGTTGATCACGAGCAGATCCGACTTGGTGATGCCGGGGCCGCCCTTGCGCGGAATCTTCTCGCCGCCGGCCACGTCGATCACGTAGATCGTCAGGTCCGACAGCTCGGGGCTGAAGGTGGCGGCGAGGTTGTCGCCGCCCGATTCGATGAAGACGATGTCGGCGTCGGGGAAGCGGCCGAGCATGCGGTCGACGGCTTCCAGGTTGATCGAGGCGTCCTCGCGGATCGCCGTGTGCGGGCAGCCGCCCGTCTCGACGCCCATGATCCGTTCCTCGGGCAGCGCGCCGGCCACCGTCAGCAGGCGCTGGTCTTCCTTCGTATAGATGTCGTTGGTGATCGCCACGAGGTCGTAGCGTTCGCGCATCGCCTTGCAGAGCATTTCGAGCAGCGTCGTCTTGCCGGAGCCGACGGGGCCGCCGATGCCGACGCGCAGCGGCGGCAGTTTCTTGGTGCGGCGGGAGGAGGCGGAGTGCGTGGTCATGGTCGGTCGTTCAGGAGCGGAACAGTCGGGAGTACTGGGTTTCGTGCCGCGCCGACAGGATGCCGAGCAGCGGCGCGAACGTGTTGATGGCCTCGGGCGGCGTGGCGAGCGCGCGGCGCACCGCGTCGGCGATCGTGCCGCGCAGCGCGACGAGAATCTTCTGACCGGCGAGCTGGCCGAGCGGTACGGCCTTCAGCGCGGCCGCGGCCTGGTTCTCGACCCAGCCGAACGCGTAGGCGGTCAGCACCGCATCGGGCGCGGCGTCGTGCGCGGCGCCCGCGAACGCATAGGCGGTGGGCAGCGCGACCGGCTTGATGGCGTCCAGCGTGGCGCGCCGGGCCGCGTCGCCCCATTCGAGCGCGGTGCAGAGCTGCGCGAGCGACCAGCCCATCTGCTCGGTTTCGCGGCGCAGCTCGGCCGATTCGCGGCTCGCGACGAATTCGGCGTTGGCTTCGGCGAGCGCCGCCGCGTCGTGCACGCGCCAGCGTTCGAGCTGATGCGCGAGCAACGGCAGCTCGCAGACGGCGAGCACGTCGGCCAGGCCGCTGGCGATCCAGTCGCGCGCGCTGTCGGCGTCGTGGATCAGGTTCGCGTCGAGTGCGGCCTCGAAGCCCTGCGAATAGCTGAAGCCGCCGATCGGCAGCGCCGGCGAGGCCAGGTGCAGCAGCGCGACGAGTTCAGCGGGGGCCATGCTCGCGCTTGCGGAACGTGATGGCGACGGGCTTCGACGCGTTCGCGTGATCGTGGTTGCAGGCTTCGGTGTGGACGTGGCCGGGTTTGCCGTGGGCGGGCGCGCCGTGATCGTGATCGCAGGCGGCGGTGTGCGTATGGCCGTGGTCGTGCGCATGCGAATGCTCGTCGTGTGCATGATCGTGACCGCAGGCCGCCGTATGCGTATGCCCGTGATCGTGTGCGTGCGAATGCCCGTCGTGCGCGTGGTCGTGACCGCAGGCCGCCGAATGCACATGCCCGTGATCGTGCGCATGCGAATGCCCGTCGTGCGCATGATCGTGACCGCAGGCCGCCGTATGCACATGCCCGTCATGCGAATGATCGTGGCCGTGCGCATGCCCGTGGTCGTGCGAATGCCCATGATGCTCGCCGTACACCTGCTGCGCGAGCGCGTAATCCTCGGCGAACGTCGCGTCGTGGCCATGCTTGTGGCCGCCGCCGTACGCACCGGCTTCGGGCTGGAACGGCGCATCCACGCGCTCCACCTTCGCGCCGAGCCGCGTCAGCATGTCGGCCAGCACCGGATCGTATTCGAGCACCAGCGTGTCCGCGCCGATCTGCACCGGCGTGTGGCGGTTGCCGAGGTGATAGGCGGCGCGCGTGAACGTCAGCGCATTGGGCGCGCGCACGCGCATCACGGCTTCGGCGGCCGCGACGACGCGCACGAGCTTGCCGTCGTCGGCCACCAGCACGTCGCCGTCGGCGAGCACGGTGCCGCGCGGCAGCACCACGCCCACCTCCTCGCCGCTGTCGAGCGTCGCGGCGAAGCGGCTCTTGCAGCGGGCGTCGTAGGCCAGCGTGAGGGTAGGCGCGCGCGCGACCAGCGAGGCCGCGAGCTTGACGTTGGGGGCGATGCGTTTATCGAGCGTGCGCATGGATCGGAACGGGAAATCAGAACAGGAAATAGCGCTGCGCCATCGGCAGCACGGTAGCGGGTTCGCAGGTCAGCAACTGGCCGTTGGCCACCACGTCGTAGGTTTCCGGGTCGACGGTGATGCTGGGCCGCCACGCATTGTGAACCATGTCGGCCTTGGTCACGGTGCGGCAGCCGCGCACCGGCACCACGCGCTTGGCGAGGCCGTAGCGGGCCGCGACGCCGTTGTCGAGCGCGAGCTGCGAGACGAACGTCAGCGAGGTGCGGCCGAGCGCGCCGCCGCGGGTGGCGAACATCTCGCGGAAATGCACCGGCTGCGGCGTCGGGATCGACGCGTTCGGGTCGCCCATCTGCGCCACCGCGATCATGCCGCCCTTGAGGATCATGGCCGGCTTCACGCCGAAGAACGCTGGCTCCCACAGCACCAGGTCGGCCCACTTGCCCGGCTCGATCGAGCCGACTTCGTGCGCGATGCCGTGCGTGAGCGCCGGGTTGATCGTGTACTTGGCGACATAGCGCTTGGCGCGGAAGTTGTCGTTGCGCGCGCCGTCCTCGGGCAGCTTGCCGCGCTGCACCTTCATCTTGTGGGCCGTCTGCCAGGCGCGGATGATCACCTCGCCCACGCGGCCCATCGCCTGCGAATCCGACGACATCATCGACAGCGCGCCGAGGTCGTGCAGGATGTCCTCGGCTGCGATCGTCTCGCGGCGAATGCGCGATTCGGCGAACGCCAGATCCTCGGCGATCGACGGATCGAGGTGGTGGCACACCATCAGCATGTCGAGGTGCTCGTCGAGCGTGTTGATCGTGTAGGGGCGCGTCGGGTTGGTCGACGACGGCAGCACGTTCAACTCCGAGCACACCTTGAGGATGTCGGGCGCGTGGCCGCCGCCGGCGCCTTCGGTGTGATACGTGTGGATCGTGCGGCCCTTGAACGCGGCCACGGTGGATTCGACGAAGCCGCCTTCGTTCAGCGTGTCGGTGTGGATCGCCACCTGGGTGTCGGTGGCGTCGGCCACGGTCAGGCAGTTGTCGATCGCGGCGGGCGTCGAGCCCCAGTCCTCGTGCAGTTTCAGGCCGATCGCGCCGGCCGCGATCTGCTCCTCGGCCGGTTTCGGCAGGCTCACGTTGCCCTTGCCGAGAAAGCCGATGTTGATCGGCCAGCCGTCGGCGGCCTGCAGCATCCGTTCGAGGTGCCACGGGCCGGGCGTGCAGGTGGTGGCGTTGGTGCCGGCGGCAGGCCCGGTGCCGCCGCCGATCATCGTCGTCACGCCCGAGGCCAGCGCCTCGTCGATCTGCTGCGGGCTGATGAAGTGGATGTGGGTGTCGATGCCGCCCGCCGTCACGATCATGCCTTCGCCGGCGATCACTTCCGTGGCCGCGCCGATCGCGATCGTCACGCCGGGCTGGATGTCGGGGTTGCCGGCCTTGCCGATCGCCTGGATGCGGCCGTCCTTGATGGCGATGTCGGCCTTCACGATGCCCCAGTGATCGAGGATCACGGCATTGGTGACGACGGTGTCGGCCACCTCGGTGGCGACGCGCTGCGACTGGCCCATGCCGTCGCGGATCACCTTGCCGCCGCCGAATTTCACTTCCTCGCCGTAGATCGTGCAATCGCGCTCGACCTCGATCAGCAGCTCGGTATCGGCCAGGCGGATGCGGTCGCCGGTGGTCGGGCCGAACATTTCCGCGTAGGCGCGGCGGCTCAAGCGTAGTGTCATGGTGTCGAATCCTTGGAGCGCCCGGCGATGCGCCGGGCAGCGAACAACGTGTTACGGGCTGCGAACCAACGGCGCGGGCGCGCTCAGAGCTTGCCCATCACCTTGCCCTGGAAGCCGTAGACGATGCGGTCGCCGGCCAGCTCGACCAGCTCGACGGTGCGCGTCTGGCCCGGCTCGAAGCGCACTGCCGTGCCCGACGCGATGTTCAGCCGGAAGCCGCGCGCGGCGGCGCGGTCGAACGACAGCGCATCGTTGACTTCGTAGAAGTGGTAATGCGAGCCGACCTGCACCGGCCGGTCGCCGGTGTTCGCGACGGCCAGCGTGATCGTCGGGCGGCCGGCGTTCAGCTCGTGATCGCCGTCGTCGGTGAGGATTTCGCCGGGAATCATCGTGGGCCTCAGGGAATCGGGTGGTGGACGGTGACGAGCTTGGTGCCGTCGGGGAAGGTGGCCTCGACCTGGATGTCGGGGATCATCTCCGGCACGCCGTCCATCACGTCGTCGCGCGTGAGCAGCGTGGTGCCGTAGTGCATCACCTCGGCGACCGTCTTGCCGTCGCGGGCCGCTTCCATCAGCGCGGCGGTGATGAACGCGACCGTCTCCGGATAGTTGAGCTTCAGGCCGCGGGCGCGGCGGCGCTCGGCGAGCAGCGCGGCGGTGAAGATCAACAGCTTGTCTTTCTCTCGTGGAGTCAGCTTCATGAAAGCCCGATGTTTAGCTAGACGTAATGATCCGGCCGCGCGTTGCACACGCGGCAACCCGACGATCCTAGCATCGTGTGCCGTGCGCGGCACGGCGGCGTTTCAGGAACGCAAGCCGTGTGCCATGCGGTAGTGCGCCGGGCGTGCGGTTTACGTGCGCGCGTTCACCGCTTCGGTGCGAAACGGCCGGCGCGATGCCTCGCGATGGTGCTTTGGCGTACGAAGGAACGGCGCGCGATCAGGTTTGCCAGAGCCGCAGCGCCTGCGCCTCGACGCCGTGCACGAGCGGGCGCAGCCGCGTCCATTGCTCGACGAACAGGTTCTGCAGCGCCTCGACCGAGCCGGCCAGCGCGCGGATCAGCATCACGCGCGGCGCGACGCAGGTGACGCCGGCGCGCAGCGTGTCGCCGAACGGCAGCGCGGGCGCGAGCGATTCGGCCAGCGCATCGGTGCAGGCGTCGCCGATCGCCCACAGCGTGCCGTAGACGGGAAAGCCCGCCAGCCCCTGGGGCGTGACGCGCAGCGGTTCGGTCGCGCCGAGATGCGCGCGCTCGATCCAGAGCGGTGCGCCGTCCGCGCCCGCGATGCGCGCCGACGAGGCGATCCTGCCGACCGACCAGGTTTCGCCGGCCGCCTGCCGGCCCAGTTGCGAGACGTCCCAGCCGATCACGCTGGCGCGCTTGCCCACCGTCAGCGAGAACTCGAGCGAGGCCTGCGCGGCGTCGAAGAACAGGTTGTTCTGCGGCAGCCAGTCGAGTTTCGCGTCGTCGGCCACCGCGATCGCGATCCGCTGCCGCGCGTCGAGGCCGTTCGACTTGTACCACTTGGTGGCGCCCGGCGTGGTGATCACGGCGTGCGATCCGCTGCCGACCTGCACGCCGATATCGAGCCGGTCGCCGCCTGCCACGCCGCCGGGCGGATGCACGATCACCGCGTGGCAGATCGCGTCGCCTTCGGGGTAGAGCGGGCGCTGGATGCGCAACGGGCCGTCGTGGAGCCGGTGCACGAGCGCCGAGCGGCCGGTGCGCTGCCGCTCGAAGCCGAGTTCGAGCCGCGCGCGCCAGGCTTTCTTCGCGACGGCGGCGGTCGATGGCGCGGGGGCAGCGGGGACGGATGCGGGGCGTGGATCGGTGTCGGACATCAAGCGAAATGATATGAAAAGGCGCGGCAAAATCGGGAGGCGCTGGGGCGCGCGCCGTCATGCTACCGCACGGCGGCGCGAAGGGCGGAGGCGATTGCGGGCCAGGGTGCCGGGCCCGGCCGTGCGTGCCATGCGTGCCGATTGCGGCGCCGGCACGAGGCGAGCCCTGTGCATCGCGCGGTACACTGCCTGTCCCGTTCAGCCGCGTCGGCGTCGTGCCGCGCGCATCGTTCGATCATGAGGAACCGCGGCATGTATATCGCAATGAATCGTTTCAAGGTCGCCCTGGGTTCGGAGGCGGCCTTCGAGCAGGTCTGGCTCGAACGCGACACGCAACTGAAGACGGTCCCGGGTTTCGTGGAATTCCATCTGCTGCGCGGCCCCGCGCGCGAGGATCACGTGCTGTACGCCAGCCACACGATCTGGGAAAGCCATGCGGCGTTCGTCGACTGGACGCAGTCCGAAGCATTCCGCGCCGCGCATCGCAACGCGGGCGGCGCGAACCGCCCGCTGTATCTCGGCCACCCCGAGTTCGAGGGCTTCGAGGTCATCCAGACCGTGGCCTGAGCCACGGCGCGCCGGGCCGGCCGCTCACACGGCGATCAGCTCGCGCACGCCGTTCGCTTCCATCTCGCTGCCGGCGCCGCCCGCGACGATCTCGCCGCGGCTCATCACCCAGTATTGATCGGCGATCGAGCGCGCGAAATCGTAATACTGCTCGACCAGCAGCACCGTCATCCTGGTTTCGTCGACCAGTTGCCGCAGCGTGCGGCCGATGTCCTGGATGATCGACGGCTGGATGCCTTCGGTCGGCTCGTCGAGAATCAGCAACTGCGGCTCGCTCATCAGCGCGCGGCCGATCGCGAGCTGCTGCTGCTGGCCGCCCGACAGATCGCCGCCGCGCCGCGCACGCATGTCCTTGAGCACCGGGAACAGTTCGTAGATGCGGTTCGGCACCTTCGACGGCGCCTTGCGGCTCGCCGCGCCCACCAGCAGGTTCTCCTCCACCGTCAGGCGCGGAAAGATGTCGCGGCCCTGCGGCACGTAGGCCAGCCCGGCCGCCACGCGCGCATGCGGGGCCAGCGCGTCGAGCGGCTTGCCGCGCCACGCCACGCTGCCGTTCTTCGCGCTCACCACGCCCATCAGGCAGCGCAGCAGCGTGGTCTTGCCCACGCCGTTGCGCCCGAGCAGAACCGTGAGCTTGCCGTCCTCGGCCGTGAGGTTGACGTTGCGCAGGATGTGGCTGCCGCCGTAATACTGGTTCAGGGATTCGATTGTCAGCATGGCTTATCGTCCGAGGTAAGACTCGATCACGGCTTCGTCGCGCTTGACCTGATCGAGCGTGCCCTGCGCGAGCACCGCGCCTTCGGCCATCACGGTCACGCGGCCCGTCTCGCCCGCGAGCGCCGCGACGAACTCCATGTCGTGTTCGACCACCATCATCGAGCAGGTGCCGCGCAGCGTGTTCAGCAGTTGCGCGAGCTCCATGGTTTCGTGGTCGGTCATGCCGGCGGCCGGCTCGTCGAGCAGCAGCAGCGCCGGTTGCTGCATCAGCAGCATGCCGATCTCGAGCCGCTGCTTCTGGCCGTGCGACAGTTCGCCGGCCAGCCGGTAGGCGCTGTCCTCCAGCTTGATCAGTTCGAGCGTTTCCTCGATGCGGCGCTGGGCCGTGCGGTCGAGCCGCGCGCGCAGCGAGGCCAGCCAGCCCTTGTCGGTCTTCATCGCGAGCTCGAGGTTTTCCCAGACGGGATGCGCCTCGAACACGGTCGGCTTCTGGAACTTGCGGCCGATCCCGGTGCGCGCGATTTCCGGCTCGTTCATGCGCGACAGGTCGATGGTCTGGCCGAGGAATACCTTGCCGGAATCGGCCTTCGTCTTGCCGGTGATCACGTCCATCATGGTGGTCTTGCCCGCGCCGTTCGGGCCGATGATGCAGCGCAGCTCGCCCGCGTCGATCGCCAGCGACAGCTTCTTCAGCGCGCGAAAGCCGTCGAAACTCACTTCGATATCCTCAAGATAGAGGATCGTGCCGTGCGAGGTGTCGATCGCGCCCGGTTCCACCACGCGCGACATCGAGGCCACGCCGCTGACGGTCAGCGTGTCGCTGCCGTCGGGTTGGGTCAGGTCGGGCATCATGCCGTTCTCGTTCATCGGCTGCCTCCACGTTTCATCACGGATTCGATCACGCCGACGATGCCGCGCGGCATCAGGAGCGGCACCAGCACGAAGATCAGGCCGAGGAAGAACAGCCAGTATTCGGCGAAGTAGGCCGTGAAGAAGCTCTTCGCGCCGTTCACCGCGAACGCGCCGATGATCGGGCCGATCAGCGTGCCGCGGCCGCCCACCGCCACCCAGATCGCCATTTCGATCGAGTTGCCCGGCGACATCTCGCTCGGGTTGATGATGCCGACCTGCGGCACGTAGAGCGCGCCGGCGATGCCGCACAGCACGGCCGACACGGTCCACACGAACAGCTTGTAGGCGAGCGGGCTGTAGCCGAGGAACATCAGCCGCGTTTCGCCGTCGCGCACGGCGGTGACCACGCGGCCGAGCTTCGAGGTGACGATCGCGCGCGCGGCCACGAACGCGAGCACCAGCGTGGCGAACGTCAGCAGCAGCAACACCGTGCGCATGCCCGGCGACGTGATCGTGTAGCCAGCCAGGCGCTTGAAATCGGTGAAGCCGTTGTTGCCGCCGAAGCCGGTTTCGTTGCGGTAGAACAGCAGCATCGCGGCGAACGTCATGGCCTGCGTGATGATCGACAGGTACACGCCCTTCACGCGCGAGCGGAACGTGAAGAAGCCGAACACCCAGGCGACCACGGCCGGCGCCAGCACCACCAGCGCGAGCGCGACGATCAGGTGATCGGAGCCGCTCCAGTACCACGGCAGCGTCTTCCAGTTCAGGAACACCATGAAATCGGGCAGGTTGCTGCCGTACACGCCGTCGTGGCCGATCTCGCGCATCAGGTACATCCCGATCGCATAGCCGCCGAGCGCGAAGAACAGGCCGTGGCCGAGGCTCAGGATGCCGCAGTAGCCCCACACGAGATCGAGCGCGAGCGCGCCGATCGCGTAGCACATGAACTTGCCGGCGATCGTCATCGCGTAGGACGACAGATGGAACGTGCTCGATTCGGGCGCGACCAGCGCCGCGAGCGGCACGCCGATGCCGATCGCGATGCACAGCGCCACCAGTGCGAGCCAGGCGCGGCGCGACAGCAGCGCCGCGCGCGGCGGCAGGCCCAGCGCGAAGCCGGCTGCGCCGCCCGCGCCCGGCGTGGGCAGCGTGGCCGGCGTGACCGGGGCGGAGGAGAGGGAAGAGGTCGAGGTCATGGATCAGGCCTCCGCGCTGCGGCCCTTCAGGGCGAACATGCCCTGCGGGCGTTTCTGGATGAACAGCACGATCATGACGAGCACCACGATCTTGGCGAGCACGGCGCCCCAGAACGGCTCGATCGCCTTGCTGACGAGGCCGAGCCCGAAGCCGCCCACCACCGTGCCGGCGATCTGGCCCACGCCGCCGAGCACCACCGCCATGAACGAATCGATGATGTAGTTCTGGCCGAGGTCGGGGCCGACGTTGCCGATCTGTGAGAGCGCGCAGCCGCCGAGCCCGGCGATGCCCGCGCCGAACGCGAACGCATAGGAATCCACGCGGGCCGTCTTCACGCCGACGCAGGCCGCCATCCGGCGGTTCTGCGTGACGGCGCGCACGAACAGGCCGAGGCGCGTCTTGGTCAGCACGCCCCAGGCGATGCCGACCACGATCAGCGAGAACGCCAGGATCGCGATGCGGTTGTACGGCAGGATCAGGTTCTGCATGACCGTCACGCCGCCGCTCATCCACGACGGGTTCGAAACCTGCACGTTCTGCGCGCCGAAGATCATGCGCGTGGCCTGGATCAGGATCAGGCTCACGCCGAAGGTGGCCAGCAGCGTTTCGAGCGGGCGGCCGTACAGATGCTTGAGCACGGTGCGCTCCAGCACCACGCCCACCACGGCGGCGGCCACGAACGAGGCCGGCACGGCGAGCAGCGGATACCAGTCGAACGCGCCCGGCGCGTAGCGCTGGAACAGCGTCTGCACCACGTAGGTGGCGTAGGCGCCGATCATCAGGAATTCGCCGTGCGCCATGTTGATCACGCCGATCAGGCCGTAGGTGATCGCCAGGCCCAGCGCGGCCAGCAGCAGCACGCTGCCGAGCGACAGGCCGGCGAACAGCGTGCTGGCGATCTCGCCGCGTTCCTGCAGCGAATGGAGCGCATCGAGGCCTTCCTGTGCCGCCGCGCGCACCTGCGCGTCGGGTTCGGCGTAGCTGCCGTCGGAACGTCGGGCGACGAGCGGGCGCAGTTGCTCGATCATGTCGAGATCGTGGCGCGCGGCCACCACCTTGACGGCTTCGAGCCGCTTGGCCGGATCGGCGTCGTGCAGCGCGGCGATCGCCCACAGCGCGTCGAGGCGGCGCTTGAGCGTGGCGTCGGTTTCCTTCGCGCGGGCCTTGTCGATCAGCGGCTTAAGCGAGGCGTCGGGGTTCTTCAGCAGCGCGTCGACGGCCGCCGTGCGCGTGGCGAGATCGGGCGAGGCGAGGTCGAGGCCGGACAGTGCATTGGCCACCTTGCTGCGCAGCAGGTTGTTGAGCGTGACGGCTTGCGCATCGCCGGGTTGCACGGTGGCGCCGCTCAGCGCGTCTTTCGTGCTGCCGTCGTCGGCCTGGATCAGCAGTTTGCCGTCGTCGGTCGCGAGGGCGCCGCCGTCGGCCAGCGCGTGCAGCAGCGCGACCGATGCGGGGTCGCCCGCCGCCGAGAGATGATCGATCGCGGCGAGCTTCGCGTCGAAATCGTCGCCGGCCAGCGCGGACGTGTCGGCGGCGTCGAGCGCGAACGCCGGGCTGGGCGCGATGCACGCGAGCGCGGCGAAAGCGGCGAGCGCGGCAAGGCCTTGTCGGGCGCGGCGTGGGAACGTGAGCATCGGAAGATCCTGGCTGTCGGTTGAACCGCGGGGTGAACCGCGCGACCGGCCGGCCGCGCGGGGAGCAGCGGCCGCGCACGGCGCGCGAGGCGCGGTG
>NZ_JAAGPF010000249.1 GCF_017104645.1 Burkholderia sp. Ac-20379
TTGGCAGGCGCCGCGCCGGGCACGGCCCCACCGCCGCCGCCCGGGCCGGACGGCGCGAACGCCAGCATGCGCAGCAGCGTCATGGTGAAACCGGCGTATTCGTCGGGCGCGAGCCCCATTTCGCCGCGGCCTACCGTGGCGATCTGGTAATAGAGTTGAACCTGCTCGGGGCCGAGCAATTCGGCGAAACGGCGCAGATCCGAGGCCTCAGGCCATTCGTCGAGCACCGAGGCCGGCGCAAACTGCGCCCAGGCGATCCGGTGCAGCAGGCCGGCCAGATCCTGCAGCGCCGTCGAGAATGACAGGCTGCGCAGCGCCATTTCATCGGCGATCGCGAGGATTTCCGGGCCGTCGGCCGCGGCGATCGCATCGAGCAGGCGCACCATGTAAGTCTGGTCGAGCGCACCGAGCATGCCGGACACAGCCGCCTCGGTCACCTCGTTGGCCGAATAGGCGATCGCCTGATCGGTCAGCGACAACGCATCGCGCATGCTGCCCTGCGCCGCGCGCGCGAGCAGCCGCAGCGCCTGCGGCTCGAATGCCACGTGCTCCTCGCCGAGAATCCGCTCCAGGTGCGTGACGATATGCCCCGCCGGCATCTGCTTCAGATTGAACTGAAGACAGCGCGACAGCACGGTCACGGGGATTTTCTGCGGATCGGTGGTGGCGAGGATGAACTTGACGTGCGACGGCGGCTCTTCGAGCGTCTTGAGCATCGCGTTGAACGCGTGGTTCGTCAGCATGTGCACTTCGTCGATCATGTAGACCTTGAAGCGCGCATCGACGGGCGCATACACGGCACGCTCGAGCAACGCGGCCATTTCATCGACGCCGCGATTGCTGGCCGCGTCCATCTCCATGTAGTCGACGAAACGCCCTTCGTCGATCTCGCGGCAGGCACGGCAGACGCCGCACGGCTGCGAGGTCACGCCGGTTTCGCAATTGAGCGCCTTGGCGAAGATCCGGGACAGCGTGGTCTTGCCGACACCGCGGGTGCCGGTAAACAAATAGGCGTGATGCAAACGCCCGCCGTCGAGCGCGTGCGTAAGCGCCCTGACGACGTGCTCCTGGCCGACGAGCGAAGCGAAATCCTTCGGACGCCACTTGCGGGCGAGAACTTGATAGGTCATCGCGAAATTGTATCAGCAACATATCGTGCCGCCGACAGCCAAGCGACCGATGCGACCGAGATTCGCGCGCGCCGCAAACGGACGACGGCAAACGACGCAATCATGCAAACGGCACGACGCCATGCTGTGATCGAACGGGGAAAACAAGAGGAAATCGAGACGCCGCGAATGCGACAGATGAGCGAAACAGAACAACTAAGGGGAAGGGTGACGAGCCTGACCCTCGGCACTGGCGGAAAACGGTTGTGGCTGCTTCGTTCCCGACCTGACCAGGTTCACCGGCCCACCATGCGAGGAGGCCCGTCACGGCGTATTCTAACACCGGTTCGATACGAACGCGACCGATTTATCGATCGCATTGCGCTTCGGAGGGTACGCGCTATCGAATTAACGCCGCGATGCGCAATATATCGGCACCTTCGGCCGGAATATCGCAATCGATGCGTGGCGCCGGAGAGCCGGGCAATATCGTTCGATCGTGGCGGCATGCACGCCAGCCACATTCACCCGGGAAAAATGCCGCGCGATTTACCGACTCTTGCATTCGGCCGGGCCATACCCACATCCGTTGCGTCGCTGGTAGCGCCCTACAGCCCTACTCGCGAAGCGGATACTATCGCCGCCCACGGCAGATAGCAATTTAGGCTAATATGACGCCCGAGTGACCCGCGAACCACGGTTTGCAGCGCTTCACGCCACCGTTTTCGCGGGGCGGAGCTGCCTGTAACCGGCGGCCGGCGCACCTGACCGGCGCCCGCAGGCAGTCCCCGAAACAAATGAGGTATTGACCCAATGAGCGAACAGATCAAACACATCAGCGACGCATCGTTCGAACAGGACGTCGTCAGATCCGACAAGCCCGTCCTGCTCGATTTCTGGGCCGAATGGTGCGGCCCCTGCAAGATGATCGCCCCGATTCTCGACGACGTCGCGAAGGAATACGGCGACAAGCTGCAGATCGCGAAGATCAACGTCGACGACAACACCGCAACCCCCGCCAAGTATGGCGTGCGCGGCATCCCGACGCTGATCCTGTTCAAGAACGGCGTGCTCGCCGCTCAGAAGGTTGGCGCGCTGTCCAAGTCGCAACTGACGGCATTCCTCGACAGCCACCTGTAAAAAGCCGTAGTATTCCCGCAAAGCGCCTGTTGCCAACCGGCAACAGGCGCTTTGCGTAAGCGCCGAACGGAAAAGCAAGCCCGAATCGGCGTGTGCTAGAATTTAAATCGACGTCGCCATCCGACGCAAAAGTCTCAGAGCGTTTCCGCTCGCCCTCCTCCCTATATTCTTTCGCAGCATCTTCTCCTCCCTGGCGGGTTCTCCGTATGCATTTATCCGAGCTCAAGTCTCTGCACGTCTCCGAATTGATCGAAATGGCCAATGGCCTGGAGATCGAAAACGCGAACCGCCTGCGCAAGCAGGAGCTGATGTTCGCCATTCTCAAAAAGCGCGCCAAGACGGGCGAGACGATCTTCGGTGACGGCACGCTCGAAGTCCTGCCGGACGGCTTCGGCTTCCTGCGCTCGCCCGAGATGTCGTATCTCGCGAGCACGGACGACATCTACATCAGCCCGTCGCAGATCCGCCGCTTCAACCTGCACACCGGCGACACGATCGAAGGCGAAGTGCGCACGCCGAAGGACGGCGAGCGCTATTTCGCGCTGGTCAAGGTGGACAAGGTGAATGGGCAGCCGCCCGAGGCCTCGAAACATAAGATCATGTTCGAGAACCTCACGCCGCTGCACCCGAACAAGCCGCTCTCGCTCGAACGCGAAATGCGCGGCGAGGAGAACGTCACCGGCCGCATCATCGACATGATCGCGCCGATCGGCAAGGGCCAGCGCGGCCTGCTGGTCGCCTCGCCGAAGTCGGGCAAGACGGTCATGCTCCAGCACATCGCCCACGCGATCAAGCAGAACCACCCCGACGTGATTCTGTTCGTGCTGCTGATCGACGAGCGCCCGGAAGAAGTGACGGAAATGCAGCGCTCGGTCGCCGGCGAAGTGATCGCCTCGACGTTCGACGAGCCGGCCACGCGCCACGTGCAGGTCGCCGAAATGGTGATCGAGAAGGCCAAGCGCCTCGTGGAAATGAAGCACGACGTGGTGATTCTGCTCGACTCGATCACGCGTCTCGCGCGCGCCTACAACACCGTGATCCCGGCCTCGGGCAAGGTGCTGACGGGCGGTGTGGACGCCAACGCGCTGCAACGCCCGAAGCGCTTCTTCGGCGCGGCGCGCAACATCGAGGAAGGCGGTTCGCTGACCATCATCGGCACGGCGCTGATCGAAACCGGCAGCCGCATGGACGACGTGATCTACGAAGAGTTCAAGGGCACCGGCAACATGGAAGTGCACCTCGAGCGCCGTCTCGCGGAAAAGCGCGTCTACCCGTCGATCAACCTGAACAAGTCGGGCACGCGCCGCGAGGAAATGCTGATCAAGGGCGACATCCTTCAGAAGATCTGGGTGCTGCGCAAGTTCATCCACGACATGGACGAAGTCGAAGCGATGGAATTCCTGCTCGACAAGATCCGCCAGACCAAGAGCAATTCCGAGTTCTTCGACCTGATGCGCCGCGGCGGCTGACCCACGGCCGGCAATCCGGCCACGGCAGCACGCGCAGCAAGGCAAAACCGCCCTCCGGGGCGGTTTTTTCATGCCCGTTTCACGCGATTTCACCGATTCATGCAGCAATCCATTGCACGCCGCAACCTGTACGTGAACGTACACGTTGACCTACAATCCGTGCCATTCCGTCACGCCGCACACCGCCAATGCCCAGCCCCGCCGATGCCACGCTGTTGACCGTGCGCGATGCCGCCGAGCGGCTCGGCGTCACGCCACGCACGCTGAAATACTACGAAGAGCGCGGGCTGGTCACGCCGAGCCGCAGCGAGGGCCGCTACCGGCTCTACGACGAAGCCGATCTCGACCGTTTCGCCCGGATCCTGCGGCTGCGCGCGATCGGATTCTCGCTGCACGGCATCACGGAAATGCTCAAGCGCCCGCTCGAACCGGCCGGCGACAACGGGCGACGCCGCTACTCCGATCATTCGCTGCGCGACATCCACACCGACCTGGCCGGGCAGATCGCCCGGCTCGACGCGCGCATCGCGGCGGCCCGCCGCGAGCTGCGCGAAGTCGAGGCCGTACGCGCCGAACTGCAGCACGACATCGACTACGTCGAACGCCGCCTCGCCGGCGACAACCCCGACGAGCTGATCGCCAAACGGCAGGCCGCCGCCCAACGCCGCCGCCCCCGCAAGACGGGCGCATGAACGGCACCGGCACGCGCCCCGCGTTCTGGAGCGTCGCGACGCTGCGCGGCGGCCTGTTCCCGTGGGTGATCGCGCTCGTCACCGGCCTCGATTACTTCGACAACGCGATCTTTTCGTTTTTCGCGAGCTATATCGCCGGCGGCGTCAACGCCTCGCCCGACGAACTGGTGTGGTCGTCGAGCAGCTATGCGATGGCGGCGGTGCTCGGCATTCTCCAGCAGCAATGGTGGATCGACCGCGTCGGCCATCGCCGCTACGTGAGCGGCTGCATGGTGTTCTACGCAGCGGGCGCGGTGGCCGCCACATTGGCCGACACGTCGCTGCAACTCGCGTTCGCGCGCGGCCTGCAAGGCTATTTCATCGGCCCGATCATGGGCGCCTGCCGCATCCTGATCCAGATCAGCTACACACCGCAGGAACGGCCGCGCGCCACGCGCGCGTTCCTGATCCTGCTGCTGCTCGGCACCTCGCTCGCGCCGATCGTCGGCGGCGAACTGGTCGCGCATTTCACGTGGCGCGCGCTGTTCGCCTGCACGGTCGCGCCGGCGCTGCTGTTCGGCGCCCTCGCGTTCGGCGCGCTGCCCGATTCCGGCCACGCGCCGCCCGAGGAGCGCACCAACACGCATATCTGGCCGTACGTGATCTTCGCGTTCGCGCAGGCCGCGCTGCAGATCGTCATGCAGCAGGTGCGCTATCAGCTGTTCCTGTCGTCGCCGCTCCTGATCCTGCTGACGGCGGCCGGCTTCGGGTCGCTGGCCTGGTTCGCGCGCCAGCAGTGGAACCATCCGTCGCCGCTGGTGCGGATGTCGGCGTTCCGCCAGCGCACGTTCCAGATCGGCCTGCTGCTCTACGTGTTCTATTACTACATCACCACGTCGTTCAGCTATCTGACCTCACGCTTTCTCGAGGCCGGGCTCGGCTATCCGGTCGAGAACGCCGGCCGCCTGACCGGCATCACCTCGCTGATCGCGGCCAGCGCGCTGTTCGTCTACCTGCGCTACGCGAAATACGTCTCGCACAAGAAATGGGTGATCGTGCCGGGCTTCGCGCTCGCGGCCGGCACCGCGTTCGCGATGTCGCGCATGACGCCGGCCGTCGGCGAGGCGCAACTGATCGTGCCGCTGCTGATGCGCGGCCTGTTGCTGCTGTTCATCGTGCTGCCGGTGGCGAACCTGACGTTCCGCGCGTTCTCGATCGACGACTACACGCACAGCTACCGCCTGAAGAACATCTTCAAGCAACTGACGCTGTCGTTCGCCACGGCCTCGGTGATCATCGTCGAGCAGCATCGCGACGCGCTGCACCGCGAGCGCCTGTTCGAACAGGCCAATCCGTTCAACCCCGCGTTCGTGCAGACGCTCGACACGCTGACGCACGGCTTCGCCGGCGCGGGCTACGCGGCGAACGAGGCGCATGCGCTCGCGCTGGCCGCGATCGGCCAGACCATCGCGCGTCAGGCCGCGTTCCTGACCTCGCTCGACGGCTTCCTGTTCGTGGCCGGCGTGGCGCTGTGCGGCGGCGCGATCGCAGCCTGGCAAAAAACCATCGATTGAGCTAACGTGCGCGTGTTTCGTCACGCCCCTCGCACCCGATGCTCTCCCGACTTTCCCGGTGGCTCGACACGCGCCGCCGCGACCGCGCGCTGCGCAGCTTCCCGATTCCCGACGCGCTGTGGGCGGACACGCTCGCCCGGCTGCCGTTCCTGTCGACGCTGTCGGACACGGATCGCACGCGGCTGCGCGACATGACGAGCGGCTTTCTCGCCGAAAAATCGTTCTCCACGGCGCATGGGCTCGAATTGACCGACGCGATGACGGTCGGCATCGCCGTGCAGGCCTGCCTGCCGGTGCTCAATCTCGGCCTCGACCTGTACCGCGGCTGGGTGGGCGTGGTGGTGTATCCGGGCGAGTTCGTGATCCGCAAGACGGTGGAGGACGAGGACGGCGTGGTGCACGAGGTCGAACACGACGCGAGCGGCGAGGCCTGGCAAGGCGGCCCGGTGATCCTGTCGTGGGAGGACGTGCAGATGTCGGACGGCAGCGACGCCTACAACGTCGTGATCCACGAGTTCGCCCACAAGATCGACATGCTGAGCGGCGAAACCGATGGCCATCCGCCCCTCTTTCGCCGCCTGCATGCGCCGCATCTGGACGCGACGCGCTGGGAGAACGTGTTCGACCACGCGTACGACCGCTTCTGCGATCGCGTCGACGCCGTGCCCGAGCGCGCCTGGGCGCGCTTCGAGCGCAATTCGCTGATCGATCCCTACGCGGCCGATCACCCGTCGGAGTTCTTCGCCGTGTGCAGCGAGGCGCTGTTCGTGCGCCCGACCGCGTTCGAAGCCGAATTCCCCGAGCTGTACCGGCTGCTCGCCCACTATTACCGGCAGGATCCGGCCGGCACCGGCGCGCTCGACGGCCTGCCCGCGGTTTGAGCCGCGGACAGCCGCCGCAGGCCCGCCCGTCGCGGCTTCGCGCCGCCGCGACAGGCGCTGCAAATAATCGCCAACCGTCTGATTTTCTGGCATAATCGCCGTTTTTCGACCCTAGGCAAGTGGCTCGTCAGGCACCGGTTCCGGTTCACAGGACGGCGCGGCGGGTTGGCTACCGCTCCATTACAGGAAACATCATGAAACCTGGCATTCACCCGAATTACCGCGAAGTCGTCTTCCAAGACATGTCGAACGGCTTCAAGTTCGTGACGCGCTCGACCATCCAAACGCGCGAAACGATCGAACTCGACGGTAAGACCTACCCGCTCGCCAAGATCGAAGTCTCGTCGGAATCGCACTCGTTCTACACCGGCCAGCAAAAGATCATGGACACGGCAGGCCGCGTCGAGAAGTTCCGCAACAAGTTCGGCGCACGCGCCAGCGGCAAGGCTTCGTAAGCCAGTCGCGCGCGACACGGGCCGGCAGTTTGCCGGCTCGGCACGCCAGAAAAAGGGCAGCCCCAGGCTGCCCTTTTTTCGTCTGCGGCTTCCGCGCGCGTCGCGGCACCGCCTGTCCGCAACGTCTACAATGCCGGATGCCCGAAAACGGCGGCGCCTCGCAACGCCGCCCGGCGCCCACTCATAACAAGTCATTCACTGCATGAAGCCCGTCGTCCGTCTCACCGCCTCCGCCACGCGCGCGCTGCCGCGCTGGCTGCTGCTCACGCTCTGCATCGTCTACGCGGGATTCGGCCTGTTCGCACGCGACCCATGGAAGAACGAGGACGCAGCCGGCTTCGGCGTGATGTGGACGATGGCGGGCGGTTCGGCGCACGACTGGCTGCTGCCGAACCTGGTCGGCAAGTTCGTCACGACGGACGGCCCGCTCGGCTACTGGCTCGGCGCGCTCGGCATCCAGCTCGTCGGCCCGTGGATCTCGGCGAGCAACGCCTCGCGCATCGCCACCGGCATTCTGTTCTGCGTCGCCAGCGCGTTCGTCTGGTACACCGCCTATCTGCTCGGCCGCCGCGCCGAAGTCCAGCCGTTCAAGTACGCGTTCGGCGGCGAACCCGAGCCCCGCGACTACGGCCGCACGCTGGCCGACGGCGCGCTGCTGGTGCTGCTCGCCTGCTTCGGGCTGGCCGAGCGCGGCCACGAAACCACGCCGCAGCTCGCCCAGTTCGCCTGGATCGCGATGTTCGTCTACGGGCTCGTGCGCCTGACCGACAAGCCGCTGCACGGCGCCGCCTGGTGGGGCGTGGCCACGGGCCTGCTGCTGCTGTCCGGCAACCCGGTGCTGACCGGCGCGCTGCTGCTCGGCACCGTGGTGCTGATGGCCATCACGCCCGAGGTGCGCCACCGCCATCTCGCGCTGGTCGGGCTGCCGATCGCCGCCGCGCTGTTCGCGCTGTGGCCGCTCGCCGCGCTCTCGTTCTACCCGGACGACGCATCGTGGTTCCTCAACCAGTGGCTGCACGGCAGCCTGATGCGCTTCTCGGGGCCGCCCACCACGGTGCTCAAGTACGCCGCCAAGAACCTGCCGCTGTTCACCTGGCCGGCCTGGCCGCTCGCGATCTGGGCCTGGGTCAGTTGGAAAGGCTGGCGCCGCCGCCCGCACATCGCGATTCCGGTGGCGGTGGCGGTGCCGCTGGTGGCGCTCGTGATCCTGCAAAGCCAGGAAACCAACCGCGTCTACATGCTGCTGCTGCCGCCGCTCGCGGTGCTGGCCACGTTCGCGCTGCCCACGCTCAAGCGCGGCGCGATCAACGCGTTCGACTGGTTCGCGGTGCTCAGCTTCACGATCCTCGGCAGCTTCGTCTGGCTGGTCTGGCTCGCCTCGGTGACGGGCTTCCCGCATCCGCTCGCGCGCAACCTCGGCCGCCTCGTGCCGGGCTACGAATCGCACTTCAACGCGCTGGCGTTCGCCTGCGCGCTGGTCGCCACGCTGTGCTGGTTCGCGCTGGTGCGCTGGCGCATCTCGCGGCAGCCGAAGGTGCTGTGGCGCAGCGTGGTGCTGTCGGGCGCGGGCACCACGCTGATGTGGGTGCTGCTGATGACGCTGTGGCTGCCGTTCGTCAATTACAGCCGGACCTACCGCGACGTGGCCGTGCAGATCGCCGCGCACCTGCCCGCCGATTACGAGTGCATCTCGCCGGTGCGGCTCGGCGACGCGCAGATCGCCACCTTCGCCTACTTCGGCGACATGCACTTCTCGTTCACGGACGACTGCGACGTGATCCTGCGCCAGGATCCGGCCGATTACGGCGAGCCGAGCTCGATCTCGCAATACGTCTGGCGCCTGGTGTGGGAAGGCCGCCGCGCGGCCGACCGCGACGAGCGCTTCCGCCTCTACGAACGCATCGAACGGCCCAAGGCGCCGATTCGCCGCCGTTACACGCGCGGCGCACGCGTGCCGCGCGATTGACCATGCTGAGCGACGTCCGCCGGATCGCCGGCCTCGCCTGGCCGGTGCTGATCGGCCAGCTTGCGATCATCGCGTTCGGCGTGATCGACACCGCGATGGTCGGCCGCTATTCGGCGGTCGATCTGGCGGCGCTGGGCCTCGGCTCGTCGATCTACGTGTCGATCTATATCGGCCTGACCGGGATCCTGTCGGCGCTGCAGCCGATCGCCGGGCAGTTGTACGGCGCACGGCGCTTCCATGAAATCGGCGAGGAGGTGCGCCAGGCGATGTGGCTGGCCGCGATGCTCGCCGTGCCCGGCTTCCTGCTGCTGCACTTTCCCGAACTGCTGCTGCGCCTCGCGCACACGCCGAGCGCGCTCCACGACCGCACCGTCGATTACCTGCGGGTGCTCGCGTTCGGGCTGCCGGCCAGCCTGATGTTCCGCATCTACAACGCGCTGACCAATGCGGCCGGCAAGCCGCGGCTCGCGATGATCCTGCAGATCGGCGCGCTCGCGCTGAAGATCCCGCTCAACATCTGGTTCATCTTCGGCGGCCTCGGCGTGCCGGCGCTCGGCGGCCCCGGCTGCGGGCTGGCCAGCACGCTGATCAACTGGGGCCTGGCGCTGATCGCCTTCACGCTGGTGGCGCGCCTGAACGTGTTCGCGCCGCTCGGCATCTTCGCGCGCTTCTGCACCCCCACCTGGGCGCGCCAGAAGGCGCTGCTCAAGCTCGGGCTGCCGATGGGGCTGTCCTACCTGATCGAGGTGACGTCGTACACGTTCATGGCGCTGTTCATCTCGCATTTCGGCACCACCGTGCTGGCCGGGCACCAGATCGCCGGCAACCTCGGCGCGGTGCTCTACATGACGCCGCTGTCGATCGGCATCGCCGCCTCCACGCTGGTGGCGCGCGCACTCGGCGCGGGCCGCCCGGACGAGGCGCGGCTCCTGGCGCGGCACGGCGTGATGTTCGCCGGCATGACGGCGGTCGGCTATGCATGCGTCGTGCTGCTGCTGCGCCACGCGATCATCGACGGCTATACGCCGAACCCGGACGTGATGGCCGCCGCGCTGCCGCTGGTCACGATCGTGGCGTTCTATCACTGCGTGGACGCGATCCAGGTCACCACGGCCTTCGTGCTGCGCGCCTACAAGGTGGCCGTGGTGCCGACCGTGATCTACGCCGTGGCGCTGTGGGGCGTGGGCGTGGGCGGCGGCTACCTGCTCGGCTTCGATATCGGCGGCTGGGTGCCTGCGCCGCTGACGGGCGCGCGCGGCTTCTGGAGCGCGAACTTCGCGAGCCTGCTGATCGCGGGCGCGGCGCTCGTGCTTTATCTGAACCGCATCAGCCGGCGCCGGCTGCGCGGCGAGGGCTGACGGGGCGGCGAGCGGCCCCGTGGCCCCTCCCCCTTGGCGGCCGTTCGCCGACGGCGGCACGATCACGCCGCGCACCGGCGGCCCCTCGGGCCAAGCGCCCCCCGCGCCGTCCGGCCCGCGTCCCTCCCCAGCCCCCTTTCCCGCCGCCTTCCCACCCGCGTCAAACTTCGTCAAAACCGAGACGACCTGCCCTCAGCCCCTTTACAGCCCCCGCTGCAATGCGCAACACTGCGCGCGCCGTCTCCGAAAAGAGCACGCGTGTTCTATGCTTGATCGCATCACCCGGCCGTTTTGCATCGCATCATCGTCTGTCCGTTCCAACAGCGGTTGCACCGCTCAACTGGGGAGTCCTTGTCATGCTGAAGAAGCTGCTGATGCTGTTCGTCGCGTTGTCGCTGTCATTGAGCGCCGCGATTGCGGCCGCCGTCGAGGTCAACACGGCCGATCAGGCCGCGCTCGAGTCGGTCAAGGGCCTCGGCCCGGTGAAGTCGAAGGCGATCATCGACGAACGCGCCAAGAACGGGCCGTTCAAGAGCGCCGACGATCTGGCGAGCCGCGTGAAGGGCTTGGGGCAGAAATCGGTCGCGAACCTGGAAGCCGCCGGGCTGACGATCGGCGGCTCGTCCGCGCCGCCGACCGGCGCGAAGGCCACGCCGGCCCCGGCGCGCGCCACCAAGACGCAGGCCGGCACCAGCA
>NZ_JAAGPF010000250.1 GCF_017104645.1 Burkholderia sp. Ac-20379
TAAACGCGTTCGGCGTCGCTCAGGCGCGGCGCGGCGAGGTCGTGCAGGCCGAGCGCGGCCGAAAACGTATCGAGAGCGGCTGACATGGTCGATTCCTGGTGCGTGGCCGGCGCGCCTTCGCGCGCGGCCTGCGGGTTCGGTTCGGGGGCCGCGCCGGCCGCCGTGGGCGGCATGGGCGGCGGCGCTGTGTCCACGCGGGTCAGCGAGACCGCGCAGAATTTCAGTTCGGGTTGCAGCGAGACGGGATCGACGGCGTCGCTGGTCAGCGCGTTCACGCACAGCTCGTCGCCGTACACGTCGTTCCAGTGCATCGGCGCGAACGCCGCGCCCGGCTGCACGCGGTCGGTCACCACGGCCGGCAGCACCGCGCGGCCACGCCGCGAGCGCAGCTCCACGCTGTCGTTGGCCGAAATACCGAGCGCCGCCGCATCCTCGGGATGCACCTCGACGAACGGCTTGGGGTTCAGCTTGTTGAGCATCGCCACCTTGCCCGTCTTGGTCATGGTGTGCCACTGATGCTGGAGGCGGCCGGTGTTCAGCACGATCGGGAATTCGGCGTCGGGCAGATCGGCCGCGTCGCCGTGCGGGCGCGCGAAGAAGCGCGCGCGGCCGTTCGGCGTGGGGAACGCGAGCGCGGGCGTCGCGCCATCGTCGTGCGTCAGCAGCGGCTGGCTGACGCCGTCGTTGCGATAGCGGATCGGGTGGCGGTCGTCGCCGCCGCCGGGCGGGCACGGCCACTGGATCGGCGTGGCGCGCAGCGCGCGATGGCTCGCGCCGCGCAGGTCATAGCCCGTCTTCGGGTTCGAGAAGCGCACGATCTCGTCGAACACCTGCTCGGCCGAGGTGTAGTCGAACGCTTCGCGGAAGCCCATCTCGCGCGCCACCGCGGCCACGATCGCCCAGTCGGCGCGCGCGTCGCCGGGCGGCGCGATGGCCTGCTGCGCGAGCGTCAGGTTGCGCTCGGAATTGATCATCACGCCGTCGGCCTCGGCCCACAGCGCGCCGGGCAGCAGGATGTCGGCGTAGCGGTTGGTTTCGGTGTCGAGGAACGCGTCCTGCGCGATCACCAGCTCGGCCGCCTGCAGGCCGGCGATCGCGTTGGCGCGGTTCGCGACGGTGGCCACCGGGTTGGTGCAGATGATCCAGCAGGCCTTGATCTCGCCGGCCGCCATCTGCTTGAACATGTCGACGGTGCCGCCGCCGGCCGCCTTGCGCAAGGTGCCGGCCGGCAATTGCCAGAGGTCTTCCACGAACGCGCGATCCGCGTCGTCGAGCAGGCTGCGCTGGCCCGGCAGGCCCGGCCCCATGTAGCCCATCTCGCGCCCGCCCATCGCGTTCGGCTGGCCGGTCAGCGAGAACGGCCCGCTGCCGGGGCGGCAGATCGCGCCGGTGGCCAGATGCAGGTTGCAGATCGCGTTGGTGTGCCAGGTGCCGCGCGTGCTCTGGTTCAGGCCCATCGTCCAGCAGCTCATCCAGTCCGGCGCGTCGCCGATCATCTGCGCGGCGCGGCGGATCTCGGCCTCCGGCAGGCCGGTGATCGCGGCCACCTTGTCCGGCGTGTAATCGGCCAGGAACGCGGGCATCGCGTCCCAGCCTTCGGTGTGCGCGTCGATGAAGGCGGCATCCGTGCGGCCGTTCGCGTGCAGCAGGTGCAGCAGGCCGTTGAGCAGCGCGAGATCGGTGCCGGGCTTGATCTGCAGGAACAGCGAGGCCTTGTCGGCCGTGGTGTTGCGGCGCGGGTCCACCACGATCAGCTTCGCGCCGGCCTTCACGCGATCCATCATGCGCAGGAACAGGATCGGGTGGCAGTCGGCCATGTTCGCGCCGATCACGAAGAACAGGTTCGCGCGGTCGAAATCCTGATACGAGCCGGGCGGGCCGTCCGCGCCGAGCGAGAGCTTGTAGCCGCTGCCCGCGCTCGCCATGCAGAGCCGCGAATTCGATTCGACGTGCGAGGTGCGGATATAGCCCTTCGCGAGCTTGTTGACGAGGTATTGCGCCTCGATCGACATCTGCCCCGACACGTAGAACGACAGCGCGTCCGGGCCGTGCGCGTCGAGCAGCGCGCGCAGGCGGCGCGCGGTTTCGCGGATCGCGTCGTCCACCGCGAGCGGCGCCGGATCGTGCTCGCGCGCCGCGCGCAGGTAGGCGGTTTCGAGCCGCCCCGCGTGACGCAGCGCGACGTGCGCCGACGAGCCCTTGGTGCACAGCCGGCCGAAGTTGGACGGGTGCTCGGTGTCGCCCGACACCTTGACCACCTCGCCCGCCTCGACGTGCAGCACCATCCCGCAGCCCACCCCGCAATACGGGCACACCGTCTTGACGCTCGTGCCGTCCTTGCCGCTCATGCGCGCTCCATTCCGATGGCGCGACGGCTCAGGCCGTGCCGACCCACACGAAGCCGTCCTCGACGCGCGAGGCGTAGACGGCCACCGATTTCTCCGGCGCCTCGACGCATTCGCCGGTGCGCAGGTCGAAGTGCTGCTTGAACAGCGGCGAGGCCACCACCACGCGCTCGCCGAGGCTGCCCACCAGGCCGCGCGACAGCACGGCGGCGCGCGACAGCGGATCGATGTTGTCGATCGCGTAGATGCCGGTGGCGCCGTCGCGCGCCTCCACGCGGAACACGGCCACCTGGCCGCCGTTCACGAGCGCGCACACGCCCGTGTTCGGCACGATGTCGTGCAGTTGGCAAACGGGCGTCCAGTTCGTGGCGGAAGCGGGCGTCGGGGTCGATTGGGTTGGCATTGCGTACTCCTCGGTTCGGATCGTGCGTTCGGGCGGACGGCGGCGTTCAGGCCGTCGCGGGTTCGATGGCGGCGGCCGCTTCCCGCGCGGCGTCGGCGCGTTCGGCCTCGTTGGCCGGACGGATCTGGCCGCGCGCCTCGACGAACGCGATGGTCGCGTCGGCCGATTCGCTGTTGACGAAGTGACGGAAGCGGCGGCGCGTGACGGGGTCGCTCACGGCCTTCTTCCATTCGCATTCGTAGGTGTCGACCACGTGGGCCATCTGCGCTTCGAGTTCCGCGCCGAGGCCGAGCTTGTCGTGCACGACCACGTCGATCAGGTAGTCGAGGCCGCCTTCGAGGTTGTCGCGCCAGGTGCTGGTGCGTTGCAGCCGGTCGGCGGTGCGGATGTAGAACATCAGCACGCGGTCGATGTAGCGGATCAGCGTGTCGCGGTCGAGATCGGCGGCCAGCAGCTCGGCGTGGCGCGGTTTCATGCCGCCGTTGCCGCACACGTAGAGGTTCCAGCCCTTCTCGGTGGCGATCACGCCGATGTCCTTGCCCTGCGCCTCGGCGCATTCGCGCGTGCAGCCGGACACGCCGAACTTGATCTTGTGCGGCGCGCGCAGGCCCTTGTAGCGGTTCTCCAGATCGATCGCGAGGCCCACCGAATCGCCCACGCCGAACCGGCACCAGGTCGAGCCCACGCACGATTTCACGGTGCGCAGCGATTTGCCGTAGGCGTGGCCCGATTCGAAGCCGGCGTCGATCAGCTCCTCCCAGATCAGCGGCAACTGCTCGACGCGCGCGCCGAACAGATCCACGCGCTGGCCGCCCGTGATCTTGGTGTAGAGGCCGTACTTCTTCGCCACCTGCCCGACCGCGATCAGCCCTTCCGGCGTGACCTCGCCGCCCGGCATGCGCGGCACCACCGAATAGGTGCCGTCGCGCTGGATGTTGGCGAGGTAGTAGTCGTTCGAATCCTGCAGGCTCGCGTGTTCCGTCTTCAGCACGAACTCGTTCCAGCACGAGGCCAGGATCGAGGCGGCCGTGGGCTTGCAGATGTCGCAGCCGAGGCCCTTGCCGTATTTCGCGAGCAGTTCGCCGAAGCTGCGGATGCCTTCGACGCGGATCAGGTGATACAGCTCCTGGCGCGAATACGCGAAGTGTTCGCACAGATGGTTGTTGACGGCCAGGCCCTGCTTCTTCATCTCGGCCTTCATGACCTGCGTGACGAGCGGCACGCAGCCGCCGCACGAGGTGCCCGCGCCGGTGCAGGTCTTCAGCGCGCCGATGCTGGTCGCGCCGTCCGCCACCGCGGCGCACAGCTGGCCCTTCGAGACGTTGTTGCACGAGCAGATCTGCGCGGCGTCGGGCAGCGCGTCCACGCCGAGGCCCGGTTTGGCCGCGCCGTCCGCTTGCGGCAGGATCAGCGCTTCCGGCTCGGCCGGCAGCTCGATCGCGTTCAGCATCATCTGCAGCAGCGTGCCGTATTCGGCCGCGTCGCCCACCAGCACCGCGCCGAGCAACTGCTTGCCGTCGGCCGACGTGACGAGCTTCTTGTAGACCTCGCGCCGCCCGTCCGCGTACTGCACCACGCGGCAGCCCGGCGTCTTCGCGTGCGCGTCGCCGATGCTGGCCACGTCCACGCCCATCAGCTTGAGCTTGGTGCTCATGTCGGCGCCCGCGAACGTGCCGTCCTCGCCCGCCAGTTGCGCGGCCACCACGCGCGCCATCTCGTAGCCGGGCGCGACCAGGCCGAACGTCTGGCCGTTCCAGGCCGCGCATTCGCCGATCGCGTAGATGTCCGGGTCGCTCGTGCGGCAGGCGCTGTCGATCGCCACCCCGCCGCGCGGGCCGATGTCCAGGCCGCAGTCGCGCGCCAGTTGGTCGCGCGGGCGGATGCCGGCCGAGAACACGATCATGTCGGTGTCGAGGTGCGTGCCGTCGGCGAACTTCATGCGGTGCGTGCCCGCCTCGCCGTCGACGATCTCCAGCGTGTTCTTGCCGGTATGCACCTGCACGCCGAGCGCCTCGATACGGCCGCGCAGCATGCTGCCGCCGCCGTCGTCCACCTGCACCGCCATCAGGCGCGGCGCGAATTCCACCACGTGCGTGTCCAGCCCCATGTCGCGCAGCGCCTTCGCGCATTCGAGGCCGAGCAGCCCGCCGCCCACCACCACGCCCGAGCTGGCGCGCGCGCCGCAGGCCTGCATGCCCAGCAAATCCTCGATGGTGCGGTAGACGAAGCAGTCGTCGCGTTCGCGGCCCGGCACCGGCGGCACGAACGGCGACGAGCCGGTCGCGAACACCAGCTTGTCGTAGCCGATCGTTTCGCCGTCGGCCAGCGTGACCGTGCGCGCGGCGCGATCGATCGACGCGGCCGCCGTGCCGAGGCGCAGCGCGATATGCGGATGCGCCTCGAAGAAGCCCGGCGCGACCAGCGACAGATCGTCCGCCGATTTGCCCGCGAAGAATGCCGACAGATGCACGCGATCGTAGGCCGGGCGCGGCTCCTCGCAGAGCACGGTGATGCGCGGCGCCGTGTCGTGCGCTTGCGCCGCGAGGCATTCGAGCAGCTTGTGGCCGACCATCCCGTGACCGATGACGACGATGTTCATGATGGGTTCTCCCGAAATCCTGGATCAGTTGACGGCGTTCGCGGCCAGTGCGCTGGCGCGCAGCGCCGCCTCGCGGGCCATGTGTTCGGCGCTGAAGCGCACCGCGATCGCGCAGAGCGAGGTGACCAGCACCACCGCGCCGAGCACCGACAGCGTGGCCTGCACGTCGCCCACGCCCTTCATCAGGAAGCCCGCCGCCACCGCGCCCACGTTGCCGCCCGCGCCAACGATGCCGGCCACGCCGCCCAGCGAATTGCGGTCGACGAACGGCACCAGCGCGTAGGTCGCGCCGCAGGCCATGTGCGTGAACAGGCCGAACGCCACCATCGCCAGCACCGCCGTGCCCACCTGCGACGCATGCGAGAAGCCGAGCAGGCCGAGGCCTTCGCCGGCGATCAGCACCGCCAGCAGCAACGCGCGCACCGACAGGCCGCGACGCGCCGCCAGGTAATCGGACAGCACGCCGCCAAGCGCCCGCGCGAACAGCGCGAGCAGCCCGAAGATGCCGGCCGCAAGGCCCGCTTCCTTCAGCGAGAGATGGAAGTGATTGACGTAGTAGAGCGAGGCGATGTTGTGGATGAACACTTCCACGCCGAAGCAGGCGGCGTAGGTGGTGGCCAGCATCCACACGCGGTAGTTGCGCGAGGCCGCGACGAAGCTTGCCCAGCCGCCCTTCTTGCCGCTTTCCACGGTTTCGCCCTGCGCGCGCAGCGTCATCACGTCGCCGTGCGGCGTGTCCTGCGTGCCGCGCCAGTACGCCACCGCCATCAGCAGCATCGCGACGCCCGGCACCACCAGCGCCGCGCGCCAGGCCGAGTCGTCGCCGAGGCCGAGCATCAGCGCGGCCGACACGAACAGCGGCACCAGCGCCTGCGCCGCGCCCGCACCGGCGTTGCCCCAGCCCGCCGTGGTGGCGTTGGCCGTGCCCACCACGTTCGGCGCGAACATCACCGAGGTGTGGTACTGCGTGATCACGAAGCTCGCGCCCACCGCGCCGATGCCGAGGCGGCAGATCAGGAACGTCCAGTAATCGTGCGCGAAGGCCACCGCGATCACGGGGATCGCGCCGAGCACCAGCAGGCCGGTATAGACGCGGCGCGGGCCGAAGCGGTCGCACAGCGGCCCCACCAGCAAGCGCACCAGGATCGTCGCGGCCACCGCCGCGATGTTGATGTCGGCGACCTGGCCGGCATTGAGATGGAACTGCTTCGCGAGCAGCGGCATCAGCGGCGCGCAGGCGAACCATGCGAAGAAGCAGACGAAGAACGCCAGCCAAGTCAGATGAAACGCGCGCATCTGCACGGTGCGCAGGCTGAACAGGTCGATGCGGGTTGCCTTGTTGATCATATGGGTAGCCCAAAAACGAAAACGGCGTCCTGAGAATCCAGTCGAAAGACCGGATGCACAGGACGCCGTTGCCCAGAAAGCCCGTTGCCGGGCCGCTCAGTATTCGGTGTTGCGGTGATGCCGTATTGCGGAGCCCATCGCCGTTGATGCGCTCGAGCCATGCTTTGCAAGCGCCGTGCCAGCACTGCCCGATTGAGCACCGGCGCGGGTTTGCGGCGATTTGCGCCGCTGCGGCGCACGGCCGGCGCGTTGCGCGATGACGCACCGTCGCACAGATCTGGTGCGGCGCAGCACTGTGCGCGTGCGGCGGCGATGCACCGCAAACGGGTGCGGCTACGCGGCGCGGCAAAGCAGCGGCGGTTCGATCGCACGCTGCCGGGAACGCGCCGCGGCTTGGTTCGCCAGTGGCTTCGCGGCGCGGCGAACCCTCGTGAAACCAGCGTCGCCGCCCGCCCCGCTCGAGCTGGCACGCCGATTGCAATAAAGAGTAAGCACCGGCAACGATGTCGGCGCACGCAATACCGACGATTCGGGCCGCGCGGCGACGCAGCGGCCTCTCCGGACAACGGCGTCCCGAACGCCCGGCCGCACGGCCGGCGCGCGATGCCGTGCGGTTCCGGCGGCGCGCGCCGCGTCGTGCGCCTCACTGGAACGCAATACGAACATGACGAACCCCACTGGCAAGGTCACGCTGCTCGGCGCCGGCCCCGGCGATCCCGAGCTCCTGACGATCAAGGCGGCCCGCGCGCTCGCCGCCGCCGACGTGGTGCTGATCGACGATCTCGTCGATCCCGCCGTGGCGGCGTTGGCGCCGCAGGCGCGCATCGTGCGCGTCGGCAAGCGCGGCGGCTGCCGCTCCACCCCGCAAGCGTTCATCGAGAAGCTGATGCGCCGCTACGCGCTGCGCGGCCTGCACGTCGTGCGCGTCAAGGGCGGCGATGCGCTGCTGTTCGGCCGCGCCGGCGAGGAACTGAGCGCGCTGCACGCGGCCGGCATTCGCGTCGAGATCGTCAACGGCATTTCGTCCGGCTTCGCGGCCGCCGCCGAACTCGGCGTCTCGCTCACGCATCGCCGCCATTGCCAGGGCGTCACGTTCGTCACCGCGCACCTGCAGGATCACGGCGAGCCCGACTGGGCCGCGCTCGCGGCCGGCGGCACCACGCTGGTCGTCTACATGGGCATGAGCCGCATCGCCAGCGTGGCCGCCGGGCTGCTCGGCGGGCTCGACGCCGCCACGCCGGCCGCCGTGGTCGAATGGGCCGGCACCGCACGGGCGCGCCACTGGGCTGGCACGCTCGGCGCGCTGGCCAGCGGCCCCGTCGAGGCCGGGCTCGGCAGCCCGGCCGTGATTCTGGTCGGGAACGCGATCGGCGAGGCGCTGGCGATGCTGCCGCCGTTGCCCGCCGAAGCGACGCATGCGGGGGCGCTGTCCGATGCCGCTTGAGCGCCGTCCCGTGCTTCGCGCCATGCATGGCTTCATCGTGCGAACCTCGCGGCGCGCCGCGAGCCGCGCGCCGTTTCACACGTTGCCCCCCGCGCACCCCGACGCCCCGCTCGCCTCATGGGACTGAACGATTCCACCCGCCCGCTGCGCGTGCTGCTCGTCACCGATACGGACAAGCCGATCGGCGAGCTGCGCGACACGCTCGCGCGGCTCCATTACGAGATGCTCGACGAGGTCGCCACGCCGGCGCGGCTGCCCGCCGTGGTCGAGAAGGAACGGCCCGACGTCGTCATCATCGACACCGAATCGCCGTCGCGCGACACGCTCGAGCAACTGGCCGTGATGCACGCGCGCGCGCCGCGGCCCGTGCTGATGTTCAGCCCCGACGCCGACCAGCAACTGATTCGCGCGGCGGTGGGCGCGGGCGTCAGCGCGTATCTCGTCGAGGGGCTGTCGGCCGAGCGGCTGGCGCCGATCATCGAGGTCGCGCTCGCGCGCTTTTCGCACGACGAGGCGTTGCGCCAGCGCCTCGCCGAAGTCGAGAACGAACTCGCCGACCGCAAGCTGATCGATCGCGCCAAGCGGCTGCTGATGGAAACGCGCCGGCTCTCCGAACACGATGCCTATGCCACGCTGCGCCGCGGCGCGATGGATCAGGGCATCAAGATCGTCGAAGCGGCGCGTCAGCTGCTCGTCGCATCACGCAATTCCGATGGTGAAGCATGAACCAACCGACTTTTCCGCCGCCCGAACGCCGCGATGTGCGGCTCGGTTTCGTCGCATTGAGCGACGCCGCGCCGCTCGTCGTCGCGCAACGCCTGAAGCTTGGCGAGCGGCACGGCCTTGCGCTGACGCTCGAGCGCCAGCCGTCGTGGGCCAGCATCCGCGACAAGCTGCTGATGGGCGAGATCGACGCCGCGCATGCGCTGTACGGGCTCGTGTACGGCGTGCAGCTCGGCATCGGCGGCCCACGCGCCGATCTGGCCGTGCTGTCGGTGCTGAACCGCAACGGGCAGGCGATCACGTTCTCGAACCGGCTCGCCGATGCGTGGCGGGCCTCCGGCGATTTGCGCGCCGCGCTCGCCACGCTCGGCCGCAAGCCGGTGTTCGCGCAGACCTTCCCCACCGGCACCCATGCGATGTGGCTGTACGCCTGGCTCGCGTCGCACGGCGTGGATCCGCTGCGCGACGTGCGCAGCATCGTGATTCCGCCGCCGGGGATGGCCGATGCGCTCGCGTGCGGCGAGCTCGACGGCTTCTGCGTGGGCGAGCCGTGGAACGCCGTGGCCGAGGCGCAAGGCGCGGGCCGCACCGTGGCCGCCACGAGCGAGGTGTGGCGCGATCATCCCGAGAAGGCGCTGGCGTGCCGGCGCGAGTTCGCGGCGCTCTATCCGAACACGGCGCGGGCGCTGATCCGCACGCTGGTGGATGCCTGCGCGTGGCTCGATCTGCCGGGCAACCGCGCGAAGGCTGCCGAGTGGTTGTCGGCGCCCGACGCGCTCGACGTGCCGGCCGCGCAGATCCTGCCGCGGCTGGTGGGCGAATACGGCGCGGGGCCGTTCGCCGAAACGCCCGCGCCGGTGCGGTTTCACGACGGCGGCGCGACGAACCGGCCGCGGGCCGAGGACGGGATGTGGTTCATGGCGCAGTACCGGCGCTGGGGAATGCTGAGCGGCGAGCGCGACGACGCGGCGATCGCGGCGGCGGTGACGATGGGGGCGTTGTACGAGGAGGCGGTGGCGGGGTATGTGCCGCTCGCCAATCCCCGCGCCGTTTAGGTCGAACGCGCACCGAGAATCTGGACCGATGTATCGCCAACCCGCACGGGTATTGTTGGTGCATCGCGTCGTCGGGCACGGAATCGGGCAACGCGCCGCCCCTGAACGCGGCCGGGTGCGTCGACCGAACGCGGGTTCAGCGACCGTCCGGCTTCAACCGAAACAGAAAATCGATTTCGACCGATGCGCCTTTCGGCAACTGCGCCACGCCGACCGAGGTTCGCGTATGCACGCCGGCGTCGCCCAGCACGGCGTAGAGCACGTCGGATGCGCCGTCGGCCACTTCACTTTGCTTCGAGAAATCGGGCGCGCTGCGCACGAAAACCGAGATGCGCGGCACAGCCACGATGCTGTCGAGCGATCCGCAGTGATTCCGGATCAGCGTCAAGGCGCGTAACGCCGAAATGGCCGCCGCGCGGCGGGCGTCGTCGAGCGAGATGTCATCGCCCGCCACGCCGATGAAGCGAACCACGTCGCCGACACGCGGGATCTGCCCGGAAACATAGGCGAGATTCTCGTCCACCACGACTGGCCGATAATTCCCGCCGATCCTGATTTCCTCGGTCAGGGGAAACTGAAAATCGCTCGCGAGTTGCTGGAGCACGTCGAATCTGGTCATGGCGTCGCCTGGCGGGAAGGGATGTGGGGGACAGCTGGCGGAAGTGTAGCGCGCGTGTCCGACATGCTGCTTCGCCGCCGCCATTCCACCAACCCCCTCGCCGTCATGCGAGAATCCCCTCACCTCAAACCGATGCAGCGACCGCGGCGGCCGTCCGCGCGTCGCGCCAACTGCCCATGCGTTCACCGAAGGATTCCGGCGGGCCGCCGTCCATGGCGACAACCGCCCGCGCCACCCCGGACGAAGCCGCCGCCCATCGCGCCCGCGTCGACGCCTACACCCCCGACACCACCGGCGCACCGCGCCCCTACAGCCTGCGCCTGGCCGAAGCCGAAGGCTGGAGCCACGCCCATGCGCTGGCGGTGCTGCGCGAATACAAGCGCTTCGCCTACCTGGCCGTCGCGGCCGGCCACCCGGTCACGCCATCGAAAGCCGTCGATGCCGCCTGGCACCTGCATCTGCAATACACCCACGAATACTGGAACGTGTTCTGCGCCGGCGTGCTCGGCGCGCCGCTCCACCATTTCCCCGGCGACGGCCGGCCCGGCGAGGATGCCCACTACGACGGCCATTACCGGCAAACGCTCGACAGCTACCAGCGGATCTACGGCGAAGCGCCGCCGGCGGGGATCTGGCCGACCGGCCCGGCGCCCGCCGAGCGCAACACCGGCCGCCACGACGAACGCGCCGCCCCCGCCCG
>NZ_JAAGPF010000251.1 GCF_017104645.1 Burkholderia sp. Ac-20379
TCTCGGCGGCATGCTGCTGGCGCTGCTGCTGCATGTGATCCAGCATCTGGCCTACGGCTACAGCGTCGCGCGCGTGATCAGCAACGAAAGCTTCCTGCAGGGCGTGTCGCAGGCTTCGCCGCTGCGGCGCGTGCTGGTGCTGACCGGCTGCGGCCTGGTGGCCGGCCTCGGCTGGTGGGCGCTGTACCGCTGGGGCAAGCCGCTCGTCAGCATCAAGCGCGCCGTGAAGGCCGCCGATCCGCGCATGCCGATCGTCAGCACGACCGTGCATGCGCTGTTGCAGATCGTGACGGTGGCGCTCGGTTCGCCGCTCGGCCGCGAGGTGGCGCCGCGCGAGATCGGCTCGCTGTGGGCCGGCTGGATCGCGCACCGGGCCGGGCTGTCGGCCGGCGACCAGCGGCTGATGGTGGCCTGCGGCGCGGGCGCGGGGCTGGCGGCCGTCTACAACGTGCCGCTCGGCGGCGCGGTGTTCGTCATGGAAGTGCTGCTCGGCAGCTTCGGCTGGTCGGCCGCGGTGCCGGCGCTGGCCAGCTCGGCGATCGCCGCGGTGGTGGCGTGGATCGGCCTCGGCAACGAGCATCAGTACACGGTCGGGCCGCTCGCCATCGACGCCTCGCTGGTGGTGTGGTCGGCCGTGTGCGGGCCGGTGTTCGGCGTGGCGGCCTACGGCTTCACGCGCCTGACCACGGCCGCGCGCGCCGCCGCGCCGCGCGACTGGCGGCTGCCGGTGCTGTCGGTGCTCAATTTCGCGATCATCGGCGGCCTGTCGATCGCGCTGCCGGCGCTGCTCGGCAACGGCAAGGGCCCGGCCGCGCTCGGTTTCGACAGCGCGCTCACCATCGGCACGGCCGCGGCGCTGCTGGTGCTGAAGGTGGCGATCGAATGGGGCAGCCTGCGGGCCGGCGCGGAAGGCGGGCTGCTGACGCCCGGCCTCGCCAACGGCGCGCTGCTGGCGATCGTGCTCGGCGGCGTGTGGAGCCTCGTCTGGCCGGGCGCCGCCACCGGCGCGTTCGCGATCGTCGGCGCGGCGGCGTTCCTGGCCGCCTCGATGCAGATGCCGCTGACGGCGATCGTGCTGATGGTCGAATTCACGCGCGTCGGCCACGATTTCCTGATTCCGGTGCTGATCGCCGTGGGCGGTTCGATCGCCGCATACCGGCTGGTCTCGTCGCGCGCTAAGGCGTGATCCGGCGGGCAGGGCGCGCGCCCTGCCGGTCTTCCTTACAGGCATGAAGCCTGCCCCCTGCGTCACGTCGGCCGCTCGCCGCGCTTGCGCGCGCCATGCGGTCTTTACCTTTCCCATGAATGGTTTATTGTTGAGGCGTGCCGCCCGCCGCGAAGCGGGCGGCGCGTTTCAACGGCCCGGATTGTTTCGCGCTGCTTGACATCGGCCGATTCGATGCACGGGCAACCATCGCGGCGAGCGGCGCTGACGCAGCGGCCGCCGCCACGACAGACAGCACGGCACACAGCCTGCGCCTTCCCCCGGGCGCCGGCGCAGGGGAAGCCGCATGGAGATCTTTGACGCATTGCATCTGGCGCGCCTGCAGTTCGCGTTCACGGTGTCGTTTCACATCGTGTTTCCGGCGATCAGCATCGGCATGGCCAGCTTCCTCGCGGTGCTCGAAGGCATGTGGCTGAAAACCGGCGATTCGTCCTACAAGGACATGTTCCTGTTCTGGTCGAAGATCTTCGCGGTGGGCTTCGGCATGGGCGTGATCTCGGGCGTGGTGATGGCCTACGAGATCGGCACCAACTGGGGCGGCTTCTCGCGCATCGCGGGCAACGTCACCGGCCCGCTGCTGACCTACGAAGTGCTGACCGCATTCTTCCTCGAAGCCGGCTTTCTCGGCGTGATGCTGTTCGGCTGGCAGCGCGTGAGCCGGCGCGCGCATTACTTCGCCACGCTGATGGTCGCGCTCGGCACGCTGATCTCCACGTTCTGGATCCTCGCCTCGAACAGTTTCATGCAGACGCCGCAGGGCTTCGGCATCGAGAACGGCCGGCTGGTGCCGGTGGATTGGTGGAAGATCATTTTCAATCCTTCGTTTCCGTATCGATTGCTGCACATGACGATCGCCGCGTTCATCGTGGCCGGCTTCCTGGTGGCGGCCTGCGGCGCGTGGCATCTGCTCAAGGGGCGGCGCGACGCGGCGGTCAAGCGCAGCTTCTCGATGGCGCTGTGGCTGCTGCTGCCGCTCGTGCCGCTGCAGATCCTGATCGGCGACGCGCACGGCCTGAATACACGCGAATACCAGCCGGCCAAGATCGCCGCGATCGAGGGCATCTGGGAAACCGAGCACGGCGGCACGGCGCTGAACCTGTTCGGGCTGCCCGACATGGATGCGGAAGTGACGCGCTATGCGATCCAGGTGCCGCACCTCGGCAGCCTGATCCTCACGCACAGCTGGGATGGCGAAATACGCGGCCTCAAGACCTTCCCGCGCGAGGATCGCCCGTATTCGCCGATCGTGTTCTGGACGTTCCGCGCGATGGCCGGGCTCGGCTTCCTGATGCTGTTCGCGGTGCTGCTCGGCTGGTGGCTGCGGCGCGGCGCGCGGCTCTACGAATCGCGGCGGTTCCAGCGCTTCATGCTGTGGATGGGGCCGTCGGGCATCGCGGCGCTGCTGGCCGGGTGGATCACCACCGAGGTGGGCCGCCAGCCGTGGACGGTGTACGGCGTGCTGCGCACCGAGCACTCCGTCTCGCCGCTCACGGGCCAGCAGGTCGGCGTCACGCTGCTGCTGTTCGTGATCGTCTATTTCCTCGTGTTCGGCACCGGCGTGTATTACATGCTGAAGCTGATGCGCAAGGGGCCGACGGCCGGCCACGGCGATGGCCACGGCGACGACGGGCAAACGGCCCATCCGGTGCTGCACAACCGGGCGCTGTCGCGGCCCGGCGACGCGATCGACCAGGAGTGACGCGATGGTTCTCGATCTACCCGTGCTGTGGGCCTTCATCGTCGGGCTCGGCGTGTTTCTCTACGTGATGCTCGACGGCTTCGATCTCGGCATCGGCCTGCTGTTTCCGTTCTTCGACGCCGAACGCGAACGCCAGGTCATGCTCAACACGGTCGCGCCCGTGTGGGACGGCAACGAAACCTTCCTCGTGCTCGGCGGCGCGGTGCTGTACGGCGCGTTCCCGGTGGCTTACGCCACGCTGCTGCCGGCCAACTACCTGCCGCTGATCCTGATGGTGATCGGGCTGATCTTCCGCGGCGCGGCGTTCGAACTGCGCGCCAAGGCCACGCGCACGCAGAACCTCTGGGATCTCGCGTTCATCGGCGGCTCGATGCTCGCCACGTTCTGTCAGGGCGTGGTGCTCGGCTCGCTGCTGCAGGGCACCACCATCGTCGACGGCACGTTCGCCGGCGATCCGTTCGGCTGGCTCTCGCCGTTCAGCGTGTTCTGCGGCTTCTGCCTGCTGATCACCTACGCGGCACTCGGCTGCGGCTGGATCATCTGGAAGACCGAGGGCGCGCTGCAGGAGAAGGCTTATGTCCTGATGAAGCCGCTGTGCCTGCTGCTGCTCGGCGCGATCTTCCTGGTCAGCGCGTGGACGGTGATCGGGCTGCCGGCCGTGGCCGAGCGCTGGTTCTCCGGCGCGCATCTGATCGTGTTCTCGCCGGTGCCGATCCTCGTGCTGGCCTGCGCCACCGGCATCGTGCGCGCCGTGAACCGTCGCCGCGACGTGCAGCCGTTCGTGCTGACGCTCGCCATTCTGTTTCTCGGCTACAGCGGGCTCGTGATCAGCATGTGGCCGAATCTCGTGCCGCCGTCGCTGTCGATCTGGGAGGCGTCCTCGCCGCCGGAAAGCCAGTGGTTCATCCTGGTCGGCACGGTGATCGTGCTGCCGATCATCCTCGTCTACAACTTCATGCAATACCGCGTTTTCCACGGCAAGGTGCGCGAGGGCGACGCCGGTTATCACTGAGCGGGAACGGGTTTTGCGGCAGCCTGGCGGCGTGCCATTGATCGGACGATTCGCGACGGCGCGAGACGCACGTCCGGCCCCGCGAACGTGCAGGTTCCGGGAAAACCCGTTATATTTGCGACCCTAAACGATATGAGCCGAATGTTTCAGAAGTCTTTCATGCGTTGACGGCCTGCGCTTCGCGCGCGGCGTTTGTCTCCGTATTCGATGTGTATGCCAGGCATTCACGTGACGGGAAGGACATGACAATCAGGCAAACCGGGTGGGCGTTTCTTCGGGTAGCCGGGCCTTGCGTTGCTTCGCGCACGCCAGGGGCCGGGCTGCCGCCGACATGATGCACGCGCCGTCGTCGCAGCGATTCGAACTCGCGCGGCCGGACGCGTCGCACGCTTCGTGGTGTGTTCCCAGATCCTGCCGTACCGCATGCGCGCCGCCGCGCGAATGCGCATGGCCCGACGTTTCGCGCGCGCCGGCTTCACCGCGGCGCGCGTTGCCGTAAGTCGCCATAACAAAAACAACGATGGAGGATGACCTGCGTGCTCGCACGCGCAGATCTGTTGATAAACCGTCTCAAACAAAAGGTTGGGATCATGACAAAACAATCCTCGTCGCTCGGTGTCATCGGCGGCCTGACATGGCTGTTCGCCTTGCTGGCAGGGCTTTACCTGCTGGTCGGCGGCGTCTGGCTCGCCGCGATCGGCGGCTCCGCGTATTACATCGTCGCCGGCATCGTGCTGCTGGTGTTCGCCTGGCTGATCCGCGGCCGCCGCGCCGTGGCGCTGACGCTGTATGCGCTGCTGCTGGTCGGCACCGCGATCTGGGCGGTCGGCGAATCCGGCTTCGATTTCTGGGCGCTCGCGCCGCGCTCCGGCGTGCTGGTGGTGTTCGGCGTCTGGCTGCTGGTGCTGGTCACGCGCAAGCTGAACGGCGCGCGCGCCGCGAACGGCTGGGCGCTGACGGTGTCGCTGCTGATCTGGGCCGGCGTGCTCGTCTACGCGAACTTCAACGATCCGCAGGAACTGAACGGCACGCTGTCGGCCGAAGCGCCGGCGCAAACCTCGCCGATTCCCGGCATCGCCGACGCCGACTGGCCGGCCTACGGCCGTACCCAGGAAGGCACGCGCTATTCGCCGCTCAAGCAGATCACGCCCGAGAACGTGAAAAATCTGCAAGTGGCGTGGACGTTCCGCACCGGCGACATGAAAGGCCCGAACGATCCGGGCGAGATCACCGATGAAGTCACGCCGCTCAAGATCGGCAACCTGCTGTATCTGTGCTCGCCGCACCAGATCCTGTTCGCGCTCGACGCAGCCACCGGCAAGCAGGTGTGGAAGTTCGATCCGCGCCTGAAGAACGATCCGTCGTTCCAGCACGTGACCTGCCGTGGCGTGTCGTACCGCGACCTGTCGGCCGACGCGCAATCGCAGCCCGCGACGGGCGCGACGCCTGACGCCGCCGCTGCCGCGTCGGGCGCATCGGCCGCCGATGCCGCTGCCGCGGCGTCCAGCGCCGCCAGCGCCACCGACGCAGCGGCAAGCGCCCCGGCCGCCCCGTCGGCGCCGGTCACCGCCGCCGCCGACACGTCGCCGGGCGCCTGCACGCGCCGTATCTACCTGCCGGTCAACGACGGCCACCTGTACGCGCTCGACGCGCAAACGGGACAGCGCTGCGCCGATTTCGGCAACAACGGCGATCTCGACCTGCAGCATCTGCAACCGGTCACCACGCCGGGCATGTACGAGCCGACCTCGCCGCCGATCGTCACCGACAAGGTGATCGTGGTGGCCGGTTCGGTCGAGGACAACTTCTCGACGCGCGAGCCGTCCGGCGTGATCCGCGGTTTCGACACGCGCACCGGCAAGCTGCTGTGGGCGTTCGATCCGGGCGCGAAGGATCCGAACCACATCCCGGGCGCGGGCGAGCACTACACCTGGAACTCGCCGAACTCGTGGGCGCCCGCTGCCTACGACGCCAAGCTCGACATCGTCTACCTGCCGATGGGCGTGACCACCCCGGACATCTGGGGCGGCCACCGCACGCCGGAACAGGAGCGTTACGCGAGCGGCCTGCTGGCGCTGCATGCCTCCACCGGCAAGCTGGCCTGGTTCTACCAGACGGCGCACCACGATCTGTGGGACATGGATCAGCCGGCGCAGCCCACGCTCGCCGACATCACCGACAAGAACGGCAACAAGGTGCCGGTGGTGTACGCCCCGGCCAAGACCGGCAACATCTTCGTGCTCGACCGCCGCACCGGCGCGACCGTCGTGCCGGCGCCGGAACTGCCGGTGCCGCAGGGCGCCGCGAAGGGCGATCATGTGTCGGCCACGCAGCCGTTCTCGGATCTGACGTTCCGTCCGAAGCAGAAGCTGACCGACGCCGACATGTGGGGCGCGACGATGTTCGATCAGCTCGTGTGCCGCGTGATGTTCCATCGCCTGCGCTATGAAGGCACGTTCACGCCGCCGTCGGAGCAGGGCACGCTGGTGTTCCCGGGCAACCTCGGGATGTTCGAGTGGGGCGGCATTGCCGTCGATACCGATCGCCAGATCGCCATCGCCAACCCGATCGCGCTGCCGTTCGTCTCGAAGCTGATCCCGCGCGGGCCGGGCAACCCGATGGAGCCGGAAGCCGGCGCCAAGGGCAGCGGCACCGAATCGGGCATCCAGCCGCAATACGGCGTGCCGTTCGGCGTGACGCTGAACCCGTTCCTCTCGCCGCTCGGCCTGCCGTGCAAGCAGCCGGCCTGGGGTTACGTGTCGGCGATCGACCTGAAGACCAACCAGATCGTCTGGAAGCGCCGCATCGGCACGGTGCGCGACAGCTCGCCGGTGCCGCTGCCGTTCCGGATGGGTATGCCGATGCTCGGCGGCCCGGCCACCACGGCCGGCGGCGTGTTCTTCATCGGCGCCACCGCGGACAACTACATCCGCGGCTACGACACCAACAACGGCAAGCTGCTGTGGGAACAGCGCCTGCCGGCCGGTGGCCAGGCCACGCCGATGACGTATGAGGTCAACGGCAAGCAGTACGTCGTGATCGCGGCGGGCGGCCATGGATCGTTCGGCACCAAGCTCGGCGATTACGTGATCGCCTACGCACTGCCGGACAGCAAGTAATCCGGCGCGCGGCGCACGCCTGGCGTGTGCGCCGCGCCGGCATCGACGCCGGCGGGATGCGGCCTTCGGGTTCGCATCCCGCCGGCCGTTTTGCTTCCGGCGTACCGGTTTTTCCTTTTCATTTCATGTTCGACCTGGCCGCGTATCCACGGCCGACGACGGTTCGATCGCCCGCGCGGGCGAGCCGTCGTCGATCGCGGATACGCGTTCGGGCGAAGCGACCGTTGCTCCCGTTCATGCGTCACGATTTCGTTGCGCGCGCAAGCTTGCGCGCCACTCCCGCCGGCCGCCCGGTTCGTTTTCCCCTTCGCCCGTGCGTCCGCGCGCTGGCGTTCGCCGCGCTGTGCGCGCCCGCCGCGCAGGCGTTCGCGCAGGGTTCGGTCACGCTCTACGGCGTGATCGACACCAGCATCGAAGTGACCAACCCCGGCTCGGGCTGGGTGCCGCGGCTCGATTCCGGCGCGTATCGCGGCTCGCGGATCGGCCTGCGCGGCTCGGAGCCGATCGGCGGCGGCGTGCGCATTCTGTTCGATATCGAGAGCGGCTTCGGCTCCAACGACGGCACGCTCGCCACCGCCGGCACGCTGTTCAACCGGCAGGCCTGGGTGGGCGTGGGCTCGCGCTGGGGCGAGCTGCGCGTGGGCCGCCAGTATTCGCCGATCTACATCCCGTTCAAAGGGCAGATCGATGCGTTCGGCGCGGGCACCATCGCCTCGGGCCTGAACAATCTCTCGAAGATCACGCCGTACGAGAGCAACGCGATCACCTATCTGTCGCCCGATTTCCACGGTTTCACGAGCACCGTGATGGTGTCGATGCGCGACCCGTCGGCCGGCGGCGCGAACGGGCTGGGCGGCACGATCGCGACGTTCGCCTACAAGCAGGGGCCGTTCCGCATCGCGTTCGCGCACCAGCAGACCAACGATTCGGGCGCGCTGCGCGCGAACATGGGCGGCGTGTCGTACACGGTGGGCAAATTCACGGGCTTCGTCTCGATGTTCAACGGCGACGGCGGCACGCCGCGCTATCACGACGACGGCGCGGCCGTGTCCGTGCGCTACGCGGTGTCGTCGCGCTGGCGGGCGGCGCTCGGCTATGCGTACATGCGCGACCGTTCGGGCAAGGGCAACGACGCCGACCAGTTCAGCGCGATGACCGAATACGACCTGTCGCCGCGCGTGCTGCTGTATGCGAGCGCCGGCTGGCTGCGCAACCGCGGCACGGGCACCTTCACGCTGCGCGGCGTGAACGTGACGGGCCTGACGCCCGCGTACCCGGGCGCGACGGTGAAGGGCGTGCAGGTGGGGATGATCCAGCGGTTCTGAGCGCGTGGCATGATGCGCGATCCGACCAGCGATGCAACCGCTTCCGCGCCATGACTTTCACGCTGACGACCCTGCAGCACCTCGTTCCGATTGCCGTCGTGGCGATCGTCCTGCTGGCGTGCCTGTCGCTCGTGGGGTATCAGTTGCGCACCGGCGTGCCGCCGCTGTCGTCGAGCGCGCGGGCCGCCGAGGACGTGATCGCGCTGCTGAGGCAGGCCGGCCTGGCGCCCGGCGCGGTGGTCTATGAACTCGGTTCCGGCTGGGGTTCGCTCGCGATCGCGCTGGCCCGCGCGTTTCCGCAGGCCGAGATCCGCGGCATCGAGCTGTCGCCGTTGCCGTATTGGGTGTCGCGGCTGCGCGCCCGCACGCTGACGAACCTCACGCTGCGGCGCGCCAATTTCCTCGATTGCGATCTGAGCGACGCGCACGCCGTCACCTGCTATCTGATGATCAAGCCGATGCGCGCGATCGCGGCGCTGCTCGACCGGAGCGTCAGGCCGGGCACGCCGGTGGTGTCGCTGTCGTTCTGGTTTCGCGACCGGCAGGTCGCGGCGTCGTTGCAACGCGCCGGCCTGCTCAGTTCCTCCGCCTTGTATATCTGGCCCGCGCGGCGCGATACGCCGGCCGGCCAGTCATGACCGGGCGCGCCGGCTCAGGCGCGCCCGGCTCCCGTCACGCCGCGGCGCTCGGCCGCGACGCCACCTGCGCATGCCAGCGCTTGAGCGCCACATGCTCCGCCGCGAGCGGCATCGCGAACGCGCGCGTCGCGAAATCCACCGCCACCATGGCTGTGATGTCGGCCGCCGAAAACTGCTCGCCGGCCAGGAACGGCACGCTCGTCAGGCGCGCGTCCAGATCGTTGTAGAAATTCGCCACGCGCTGCTTGCTGCGCTCGACCAGCTCGGGAATCTGCGCGTAGTTGTGCGGCCCGGACAGCGCGCGGCCCTTGAGCCCCTCGGCCGCGTTGCGCACGCCTTCCATCACGGCGGCGAACCCTTCGAGTTCCGCGCGCCGCTCCCACATCGCCACGATCGCCTTGTCCCGAGGCGTCGCGCCGTACAGCGAGGGCGATGCGAACGCATCGTCGAGATAGCGCATGATCACGGGCGCTTCGCCGATGGCCGTGCCGTCGTCGAGCACGAGCGTCGGCACCACGGCGCGCGGGTTGACGGCGCGGTACGCGTCCGAGAGTTGCGCGCGCGAACCGAGATCCACCGGCACCAGTTCGAGGTCGAGCCCTTTCTCCGCGGCCAGGATGCGCACGCGCCGCGCGTTGGGGGAACCGCCGGCATGAAACAGTTTCATGATGTTGTCCTTAACGAATGAGAACGGAGGGGGCGCTCACAGCTTCGAGCCGCCGTCGACATGCAGCGTGTCGCCGGTGATCCAGCGCGCGTTGTCCGAGGCGAGGAACGCCACGGCCGCGCCGATGTCGGCCGGCTCGGCCATCCGCTTGAGCGCCTGGATGCCCAGCGCGAACGCGCGCCCGGCATCGGTCTTGGTGAAGTTCGACATGTCGGTCGGCACGATGCCCGGCGCCACCGCGTTGACGCGGATGCCGCGCTCGCCGAGCGCCACGGCGAAGTGCTTGACCAGCGTGTCGATCGCGCCCTTGGTGGCCGAATAGGCGGCCAGCGTGCCGAGCGCGCCGCGCGCGGCCAGCGACGAGAGCAGCACGATGCTGCTGCCCTTGCACATCACCGGCATCAACTGCTGCACGAGGAAGAACGGCGCGCGCACGTTCACGGCGAACAGGTCGTCGAACGCCTCGACGGTGGTGTCCTCGATGCTCGCCGCGTGCGAAATGCCGGCGTTCGCCACGAGGATGTCGAGCCGGCCGCCGATGATCGCGCGGGTTTGCCGCGCCAGCCCGTGCGGGCCGTCGGGCTGGCGCAGGTCGGCGGCGATCTTCTCGGCCTTGCCGCCCGCCTGGCGGATTTCGGCCACCACGGCGTCGGCTTCCTGCGCGCCGCGGCTGTAGTGCACCAGCACCTGCGCGCCCGCGTTCGCCAGCGCGAGCGCGCTGGCGCGGCCGATGCCGCGCGACGCGCCGGTTACCAGCGCGGTCTTGCCAGTCAACGTGTTCATGTTCGGTTCTCCTTGGGATCAGGCGGCCTGGGCGGCGGGGTAATCGGTGTAGCCGCGCGCGTCGCCGCCGTAGAACGTGCCGCGGTCGTAGGCGTTGAGCGGCAGGCCGGCGCGCAGGCGCGCGGGCAGATCGGGGTTGGCGATGAAGAAGCGGCCGAAGGCGACCGCGTCGGCATGGCCCGCCGCGATTTCCGCCTGCGCCTCGTCGCCGTGGAAACCGCCGGCGGCGATCACCGGGCCGCCGAAGCGTGCGCGCAGGCTGCGCGCGGCCACGGCCTGCAAGCCTTCGCCGGCTTCCTCGGAGCCGATCACGCGCGGCTCGACCACGTGCAGATAGGCCAGCTCGCGGCTCGACAACGCGCCGGCCACGAAGTCGAAATCGGCGGCCGGGTCGCGATCCGACATGCCGTTGAAGCGGCTGCTCGGCGAGAGCCGCACGGCCACGCGGCCCGCGCCCCACACACCGCGCAGCGCGTCGACCACCTCCAGCAGCAGGCGCGCGCGGTTCCCGATCGGGCCGCCGTAGGCGTCGGTGCGATGGTTGCTGCCGTCCTGCAGGAACTGGTCGATCAGATAGCCGTTGGCGGCGTGCAGTTCGACGCCGTCGAAGCCGGCCTCGAGCGCGCGCCGGGCCGCCGCCGCATAGCTGGCGACGATCGCGGGCAGCTCGTCGGCCGCCAGCGCGCGCGCCGGGGTGACCGGCACCCAGCCGTCGCGGGTGAAGGCCACGCCGTCGTACGGCACGAT
>NZ_JAAGPF010000252.1 GCF_017104645.1 Burkholderia sp. Ac-20379
TCATCGCGCGAAGCTGGTCGGCGATCTGCTGGTAGAGGCGGCGGTTCTGAATGGGTTGGGTCGGCATACGTTCGCTGGCGGGACCCGTCGGGATCGAAACGGTTCGCGGCCGCGGCGGTCCAGGCAACGGCAGCGAGCCAGACGCCGATTCTAATACGTCCGGGCCCGGCCGCCGCGCGCGCGACATCGGGCGTGCGCGGCGCCGCTTGCCGGGCCGCGGCCAAAGGCCCGCCCGCAGCCTGACCATGCGCGCTCGAACCGTTGCGTGCGCTCAGGCATCCACCACGCGGCTGCCGCGCCAGCCGTACCACGCGACGATCGCGAAGCACGCGAGCGGCAGCGCGTAGGCGATGCTGACGCCCGACGCGTCGGCCACCCGGCCCATCGCGTACGGCATGATCGCGCCGCCGACGATCGACATCACCTGATACGACGCGCCGCGCTTGGTGTGCGGCCCGAGATCCTTCACGCCGAGCGCGAAGATGGTCGGGAACATGATCGACATGAAGAAGAACACGCCGATCAGCGCCAGCACCGACACCACCGGAATGCCGGCCAGCACCACGGCCGTCAGCACCACGTTGGCGAGCGCGTAGACGGTCAGCATCGCGGCGGGCGACACCTTCGCCATCGCGGCCGTGCTGACGAAGCGCCCGGCCATGAACAGCAGCAGCGCCACCGACAGCATGAACGAGGCGCGCTGCGCCGTGAGATCGGGCCAGTGCACGATCGCGTAGTTGATGAAGAACGCGCCCACGCCCACCTGCGCGGCCACGTAGAAGAACTGCGCGACGATCCCGCCCACGAAGTGCGGCCGCGACCAGACCGACCCACCCGCCGCGCGCTGCGCCGGCGAGGCCGCGCGGCGGATGTCGGGCATCGGCGTGCGCGCGATCAGCAGCGCCAGCAGCACCACCACGGCAGCGATCGCCACGTAGGTGATGCGCACCGAGCCGAGCCCTTCGCTGGCCACCTGCGGCGCGGCCTGCGACCGGAAGAAGAACGCGCCGCCGATCAGCGGCCCGAGAAAGCTGCCGAGCCCGTTGAAGGACTGCGACAGATTGAGCCGCCGCTCGGCCGTCTCGGGCGTGCCGAGTTCGGTCACGTATGGATTGGCGGCCGTTTCGAGGCAGCCGAGGCCGGAGGCGATCACGAACAGCGCGAACAGGAAGAACGGAAAGCTCGCCACCGACGACGCCGGAATGAACAGCAGCGCGCCGATCGCGTACAGCGCGAGGCCGAGCAGGATGCCGCGCTTGTAGCCGAAGCGCTCCATCAGCATCGCGGCCGGGATCGCCATCACGAAGTAGGCGCCGAAATACGCGCCCTGCAGCAGGCCCGATTGCGCCTTGCTGACGTGCAGCACGTCCTGGAAATGCTTGTTCAGCACGTCGAGCAAGCCGTACGACAGCCCCCACATGAAAAAGAGGCTGGTCACCAAAATGAACGCCGTGCGCCAGTCGCGCGAACGTTCGGCCGTGCCGGCCGGCGCAAGGCCGGCTCCCGATGCCTGTTGCATGATTCCTGTCTCCTTCCGTGTCAGTCTCGTTGTGCTGTTACGGGGCGCCGTCGCCGGCTGTCGTCATTGCCCGGCCAGATCGAAGATGCGCGCCATCGGCGCCCATTTCGTTCCGGGCCGGCTCCATGGGGTGGGCTGCTGGAACGTGTCCATCAGCGTCTCCCACGCCACTACCTTCGGGTCGGCGAGGCTCGCCGCCGCCATGCGGGCGGCGTCGAACACCGCGTCGTCCGTCTCCATCACCATCGTCAGGCGGTTGCCGATCCGCCAGATTTCCATGCCGAGCACGCCCTGCCCGCGCAGGTGCGCGGCGATCTCCGGCCAAATGCGTGCGTGATGCGCCTCGTAGCGCGCGATCGATTCGGGATCGTCCTTCAGGTCCAGCGCCAGGCAGTGCCGCATCGTCGTGTCTCCCTGTGAGGTTGGGCGTCAGCCGAGCGCGCGATCCAGGTGCGTGTAGCCGCCGTCGACGAACAGCCACTGGCCGGTGGTGTGCGAGGCGCGCGGCGACAGCAGGAACACGGCGGTCGAGGCGATCTCGGCCGGCGTGGTCATGCGCTTGCCGAACGGGATGCGCTGCGTGATCGCGTCGAGCTTGGCGGCCGGATCGTCGAAGCTGTCGAGCCAGGTTTCGTAGAGCGGCGTCATCACCTCGGCCGGCACCACGGCGTTCACGCGCACGCCATCGGCGGCCAGCGACGCGGCCCACTCGCGCGTGAGCGCCAGCACCGCGCCCTTGGCGGCGCAGTAGCCGCTGGTGCCGCCCTGCCCGGTCAGCGCCGTCTTCGACGAGATGTTGACGATCGCGCCGCGGCTCGCCTTCAAGTGCGGCTCGCAGTAATGCGCCATCGCGTAGTAGTGCAGCAGGTTGCGTTCGAGCGAGGCCACGAACGCCGCGCGGCCCGCGTCGAGACCCACGCCGTCGTTCGCGCCGGCGTTGTTGACGAGGCCGTCGATGCGGCCGAATTCGGCGATCGCCGTGTCGACGGCCGCGCGGCATTGCGCGTCGTCGAGCAGGTCGGTGCGCAAAAAGCGCGTGCGCGGCTGGCGATCGCGTAGTTGCGAGGCAAACGCCTCGGCGGGCGCGTTGCGATCGAGCACGACCGGAATCGCGCCCTCGGCCGCCACGGCCTCGGTGATCGCGCCGCCGATGCCGGACACGCCGCCCGTGATCAACACGACCTTGCCGTCGAGATCGAGATGCATGCTGGTGTCTCCTCCTGAATCGTTTCGAGCGAAGCGCGAAGTGCGCGGGCGCTCAGGCCAGCGCGTCGGCCGGCTGGGCCTGCGCGCCGCGGAACCGGTAGCGTTCGAGCGATTCGGGCTTCATGGCGATCGAGAAACCGGGCGCGGTGGGCGGCAGATAGGCCGCGTCGCGAATCACGCACGGATCGACGAAATGCTCGTGCAGGTGATCGACGTATTCGATCACGCGCCCTTCGCGCGTGCCGGCGATGCTGACGTAATCGATCATCGACAGATGCTGCACGTACTCGCACAGCCCCACCCCGCCCGCGTGCGGGCACACCGGCAGGCCGTACTTCGCGGCCATCAGCATCACGGCCAGGATTTCGTTGACGCCGCCGAGCCGGCACGCGTCGATCTGCACCACGTCGATCGCGCCGCGCATGATGAACTGCTTGAACAGCACGCGGTTTTGGCACATCTCGCCGGTGGCCACCTGCACCGGGCCGATCGCCTCGCGGATCTTGCGGTGGCCCTCGACGTCGTCGGGGCTGGTGGGCTCCTCGATGAACCACGGCTTGGCGAACGCCAGCTCGCGCACCCAGTCGATCGCCTCGTCCACTTCCCACACCTGGTTGGCGTCGATCATCAGCTTGCGATCGGGGCCGATCACCTCGCGCGCGATCGTCACGCGGCGGATGTCGTCCTCGAGGTTCGCGCCCACCTTGAGCTTGACGTGATCGAAGCCGGCCTCCACGGCCTCGCGGCACAGCCGGCGCAGCTTGTCGTCGCTGTAGCCGAGCCAGCCGGCCGAGGTGGTGTAGCACGGGTAGCCCTCGCGGCGCAGCGCCTCGATCCGCTCGGCCTTGCCTGCAGCCTGGCGCTCCAGCAGTTGCAGCGCGTCCTGCTCGGTCAGGCAATCGCCGAGGTAGCGGAAATCGATGCAGCGCACCAGCTCGGCCGGCGTCATGTCGGCCACGAGCCGCCACAGCGGCTTGCCTTCGGCCTTGGCCCAGAGATCCCACGCGGCGTTCACCACCGCGCCGGTGGCCAGATGGATCGCGCCCTTGTCCGGGCCGATCCAGCGCAGTTGGCTGTCGGACGTGACGTGCCGCCAGAAGCGGCCCATGTCCTCGCGGATCCAGTCGAGATCGAGGCCCACCACGAGGTGGCGCATGGCCTCGATGGCCGCGCAGCAGATCTCGTTGCCGCGGCCGATCGTAAACGTCAGGCCGTGGCCTTCGAGGCCGGGGCGATCGGTGTCGAGGATCACGTAGGCGGCCGAATAATCGGGATCGGGATTCATCGCATCGGAGCCGTCGAGCCGTTGCGAGGTCGGGAAGCGCACGTCGAGGACGCGCATCGAGCGAATGATCGTCATGGTCGGTTGTCGTGTGTCGTGTTGCGTACTGCCGGTTTCGAGAGGGCGAACGGCGCGGCCGGGGTGAGGCCGGCCACGCTTATTGGTCTAATGGCCCAACCAATTTGATGGCCATCATACGTCGGTTGCCGGGCGGCGTCACGCCGCCGGCGCTGCGGGTTTTCCCTTGTCGGCTTGCGTCGCGCGGGTTTCAGTCGATCCGGTAAAAGCGTTGCGCATTGCCGCCGAAGATCGCGTCGAGCGCGGCCTCGCCGAACAGCCGTGTGCAATGACGTCGGCAGGTGTCGAACCAGTCCTCGTAGCCGCCGTGCGCCGAGGCGAGCCTCAACACCGGCCAATCGCTGCCCCACATCAGGCGCTCGGGGCCGAACAGCGTGGCGGCCGCCTCGACGAACGCGCCGATCCGTTGCGCATCGGTGTGCGCGTCGGCTTCGGTCCAGATGCCGGAGAGCTTGCAGGACACGTTCGGCAAGCCGGCGAGCCGCGCCATCGCGTCGTGCCACGGCTGCAGCGCGCCGCGCGCGATCGGTGGCTTGGCCGCGTGGTCGATCACGATCGGCAGCGCGCGATGGCGGCTCGCGAACGCATGCAGCGCGTCGAGTTGCGCGGGCGTGACGAGCGCGTCGAAACACAGATCGTGCGCGCGCATCGCGGCCACGGCGGGCGCGAGCGCGTCGTCGTCGATCCAGCGATCGTCGAGCGCCTGCAGCATCGGCCGCAGGCCGCGAAACCTCGGTTCGGCGGCGAACGCGGCGATGCGCGCGGGCGCGTCGGCCGCCTTCATGTCGACCCAGCCGACCACGGCCTTCACGCTTGGCGTATCGCGCGCGATGGCGAGCAGCTCGCGCGTGTCGTCGAGCGTCGGCAGCGATTGCACGAGCACGGTGCCGTCCACCTGCCGCGCGCGCAGATGCGGCGCGAGATCGGCCGGCCCGAAATCGCGATGGATCGGCGCGAGGCCAGGCGGCGGCCATTCGCCTTCGCGTGCGGCGATTCGCCAGTAGTGCTGATGAGCGTCAAGACGCAGGGGCATCGATCGCATTCCTCATGAGTGATGTCGTGAATCCGGGGATGCGCGGCGCTCGGCCGCGCATCGGACTAAAGGTCTAACCAATGCAGCGAAGATCGGCGAGCCCGCCGGGCCTGGCCATCGGGGCTAACCCGGATCCGCCGCGGCGCATCGCCGATTCGCGTCCGGATCAGCAGTTTTTTCATCGTCCGCATTCAATTCGGCAATAAATTCGCCTCTAATTATTTCACCAAACTTTTTTAACCATTACAAAAAATTACGCTGTATATTCAGCCACGGTTTGGATTGTCAGGCAGTTGTTCCTTGATTGTCGGCAAGCTGTTCGTTTGAACCATCCGGATCAATTCGGCGCAAGCCAAAAAGAACGCGCGGCGCTTTGCATGCCGCGCGAAAGCGCATGGCCGCGCCATGCTCACCCGCGTACGAATCGGCGCCACAGAGCGCGGATCGTTGCTGCTCGATTAATAAACAACAGGGCCTTCCGACATGCAACTCTTTACCTGAAAAACGCCAGCGTTTCTCCGCGTTTCATTCAAAACTCGATGCCATTTCATTTCGCTGCGCAATACCGGCGACGGCATTTTATTGCCCGCGGTATTTAACCAGCCATTCACCGTTCATTCCACTTTCAAAGGAATCGGTATGGAAATCACGCTTCGCCATGTCCGCCTGCTGCCGCTCGTCGCCGCACTCGCCCTGGCCGCCTGCGGCGGCGACGACGGCGGCTCCGGCTCGGCCGTCTCGTTCGGCGCCGCCGGCAATCAGGCCGGCAACGCCACCGCGCCCGTCGCGCCGGCCGCCAACCGCGGCACCGCGCCGGTCGAAATGCCCGACACGGTGGTGCCGGTCAATTACCGGCTGTGGTTCCGACCGAACGAGGCGCTCGACCAGTTCCAGGGCCGCGCCGATGTGGAAATCAACGTGCTGAAGCCGGTGGATGCGATCGTGGTGGCCGCGCACCGGCTGAAATTCACCAACGGCCGGATCACGCTGCAGCCGGGCAACATCCCGCTGATCGCCACGCCGCAGGGCCAGGGCGATTACGTGCAGTTGCGCCCCGCCAGCGGCACGATCGCGCGCGGCAGCTACTCGCTGCACATGGAATGGCAGGGCATCATCAATTTCGATTCGCACGGCGATCCGGCCAAGGGCACCGTGGGCAGTTGCGACAACGATCCGTATCCGGGCTGCTCGGCCGCCGAAGGCATGTTCCGCGTCGACCTGGTGGGCACCGACGGCACCAGCAGCGGCGCGGTGCTCACGCAGGGCGAATCGGATCTGTCGCGGCAGTGGTTCCCGGGCTGGGACGAGCCGGCGTTCCGGCCGACCTACGAAGTGTCGGCCGAGGTGCCGCAGGATTGGCGCGTGGTGTCGAACGCGGCCGAGAAGCCGGCGTCGAGCGTGGGCGGCGGCTACAAGCTGGTGTCGTTCGACCGCACGCCGCCGATGCCGTCCTACCTGGTGTTCTTCGGCGGCGGGCGCTTCGACGTGCTGGAGGACGATTTCACGAGCCCGCTGCCCGACGGGCGGGGCATGCATCTGCGGATCTTCACGCCGCCGGGCATGAGCGAATGGGCGAAGCCGGCGATGCAGGAAACCAAGCAGGCGCTCGACTACTACTACCGCTACACCGGCATTCCGCTGCCGCTGACCAAGTTCGACACGGTGGCGGCCAACGACAAGTTCAAGGCGCAGAAGGACCTGAACTTCGGCGGCATGGAGAACTGGGGGGCCATCCTCGAATTCGCCGACGACATCCTGCCGAAGCCCGGCACGACGATGTCGAAGTACGGCATGGAGGTGCTCACGCACGAGGCCTCGCACCAGTGGTTCGGCGATCTGGTCACGCTCGACTGGTGGGACGATGTCTGGCTCAACGAATCGTTCGCGACGTACTTCGAAACGCGCACCTCGATCCAGTTCCACCCCGACCGCTTCAGCTGGGTGCAGGACGTGGGCGACAAGGCCGCGGTGATTCGCGCGGACATCGGCCCGGATGCGTTCCCGGTGCAGCCGAACTTCAACGCGTTCGGCTCGAACGATTTCGTGGTCAACGCGGGCGCGTTCGTCTACAACAAGGGCGGCCACGTGCTGAAGATGCTCGAGGGCTATCTCGGCGACGAGGTCATGCGCAAGGGCCTGCAGCAGTATCTGGCCGACTATTCGTTCGGCAACGGCACGCCGCAGCGGCTGTGGGATGCGCTGTCGAACGCCAGCGGCCAGAAGGTCGGCCCGATCGGCGACAGCTTCGTGCGCCAGACCGGCGTGCCGCTGCTCACGGTCGACGCGCAATGCGATCTGACCCGGAACCAGAACGTCGTGACGATCAAACAGACGCCGTTCCCGAACACCAATGCGTATCCGGGCACGCAGTGGACGGTGCCGGTCACGCTCGCCTACGGCGACGGCCTGATCAAGCGCACCACGCTCGCGCTGAAGGACACCCAGGCGCAGGTGCGGCTCGACGGCTGTTCGGCGGTGCTCGCGAACCCGAGCGGCTTCGACTACTACGTGACGAACTACAGCGATTCGGCCTGGAGCGGGCTGCTGCCGCAACTGTCGAAGACCACCGACCCGGTGCTGCTGACCAACCTGCGCAACGACGCGAACCTGCTGGTCGCCAACCAGCTCGCGCCGGCTTCGCGCACGGCGGCGCTCGGCTCGATCACGCCGCCGGCCGCGATTGCGCTGCGGCAACTGGCAGCCGGCGAATCGGTCGTGCGTCAGACGCGTCCGGTGTTGCGTTACAACGGCAAGTTCGTGGCGCGCAAGCGTAGCGAGTAAGGCGCGAGCAGGCGGTTGCGGCGCGGTCGCCGCAACCGCTGCGCACGCGATCGGCCCCTCGCCGGCTTGGCCGCCCGCGAGGGGCTTTTTCATGGCGGCGCCTGCCGTGCCCGCCGCGGCGAGGCGCGGCGTTCCGTCGTCCGACTTCCTCCCGCCCGCATCGCGCGTGCCGGCGCGCATCGCCGATACAGCGCCGCCCAGCACCGACAGCAGGGTATGGTTATCCCCGACTGGCAGCCCGCCCGCTCCGAGATAGGATATCCGACAACAAATCAGCAAGCCTGCAGTCAGTCGTCCGTCACCGTGCCCGACCGGACGACAGCCCGCCCCGCCCGCATGATCGATGCGGCGAGGGAGCCGGCGTTTGACGACGTATCAGAATCATGCGAACCCGCAATCGAGGGGGAGACGGATCGCGATGCCGCTCACGATGCGCGCGTCGGCCGATGCCTTTCCAAGTTGTCCGATAACTGATGATTTAAACCATCACGCGCTGACGCGACCGGTTTCCGACCGGCCGCCGCTTGCCGCTGCCCGGCCGCGACCGTTCTGCCGAACGCCGTCGCGCGACCCCGCTCGGCCTGCCATCCGCTGACGGATGCAGCGCCCACATCACGAGGAAGAGGACGAGGAGACCGCAGATGGATTGACGCCCGCCGCACTTTATTTCGTACACCACAACATTAAAACGATGGAGATACCATGCTTTCGATAACACGGACGCGATCCGCACTCGCCGTCGGCACTGCCGTTGCCCTGCTCGCCCTGGCCGCCTGCGGCGGCGAAACCAGCACCCCGCCCGCCTCGGGCGCCGGCGGATCGACCGGCTCGGGCAGCGCATCCACGCTCGCCACCTCGTTGCAGGGCATCGTCTACGGCACCGCCACCACGGCGGTGCCGAGCGGCGCGAACGTGCCGATCACGATGATGGGCCAGATGCGCGCGCTGTTCGACCGGATCAAGGCCGCACCCGATTTCACGCAGGTGGTGATGGATCTCGGCGACGGCAGCCCGGTGCATGTGCTCGACACCAACACCGGCGACAAATTCCTGCCCGGCAAGCTCGCGCTCGGCCTGTCGTGGATCCTGATCGACATGAAGTCGAAGAACGATCCGCAGTACGCCGATTATCTGGCCGCCTACCAGAAGGTGACCACGGCCATGATGGCCATGAACGGCAGCAACTACCTGTATGCGAACACGTCCTGGGGCGAGTATTACTACCTCGTCGCGCTGAACAACTTCCAGGCGCACGGCATGCTCAACGAGGTGTTCAGCGATGCGATGCTGGCCACGCTCAAGCAGCGCCTGATGTTCTGCGACATGTTCGGCGCGGACGCCAGCGGCAAGACCAACACCTGCCCAGCCGACGGCACGCCGATCGACATCGCCTCGCTCAACACCGCGCAGAACTATTACGCGGTGTCGTACGGCATCGCGGGCCTGCGCCAGAAGCTCGGCTGGAGCAGCCCGAGCTTCGCCTCGAAGACGGACGCGAGCGTGGCCGGCATGAACGCGCGCGACGCCCTGCTCTACACGCTGACCAACCACATCCGTAACGATTCGTCGGGCGGCTTCTCCGACGAGGCCTCGAACACCAGCAAGACCTATTACGATCAGGCGCGCTTCGACCGCTACAGCACGCTGCTGATCGGCGAGGTGACGGAGCGCACGTTCGAGATGGGCAACGAGGCGAACCTGACGCCCGAGCTGAAGGGCTACCTGCGCAAATCGGTGGACCTGATCCTGCCGCAGCTCAACACCGACGGCGAAGGCTTCAACTACGGCCGCTCGATCGGCCCGTATGGCGATTCGGCGTTCATGGAGGTGCTGACGGCGGCGGCCAATGCGGGCGTGCTGACCGATGCCGAGAAGCAGGCCGCGTATGCCTACATCTACCGCGCCGCGCTGCGTTTCGAGAACTACTGGTACGACCCGACGCTGCCGACGCCGTCGGTCAACATGTGGGTCAAGGGCCGCGGCACCGATACCTACCGCGGCAAGCCGCGCGCGATGGGCGAGAACTTCAGCCTGCTGCACCAGTACCTGTACGTGAACGCGTGGTGGAACAAGCTCGGCTTCGGCGCGGCCGCCCCGCTCACCGATACGCAGTTCCAATCGTGGCTCGACAGCACGCAGCCGCACGTCAAGCTGACCTGGTACAACCAGCCGACCGACACCGCGCATCCGTACAGCGCGGCGCTCGTGACCGTGCGTGACGGCAAGCGCGTGATCAATCTGAACCTGAGCCAGGCGCCCGACTACAACTCGTTCACGCCGTATTATCCGGTGCCGTTCTCCGACAAGCTGATCTACGGCACCACCGATCTGGCCTACGCGCTGCTGATCCCGCAGGTCAGCTACAACGGCAAGACGTATCAGCCCGTCACGTACTACCAGAACCTCAACGTGCAGGAGAGCAACGGCCAGGTGATCGTGAGCTTCGACACGACGAAGTTCCGCGTGGCGTCGAAGAACGCGGCCGCGTCGACCGATCTGGATCTGCAGACGCACACGGTGATCACGTTCGCGCACGGCTCGATCTCGCGCACCGACACGCTCAGTTCGGCCACGCTGACCGGCAACCTCGCGGTGGAAACCGATTACACGGCGTTCAACGATCTGGCCAGCACCACGGCCAACGCGGACGGCGTGTCGGTCAGCTACGGCAACGGCGCGGCCACCGGCTATGCCACCACGGGCTTCTCGACCTGCGCGCTGTCGGACTTCAGCACGGCGAACAACGCGACCAATCCGCTGTCGACCACGCCGATCGGGCAGTTGCATTCGAAGTTCGCCTGCACGACGCAGCCGTTCGCGCTCGGCTCGGGGCAAAGCCGCACGCTGAGCTGGACGCTGAAGTACGCCGATCCGGCTTGATGGGTTCGACGATGGCGTAAAAGAAAAACGCGACGCCGGGTTGGGCGTCGCGTTTTTCAGGGTTACTACGGTATGACGTTTGCCGCCGTGCGTTATCGGCCCAGCATCGGCAGCTTCAAGCCGGCCTCGCGCGCCGTTTCCTGCGCGAGTTCGTAGCCGGCATCGGCATGACGCATCACGCCCGTGGCCGGATCGTTGAACAGCACGCGGCCGAGGCGCTCGTGCGCCTCACGCGTGCCGTCGGCCACGATCACCACGCCCGAGTGCT
>NZ_JAAGPF010000022.1 GCF_017104645.1 Burkholderia sp. Ac-20379
GGGCGAGACCGTCAAGCCAGACGCCGGCCAGCCGGCATCCGGTGCCGCGGCGGTTGCGCTGCCGGCCGTCAAGGTTGGCGGCGGCGGCCGGAGCGCCGCCGAGCAGCGGCGCTTCACGCAGCCGGCCAGCGTGTCCACGCTCGACGGCGAGACGCTCGAGGCGAACCACCTCGACACGCTGGGCCAGATGGCCGAGCGGCTGCCGAACGTCTACATGACGAGCTACACGCAGACCACGCCGATCGTGACGATCCGCGGCCTCGGCGTGGATGCCGACGAATCGGACAGCACCGCGATTCCGGTGCTGGTGGACGGCGTGCCGCTGTTCGGCCTGGCAGTGGGGCAACTGTTCGATCTGGAACAGGTGCAGGTGCTGCGCGGGCCGCAGTCGCTGTATGCGCAGAACGCGTTCGGCGGGCTGGTGTCGATGCGCTCGCGCGACCCCGGCAACAAGCCGGCGGCCAGCGTGATGCTCGATTACGGCTCGTATGGCCGGGCCCGCGCCACCGTGAGCGGCGACGTGCCGCTCGGCGATCGCACCGCGCTGCGGATCGCGGCGGGCACCGAACACGGCAACGGCTACACCGAGAACACCACGCTGAACCGCGACAACACGGCCGGCTGGAACAGCACGTTCGCGCACCTGAAGCTGTTGCACCGCGACGAGGCGGGCGGGGTCTGGCGTTTCGGCCTCTACACCTCGAAATCGCGCGGCGGCAACGACTATTTCGCCACGCCGACGCTGGCCGACCGCCGGCAATCGGACGCCGCCGACACCGGCACCAACGACGTCGAATACGTGCTGCTGTCGGCGGGCTACGAGCGCGATCTCGGCCACGGCACGCAGTTGGCCGTCACGCTCGGCGCGAGCCGCATGCAATGGGATTACTGGCTGCCGACCTCGCTGTTCGGCGCGCGCAACGGCTACGACATGGTGTCGCGTCAACTGAGCGCCGACGCGAAGCTGAGCGGCAAGCAGGGCCGCTTCGACTGGATGATCGGGCTGTCAGACCAGTACACGCGGCGCGACGCGCCCTATCTGTTCGACATGGGGCCGGCCTATTCGAGCAGCACCACCGCCGCGCTGCGCGGCAACAGCGTGTCGACCTACGGCGAGGCCGGCTGGCGCATCGCGCCCGCGTGGCGGATCGCCGCCGGGATGCGCCTGCAATACGACCGGCAGACGCTCGACTGGCAGAGCACCCAGGGCGGCATGTACGACTCGGACGGCGACGGCATCCCCGACACGGCGTTCAGCAGCGTGTCCGGCGTGAACGGCGCAAGCGTCAGCCACGTGGCCGCGCTGCCGCGCCTGACGCTCGAATTCCAGCCGAACGCACAGCATTTCGGCTGGCTCACGCTGGCGCGCGGCTATCTCTCGCCGGGCTTCAACACCTATGCGACCTCGGCCGATCAGGCCGGCCAGCCGTACGGCGCGGCCACCTCCACCTATCTCGAACTGGGCTACCGGCTGCGCGGCGCCGACGATGCCTGGGAGCTCGGCGCGACGCTGTTCGACGCCTGGATGCACGACCAGCAGATCACCGCCAGCGTGAACGGCCAGACCGTCACCACCAACGCACCGCGCTCGCATACGCGCGGCGCGGAGCTGTCGGCGCGCTGGCGGCCGGCGCGGCAGTACGAGTTCAGCGCGTTCGTCGGCCTCGTCGACGCGAAATACGACGAGTACAACCTCGGCGGCGTGGATTACGCGGGGCAGCAGTTCGCCAGCACGCCGCGCCAGAGCTTCGGCTTCGGCGTGACCTGGCGGCCCGACGCGCACTGGGACGTGGGCGTGAACGTGGTGCGGCAGGGCGCGACCGGGCTCGCGCCGACCAGCACGCTCGCCAACGATCCGTACGTGCTCGTCGACGCGCACGCCACCTATCGCGTGCGCCGCTACAGCATCGGGCTGTACGGCCAGAACCTCGGCAACGCGCATTACTACACGCGCGCGCTGTCGAGCGGGATCGTGGTGGCCGGCAACCCGCGCGTGGTGGGCGTGCGGGTCGGGATGGACTTCTGAGATGCGCGCGCACTTCGACGGCGAGGCGGCCGAACACCGCCCATCCGGCGCCGCGCCGCGCGCCGGCCGGCGCGGCGACTATCTGGCGCTCACGCTGATGTACGTCGCGCAGGGGCTGCCGATCGGCCTGGCCTACAACGCGCTGGCCGTGCTGATTCGCGCGGGCGGCTACGACGCGGCGATGGTCGGCTATACGGGGCTGGCATTCGTGCCGTGGGCGCTGAAGTTTCTCTGGGCGCCCGCGGTCGACAACGCCTGCGCGCGGCACGGCATGCGGCGCGTGCTATGGATCACCCAGCTCGGCATCGTCGCGACCTGCGCGGCGCTCGTGCCGGTGCCGCCCGACATCGCGCACCCCGGCTCGCTGGCGGCCGTGCTGACGCTGGTGGTGCTGATGAACGCGCTGTGCGCGACCCAGGACATCGTCACCAACGCCTATGCCGTGCGCCGGCTGCAAGGCCGCGCGGCGGGGGCGGCCAATGCGATCCAGGTGGCCGGCTTCATCGCCGGCATGCTGGTGGGCGGCGGCGGGCTGCTGGTATTGAGCGCCCATGTGGGGTGGCGCGGCGCGATGACGGCGCTCGCGGCCGCGATGGCGTTGATCTACTTGCCGCTCGGTTTCGTGCCGGGCGGTTTCGCGGGCCGGGCGCAAGCGCCGGCCGCGCCGCGCGTGCGCTTGCGCGACGTGTTCCGCCGCCGCGATTTCGGCTGGGCCGTGCTGCTGGCCGGCAGCTTCAAGCTCGCCAGCACCGGCGTGTCGACGCTCGTGCAGCCGTGGCTGCTCGATCGCGGCGTGTCGATCGAGGCGATCGGGCGGCTGCAGATGAGCAATCTCGCGTTCGTCGCGCTCGGCGCCGTCGCGATCGGCGTGCCGATGGTGCGCCGTTTCGGGTGCCGCCGCGCCGTGCTGACGGGCATCGCCCTGGCCGGCGCGCTGGCGGGCACGGCCTGGGTGCTCGACGCGCAGCAGCGGTTTTCGCTGCCGGCGTGCTACGTCGCCTTCGCCGTGCAATCGCTGTTCGAGGGCGCGATGTATGTGGCGGTGTGGGCCACGCTGATGAACTGGGCCTCGCCCGAGCGGCCCGGCGCGGATTTCACCACCATGCAGTGCTGCGAGAACCTCGGCAACGTCGTGGCGACCGGGCTGATCGGCGCGGCCGTCTCGGCGCTGGGGTACGGCGGCGCGTTCGCGTGCGCCTGGGCGTTGGCGCTGGTGGTGTGGGCGGCGGCGTGGGTCAGTTTGGGGCGGATGCGGCTGGTCTGACAGTGCTGCAGGATTTCTGAATGATGCCTTGTATGTCGACTTCATTTACTATCGGTTTTTGCAAACCAAGCATCTTTCAGCACAAAGTTTCAGACGAAGGGAGAAACGGTGACAAACATATTAGAGAGTGTCCTAGCATCGATAGTGACGACCGTGCCTCTCTGCATCGCCATTGGCAAGTTCATGTTGAAACATCAACTTGACAAGCATCGAATAACCTGGGAGGGCGAGACGCGTCAGCGGATCGAAACATTTCTCGCCGATCACGCTGCAAAACGTCAGTACGATTGGGAAGCACGCAAGCGCCTCTATGAAGCAGTCGGACCGCTTAGATTTCAGTTGCTGCTCGCATGCAGAGATCTCGCGTCACGGATTGAGCGGCATGACAAACGACAGTCTTACGAGATGTCGCTCGATCGGTATTACGCTCGGAGCTTTCTTTACCGCTGCTTGCGTCCGCTTGTCATTTGCGAGTTGGTAGAACGTCAAATGTCAGTCGCCGACTTTTCTGTAGACTCAGACGGACGCACACTTCTACAGTTCAGCCGCGCGGCCAAATCTATTTTGGCCGGAAAATCTGTCATTAAAGATCGCGGCGATGCAAACTGGGAAGAACAAACTCAGCATATATTTCACGACGTACTTTCGAAAATTGCTGATTCACTGATTGTCCGTGAAGACGGGCGCGAACGGTGTATGCGATTCACCGAATTTGAAGAACTATTGAAGTCTTCGAGCGGCAAAGAAGCGCTTCATCCGCTTCCAGATATTCTTGGCAATTTCTCCGCTCGCACGAAACCATTGTTCTGGCTCCGCCTGGTCGCTTATGGAAACGTATGCAACCACCTCGTTGGTAGTTTGGGGCATGACCTCGGATTCGAGCGTCGAAACTTTCCCGTCGAAGAACTGCTTGCGGCGGCCGATGACGCATTGGTCAGCACCGACATCAAAGGTTACGCTGCCCAATGTCGCAGCTTCGCGAATCACCGACTGTAGCCAAATTGATGCCTTTAGGGGCGCCCGGGACTATGTTAATAGCACATGTCTATCGTGGTTGAACCAGATCCTTGGTGTGCGGTCTTCTTTGCGAAACGAATGAGATTGGAATTTTTCCGGTGCGGCCGGGAAGCTTCGACACCATCAGCTCGACGTTCGACACGGATTCAGCCAGCTACCGGGCCAGCGGCGCCACCGTGACCGTCAAGCGCGATCTGCGCACGCAGCTCGTGTATTGAGAGAGCGGCGCGCGGCGCCCGGCGCGCCCGATGCGTGAGGAGCAGGGCGACGCGCCAGGCCCGGCGGTTCATCGCCGCACGCCGGCCGGCGCACGGCGCCGCGTCACCACTGATACTTCGCGCCCGCCGTCAGCAGGCGGCCTTGCCCCCAGTAGCAGTAGTTCGCGCCGGTGCACGACGCGAAGTACTTGCGGTCGAGCAGGTTCGACAGATTCAGCCAGGTCGTCCAGCCCGTCAGGCTCCGGAAGCGCCGGCCGAGGTCGTAGCGCAGCGACAGGTCGACGAGCGTCGCCGACGAGGTCGTGAACGAATTCGCCGTGTCGCCGTACGAGCCGCCGATATAGCGCACGCCGCCGCCGAACAGCAGCCCGGCGAGCGGCCCCGCCGGCACCGTGTAATCGGCCCACAGCGATGCCGTGTTGCGCGGAATCCCCACCGGCGCCTTGCCCTGCGTGCCCGAATTGCTCTTGGTGTTGAGCAGGTTCGTGTAGGTGTAGCTGGCGATCAGCTGCAGGTTGTTCGCGAGGCTGGCGTGGCCCTCGACCTCGAAACCCTGCGATCGCACCTGGCCCGTCAGGACACTGAAGCCGTTGTGCAGCGGGTCGGTCGTGGCGACGTTGTTTTCGGTGATATGGAACGCCGATACCGTGACGAACGCGTTATAGCCCTTCGGCTGCAGCTTCACGCCCATTTCGTACTGCTCGGACGTCATCGGCGCGAACGCCTGCCCGCCGTACGTCGTGCCCACCTGCGGCTGGAACGAGCGCGAGTAGTTGAAGTACGGCGCGATGCCGCCGTCGAACTGGTAGGTGCCGCCCGCGCGCCAGGTGAACGCGCGGTTGAACTGCGTGGTGGTGGCGCCCGTCTTGTAGGACGTCACGTCCTCGTTGGCCCAGTCCTCGCGCAGGCCGAGCAGGAACGACCATTTGCCGATGTCGAACTGATCCTGCGCATAGGCGCCCAGCTGCTTGATCGATGTCGCGTTTGAGGTGGCGAACATGAAGTTCGGATAAGGGATCGTCTGGCCATAGAGCGGGCTGCTCTCGGTCAGGCCCGGCGTCGAGGTCAGATTGCCGTAGAAATAATGGTCGAACTGCAGGTTCTGGTAATCGACGCCGAGCGTGACGTTGTGCTTGACCGCGCCCGTGTCGAATGTCGCGCGCAGCTGGTTGTCGACCGTATTCGAATTCACGCTGCCGAAGTTCAGATAGGCGGTGCGGGCGAGCGTGTCGGTGCCCGCCTTGAAGCCATCGTTGCCCACGTACTGAACGGTTTGCGTGTTGCGCATGAAGCGGTAGCTCTGCTTGAACGACCAGACGTCGTTGAAGCGGTGCTCGAGCTGATAGCCGATCGATTCCTGAGTCTTGCGGAAGCTGTCCCAGGTCGATTCGCCCGGGTATTCGCCGCGGCTCGTCCAGGTAGACGGCACCGAGTTGTAGATGCCGGCTTCCGGATCCGCCTGGTAGTTCGCGAACAGCGTGAACGTGGTGTCGCGGGTGGGGCGGAACTGCAGCGTCGGCGCGATCGAGAAGCGCTGCTGGTTCACGAAATCGGTCTGGGTGCCGGTGTTGAAGCCGTCGGCCGTCAGGCGATAGCGCACCTTGCCGTCCTGATCCACCGGGCCGCTCAGGTCGAGGAAGCCCTCGATGCGGCCGTAGCTGCCGGTTTGCAGGCCGATCTCGTGATACGGCGTGGCGGTCGGCAGCTTGCTCACGAGGTTGACCGTGCCGCCCGGCGAGCCCTGGCCGTACAGCACCGAGGCCGGGCCGTGCAGCAGCTCGATGCGCTCGAACAGATACGGATCGAAGCTCGTCACGTTGTACCCGAAGCCGCCGTTCGGGCCCGGCGTGCGCAGCCCGTTCCAGTATTCGTCCACCAGGAAGCCGCGGGCGTAGAGATATTCGAGCGAATCGGTGTTGGTGCCGCGCTGCTCGGGGTTGATGCCCGAGGTGTAGCGCAGCGCCTGCGCGACGCTCTGCACCCCTTGCACGTCCATCTGGTCGCGCGTGACCACCGAGATCGCCTGCGGCACCTTGATGATCGGCGTGTCCGATTTCGATCCGGCCTCGCTGCGTTTCGCCACGTAGCCGATCACCGGCCCCGTGGCCGTTTCCGCCTCGCGCGCGCCCGATACGGCCACCGATGGGAGCTGGTGCTCCGCTTGTGCCGCGGCGTCCGACGCCGCCACCGGCGCCGCCGTCTGCGCACTGGCCATCTTCGCGCACGCCAGTGCGACCACCGCCGTCATGGTGCGCAGCGTCGCGCGCCGCGCGCGGCGATCTCCGCGATCCGTGCCGCGCATTGCCTTCCTGCTCCCGCTCCCGTTCATCCCGCATGCCCCGTTCAAAATGTCACCACCTTCATTGATGCAAACACGACTCATTTCTATTTGCGTTTGTAATCTGTCGAACGGGGGATAGAATACGGCCGATGTTTTATCGACGTCCTGTCAATTTGCTGCGCAAAACCGGCGAAATTTGACGGTTTTTCGGCATTTCTCTGACAAATTCACCAATGAGCGACATCTGGCAACGCATGACCGGCACGCAGCAGCGAAAGCTCAAGCGCCCCGTCATCGCCAAGCGGTGCGACTTCGCGGCCGGCGACAGCGAGAGCTGGCATTCGCACACGCAGCCGCAGTTCGTCTACACGACGCGCGGCGTGCTGCGCGTCATCACGCCCGACGGCGCCTGGACGCTCGGCCCGTACCGCGGCCTGTGGATCGCGCCGCTCGTCGCGCACGAGCTGCAGGCGGTCAGCCCGGTGGAGATGTACACCGTCTATTTCGAAGTCGATATCGCGCCGCGCGAAGCGGGCAGTTGCCACGTGCTGATGATTTCGACGCTGTTGCACGCGCTGGTCGGCGCGCTCGTGCTCGATCAGCAGAACGGCGACCCGGCGCGCCGCTCCTCGTTGATCGATCCGTTGTTGCTGCAGGAAATGCACGAGGCACAACTGGCGTCCGAAGGGTTGCTGCCGCTGCCGAAGGATCGGCGCCTGCAGCAGATCTGCGGGCAACTGATGGACACGCCCGCCGACAATTCGCCGCTCAACGACTGGGGCATGCGCGTGGGGGCCAGCGAGAGCACGCTCGAGCGCGCATTCAAGGACGAGACGGGCCTGACGTTCGGCCAGTGGCGCCAGCGCCTGCGGCTGGTGGAGTCGATCTCGCGGCTGGCCAAGGGCATGCCGGTGTCGGCCATCGCCACCGAGCTGGGCTACCGCAACTCGAGTGCATTCATCACGATGTTCCGGCGCGCGATGGGGGAGACGCCGCAGCGCTTCCTGCGCAATCGCGGCGGGAGCGAGTAGGGCGCGCCCGCCGGCCGGTACGCCCGGATCAGCGCTTCAACGAGGCGCCATAGGCGCCCGAGCGCTCGAAGCGCACGCCGAACAGCGGCAGGACGAGGAAGCCGAAGCCGGCCGGCAGCCCCCACAGCGCGCCGCTCCACAACGCGAAGAAGGTGTCCGCGCAGGCCGTGTGGGCCGGCGCCGCCGGATCGTAGACCACCGGCACGTGCGCGCCGACATCGCGGCTCAGGCCGCCGTTCTGCACGAACTCGACGCTTTCCCCGCCGGCGCTGGTGAAACGAATGGTCGGATGCCCGCTCGAGCTGATCACGACGCCGTCGGCGCGCGTGGCCGTCGAGAGAAACGCCGCCGTGTTCCAGGCCTGTACCGCGCACACCGCGAGAACGACGGCGCCGATCAGCATGACGATGATGGTGGTGACGTTCCAGGCGGGGCGGTCGTCGGCGGGATCGGACATGGTAGGCCTGTGTAAAGAAGATGGAAGGTTCCGATCATAGCGTGTTCCACGGCAGGCGCCCGGCTGTGCAGGGGGCGGGGTGGCGGGGAGGCGGCCCGCCGGTTGCCGGACGGTGAACGCACGGCAGCGGCAACCGGCGGCGAGGACTGCGCTATCCGCCATGCCTCGCGGCGAGACCGAGGCGCGCTGCCCCGGCACCGGCCGCGAGCCGCGTCAATCCAGCGCCCGAACCTGGCCCGACACCCGGATGCTGGCGCCCGTTTCGGGCGAAATCGCCACGTTGATACGGCTCGGCATGCCCATGTCTTCGCCCTGGACGATCTCGACGGCACCGTCCGTCAGCCACCCGGCATCGCGGAGATAACCCGCCAGCGCGGCCGCCGCGGCGCCCGTGGCCGGATCTTCGTACACGCCGCCCGCGGCGAACGGATTGCGGGCGTGAAACCGCCGCTGCTGCTCCGCGTGCACCAATGCGATCGTGGCAAAGCCATGCGCCAGCATCAGTTCGCGGCCGGCATCGAGGTCGTAGCGCATCTCGGACAGGCGCTCACGCGTGGCCAGCGCCAGCACGAGGTGCTTCGCACCGCCTTCCGCGATCGCCGGCGGCAGACGCGCATCGAGATCCGCCCGCCTATAGCCGAACAGCGCGAGCGCGGCATCGACCCATTCGGGCGGCGCGGGCTCGCTGCGCGTCGGCGGCGACTGCAGGGCCGCAACCCATGCCGTGCCGTCGCGTGCTCCCTCGACCGTGATTTCGGCCTGGTTCAGACGCAGGCGGAACACGCCATGTCCTTCCCGCCGGGCCAGTGCCGCCCCGAGCGCGATGGTGGCGTGCCCGCAGAACGGCACCTCGATTTCGGGCGCGAAATACCGTACCCGCCAGGCGTCGCCCAGCGGGGCGGCAAATGCCGTTTCCGAATACCCGACCTCCGCCGCGATCGCCTGCATGGTGGCGGCATCCGGCAGCGCATCGCAAATCACGACGCCGGCGGGGTTGCCGCCGTCATTGTCCTTGGCGAACGAGGCCAGGCGTTCCACGGGGAAGCGGGTGGACGGCGCAACGCGGGGTTCCGTCATGGTCATGGGGATCACGCTGAAAAGGAGGGAGGGGCGAGACGGCAATCCAGCAGGTATGGGGAAGGGCCGCTGGCGGCCTTGAAAACCGGCGCGCGCCGTAGTGCCGACGAAGGAAGCGCGTCGCCCGGCCGAATCCGTCACGTTTCGGCCGAGCGGCGCTGTCCACCTGCAACGGCGCTGCGAGGCCCGCACCGGCGGGCCCGCGCGCGCTCAAACCACCGGCGTGGGCGGCGGTTCACCGGCAAAATGCGCGGCGAGGTTGTCGCGCACCAGGCGGCCCATCGCCTCGCGCGTCTCGACGGTGCCGCTGGCATGGTGCGGCTGCAGCAGCACGTTCGACAGCGCGAGGAAACGCGGATCGATGCGCGGTTCGTTCCAGAACACGTCGAGCGCGGCGCCGGCGATCTCGCGGCGCTCCAGCGCGCCAAGCAGCGCGGCTTCGTCGACGGTCGTGCCTCGCGACACGTTGACGAGATAACCCTGCGGGCCCAGCGCCTCGAGCACCTCCGCATCGATCAGGTGGCGCGTGCCCGGGCCGCCCGCGAGCGTGACGATCAGCAGCTCGCACCATTCGGCCAGCTCGGTCAGCTTGTCGAAGCAGCGATACGGACTGTCCGCGCGCGGCGTCGTATTGAAATAGCCCAGTTCCACGTCGAAGCCGGACAGCCGGCGCGCCAGCGTCGAGCCGATCCGGCCAAAGCCGACGATGCCGACGCGCTTGCCGTACAGGCGCGTGACGAGCGGCATGTTGCCGTCCTGCCAGGCGCCCGAGCGGACATGCGCGTCGCCGGCGCCGATGCGGCGCATCATGGCGAGGGCCAGCCCGACGCCGAGATCGGCGACGTCGCCGGTCAGCACGTCGGGCGTGTTGGTCACGCGGATACCGCGCTCGCGCGCGGCGGCAAGATCGATCGCATCGGTGCCGACGCCATAACAGGCGATGATTTCAAGCTTCGGCAGCGCGGCGATCAGCGCGGCATCGGCACCGAGGTCGCCGCGCGTCGCGATCGCGCGCACGTCGGCGGCGCGCTCGGCGAGGAACGCCGCGCGATCCGGGGCCTCCCAGAGCCGATGCACCTCGTAGGCGCTGGACAGCCAGGCGTCGTCCCACGGCTGGTAGGGGCCCGTCATCAGCAGTGCGGGCCGTCGGGTCGAATCGTGCGCCATCTGCGCTGGCTCCTGTGGAAGTGAAATGAAACGGGAAAGAAGCCGGGCGCATCGGTCGCCCGGCTCGCTCAGGCTTGCCGCGCGAGCGGGTCGGCCGCCGGCGCCGGCTGCGCCTGCATCGCGTCGAGCGGATCGTCGAGATCGCGATTCAGCGTTTCGGGCATCCGCGAGGTGGCGAACAGGGTGATCAGCGTCAGCAGCGCCAGGTACGCGGCGATCGGCACCCAGGCGAGCACCCCGGCCGCACGGTCGCCGCCGTGCATCACGATGACGGCCGCGATGATCATCGCCCCGACCAGCGGCGCGATTCCCCCCGCGAGCAACGCCGACACTTCACGCGAGAACGACACGCCCATGTAGCGATGACGGGCGCCGAACAGTTCCGGGAGCAGTGCGGCCTGCGCGCCGAGCATGCCCCAGTTCGCGAAGCCCTGTGCGATCGAGATCGCGATCAGGCTCGCCACCACGTTGCCCTGGCTGAAGATCCACCACACCGGGAACGCGAGCGCGAGTTGCAGCCATGCGAACGTGCGATACACGCGCACGCGGCCGAATCGGTCGCTCAGTCGCCCCGCCAGCGGCACCGTGCAGGCGCCGACGGTTGCCGCGCAGACCAGCGCCAGCGCGCCGATCGGCCCTTTCAATCCGATCACGCCCGCCAGATAGCTGACGGCCAGCGCCTGGTAGATCGACGACCCGCCGTTCTCTGCCATCCGCAGGCCGATGCCGACCAGCAGCGTCGGCCGGGAGTGCTGCATCGCGCTCTTCAGCGGATTCGTCGCCAGTTGCGCGCGCTTCTCGAGCCGCACGAAGGTGGGCGATTCGTGCAGGCGCAGGCGCATGTAGAGGCCGACCGCGACGATCACCGCGCTGAACAGGAACGGGACACGCCAGGCCCAGCCGTCGGTGACGTGGGCCAGATTGGCGAGCATCACGAAATACACGGCCGCGGCGAGGACCGTGCCGAGCTGAATGCCGAGAAACGGCAGCGAGGCATAGATGCCGCGCTTGCCGGCGGGCGCGTATTCGGTCATCAGCACCGCGGCGCCGGCTTGCTCCGCGCCCGCGCCCAGCCCTTGCAGGATACGCAGCGCCACCAGCAGCGCGGGCGCCCAGTAACCGGCCGTCGCGAAGGTCGGCAGCAGGCCGATCAGCGTGCTCGCGACGCCCATCAGCAGAACCGTGGCGGTCAGCACGAACTTGCGGCCGATCCGGTCGCCGAGCACGCCGAACACGACGCCGCCCAGCGGACGAACCGCGAAACCGACGAAGTAGGTACCGAAACTCGCGATCAGGCGCATCTCGGTGGTCTGTCCGGGAAAGAACAGCGGACCGAACACCAGTGCCGAGGCCAGCGTGTACAAGGCGAAATCGTAGTATTCGAGCGCGCTGCCGAGCGAGCAGGTCCAGACCGCGCGCTTGAGCTGCTTCGGGTCGACGCCGCGGCGTTCAAGGGCGGCGCCCGGCATGCCGGAGCCTGCCTCGTGCCGCGCGGGCGGCGGGGAAGTGTGATCCATGCTTGTCTCCTGTCTCCTGCTTCCGTTCCTCAACCCGTTCGCGCGACGCGCGGCGGGACATCGGCCCGCTTGTGCTGCGGGTTGCTCCGGGAATGCGGGTGCCGGCCTGCCGCGCCACCGTCGCTCGAACGGCGTCGGTTGGGCGGCCATCGATGCAGCGTGGCCGGTGTTCTGTCGCAGGTATCTTGAGCCGCTGATCGGGCGCCGCGCCAATAGTCTTTTTTGATTCGGTGATCACCGGAGCTGATGACCGTTGTTGTTTGGGCTGGCGGGTTTCGGCCGTTGGGTGTGGCGGCTGGAGTGTGTGCCTGTGGTGGGCCTGAGCTGGATATGTCTAACTGGTTCAAACCGGGCATTTCAATCTAGCCACTACAAACCAAAATGTCGTTAATTCGCATTATGTAAAATTTTTCGTGCGTGCAACTATTGATCTCGCAGCCACACTGAGTGCTCGTACGTAAAGTTCTCATGTAAGGCTACGTAATCGCATCCGTAAAGAGAAATTCCCCTGACTTCATACTTTGCGGATTGCATTACTTCCTTTTGTACGCTCAACGCATCAAGGTGGCGTCAAGCAGTTCAACGTCTCGAAGGTCTGGCCACACTCATATGGCTTGCTGGCCGGGCCGCGAGCGTTGCCGACCATTGGGGGCGCGTGCCTGTCCGTTCTGTTTTTTGCGGGAAAAGCTACCTGCGTTCGGTCATTTGAGGCAACGAAAGATCGACATCAACGAGAACAGCAAAACGGCCCCAGCCGGGGGCTTGGCTTTTCACGGAACGATGCTGCGACAACTCGGTCTCCGGATCGCCTGCTAGCATCGCCGCTACTGCGCCTCGAGGCGGTTCCGCTCGACGTTGCCCGGCTCAGTCGTCGCCGCTACCCTAGCGGACCCGTTTTCCTATCATCGTGTAACGACGCACGGGAATCGATTTAGAGTTCGCAAAGCCGATACGCCATTCGTGTGCCCTACCCGGCCGGGCAGGAAAGGAAACGCGCGATCTTTACCCTACCGATTTTTGGATTTATGCTTCTGCCACGCGACACCGCGCTAGTGCCGCACTGGACAACAGCGCCGCCGATGTCCAGTGCATCCAGAGTGCTTGCCACGCACACACGCCAGCCCGGCCTAGGAATCAGACTGGTTTGTGAGCTTCCCGACGCGGCATCCAGTGGGCACGCAACACTGGATGCCAGCAACTAATCTTTTACACATTTCTGCCTCCTTTTCGTCTCGTCATATATTTGGCGTCGGCTCAGACGCCGATGGGGGTTTCGCAGCCTCTTGGATCGCAGCTTGTGCCTGCGCGGCCGCCGCCTGTTCCGTCCAATATTTGCGGATTGCCTCGACATCCGTGAACGCGCCGATGTCGGCTGCTCGTTCGAGGAAGCGGGCGTAGAGTCCGTCCTGAACCATCTTGTTGCTTCGCATCCATTCGATCGCAGCGTTCGGATTGAGAAGCAAGACGTAGTGAAACTCGCCAGAAGATCCAGGTTTGGTAGCGATAAATTGGAGCTCTCGCAGCCTCTTCATCCGTCGCCTCCATGTATCGACCGCTCGCTCCCCCGTAAACCCCGCCTCACTTGCGAATGTCGCCGGGTTCTCAATAGCGACTACCGGGTGATCTGGAGAGCGCGCCCATAGACAAAAGAGCGTATGTCCGGCTGGATGACCTTTTGCTTGTGCGTCGATAATTTGCATGGCAATGGGCAACGTGCGCGGAATCGTGCTGAACCCGTGATTGCTCTTGCGTCGCCAAAGCCATTGCGCCGGAACACCAGGAAAGTGCACATCCATCTGCTGCTGCGCCCGGTCGGCCATATTTAGGCGCTTCGCAGCTGTTTGTTTGACGTTTAGTAGCATGGGTTCCTCGCTCTGCCGTTTTGTCAGAACGTAGTTTCTTCTCGTGCATGGACCTTGGCAATGAGTCGTGGCGCGCAACCGACCGCACGATTCAGCCTCATCAAACTGGAATTCAAGAAGCTGAATGCAGCCAGAGCATGCGACTGGCCACATTGAGATGTGCGGAACCACGCACGCAAATCAACGTTGACCTATAAAAATCAATGATTTGCAGATTTTTTGTGGTGCTCGCGTGCTCATCGTTCTCCGCGTCCTCCAATGTGCTCTATGTCCCAAAGGGGATACACAAGGGGGCCGGACCATGATTGCTGGGGTGTTCGGGCAGGCAGAAACAGCCAATCAATCTGTTGGTTCAGCATCGTCTTCATGATCGCTGAACTCGCTCTTCAAATGAGCGCGACGAGAAGCCAGGCAGTAGACCGCCGTCGTCTTCTTGCACTTCCGGCACCGCTCTGCACTTTCAGCGAGACTGGCTTGCGGGGCGATGTAATTGGGCAGCCAACCGCTTAACGTCTCCAGATCGCTAGTGCGGTAAGCGCATCCAGGCCAAAACGAGGTTAAAGCCGTAAAGCCCCCGAACCCGGCGTTCGCAGCGTCCTGCCACCGGTCGTGGACAGCCCACGACACTCGGTTATCGGTAAAGGGCAGCCTATTGACAGGGCCGGCCCGAGCAATATTTTTCGTCAGCAGCGTCGCTGCCGCATCGCCGCACTTAACGAATACGCGCATCGGCGGTCCACGCTGCCACGTAAGGGCCATACGACGCGCTAATGATGTTTGTGAACATTAGCCCTAGTAATTCCCGATGTCAGGGTTGGGACTTCGGGGCGAGGGATCGTCAACGCGGTCCAGACTGACTTCGGTGAGCGGAAAGCGCCCTCCGATAGTGATCGTTCTCGATCTGGAGGCGGCCGACCTGATCGCGCAGCTGGCTGACCTGCAGACGCAAGGCGTCGGCCTCCACGTTGGCCTGCTGCCGCACGGCGTCCTGCTGGAGTTTAAGGAACTGCTCGGTGCCGGCGAGCCGCTGCGCCGTGGTGGCGAGTTCGGTGGCGCCGGTGCCGGCGTCGTGGATTGCCTCGAGCAACCCGGACAGCATGCTTTTGACCTGCGCGCCGGCTAGGTCGCGCGAGGCTTCGGCCGCTCCCAGCAACTGGCGCAGCTGCGCTTGGCCGGCCTCGAGCTGTCGGATGCGCGCATGTGCATCCTTGAGCGCGGCGCGCGTGAGCGTTAGTTCCGCACCGGCAGCCGGTGCACTGACGTCTGCCGCGCCCGCGTGGGTTGCGAAAAGCGCGTGCAGGGGTGCGAGCGCGTCGCGTACCACAGGGGCAAGTATGTCGCGAAGCTGTGCGGGCTGGTTGAGCGAGGTACCCCCAACGTCGGACTGAGCGCGGCCGGCCGGCGCGGCCGCGTGCGCCCGCCCGACCGCCGCCTGCACGGTGGCGGAACTAGGGCGCCGGGTCACGCCCGTTTGCGGCCCCACATTCTTCAGGAGTGCGTCATACACGCCGGCGCCGAACACCCGCCCGGTGATGAGACGGATCTCGGCGATCAGTGCATCAAGAAATGCAGCGTTGTCCTGCGGGAAGTCGCGTTCCAGTGCGGGCAGGATCGCGAGGATCGCTCGCAATTGGTCGTCGCGCCAGGTGTGGCGGGGTCGGCCCATGATCGTTCCTCCTGCGCGTTTTCAGAAAAGACAGCCCTGGCGCACATCACGCGCCGGCGGCAGGGACGGCTTCGCGCGTTGGCGTGTCGCCATGGCACTGCAACGCACGGGCGCGACGAGCTCGACCCGCGCGACGTGAGCCGCACCGTCACGCGACCCAGTCCGCCGGCGACAACAACCGGTAGCCGGCGCAGCGAGACGCGCTGGCCCAGCCGTCGGGCGCGGTCGAGCAGCTGCGTGTGGCTCATGCCTCGTCAGCACGCGGCGATCAGGGTGGATCGCTGCGGCTGGCAGCGACTCGGGCGCAAGGTCCGCAGGCAGCGTGAGCGTCACGAGTGCGAAGCGGTTGGCCATGACCATGCGCTCAGCGCAACAGGCTGGTGACGTCGACCGGAAGCCCCGAGGTGTGCATTTCCTTCACCAACTGCAGCTTCCAGTCCCCCGCGCGCGAGATGTACACCAGCCCGTCGATATCAGAAGGCTTCTCAAGCGGGCCGTCGACCAGGGCGCAGACGTGGGGCAGGCCGAGACTGCCGGCAAAGAACCCGAACTCGAACACCACATTCTGGCGCGCCCGCAACTGATACTGCGCCCGATCGCCTGCCTCGATCCCGCCCCGATCGTCACCGGTGAGCAGCACGATGGCGAAGGCCGCCCTCGCCGCCTCGTCTTGAAACTTGGCAAGAATCGTACGCCCCTGGTTGGGCTGCTCGTGCAGGATGACTGCTTCGAGACCGAGTCCCTGGACGAAACGCGCTACTTCCTCGCGGACGGCAACATTGTGACCATGCACGATGAACACGCGCGTCCGGGCCGCTGCGGTGGCGGGCGGTGGCACAACTGGCGCCGCGTCCGCGCGGGCGGCCGCCGCCTGCGCGGCGGTGCGGATAAAGCCCCCCGGCGGCTGCGGCAGAGCATCTGGGCTCGCTGCCAGTCGAACAACCATGTCACGGGCAGCGGCCCCAGCCAGTGAAGATGGCTGCTTCGCGGCGATCGCACCCGCCGACGGCTGCGCGGCGGGCATGGCTAGCATGCCACCACCGGTGATCTGCTGCGTCGCCGCGTCTTCGCCCGGCCGGACCGTCGCGGCGGTGAAATACTGCGGCTCCCGGTCCGGAAATCCAGCCGCTTCGCCGACGCCACCGGTCAGCAGCGCTTCCCGAGGGAGTGCGGCCGACCGGAAAAGGCCGTGCCGCTCGAGCACGCGATACAGGTCCACGTGCTTGACCGACCAGTGACTGCTGCCCAGGTCACCGAAGCTGCGGGTGGGCGTTCGGATGTCCAGCGCGGCGGCCATCGCGAGCAGCTTATCCTGCGGAATCGGGTCGACGCGGTGATCCCGCTCGAAGTGCAGGTAATAGCCGTCCGCGCGGTGTTCGACCTTCGTGATGCGGCCCACGTACGCCGGAGTCGGCACTGGATGAGTTTTCCCGATACGTCGCCTTCCTGCAGGCGCCGGCGCCTTGGGCCGTGCGTGCGCGCGGCGTGCGCCGTGGCGGCCGTTTCTGGGCCCCCTCTCGGACGCCTCGGCTGGCCAGTCGCAGAAGATCGTCACCGCCCTGTTCGACTGGCTGCGTGACGTCGGCCACCTGCAGCTCAATCCCGCCACCGGCCTGCCAACGGTCGGGCGGCGCGCCCGGGAAAAGCAGGCGCGCTTTCTCGCCCCGGCCGACACCGCGCTCATGCGCGAGGCGATCGCTGCTCGCCCCGAGGCGACGCGCGAGGCGCGTCTCGCGCGGGCCCGCGACCTCTTTACGGTGCAACTGTTCGAACTGACGGGCCTGCGCACCAGCGAGGCCGTGCACTGTCACATGGGCCATGTTCGGATCGAGCCGGTCGCGGAGACCCTGCGCCGGGAGTTTCCAGACGCGTCGCCCTTCCAGTGGTTACTGCGCGTGGAGCATGGCAAGGGCGGCAAGGCCCGCTGGGTGCCCTGCGATGAGCTTGCAGTTCCGCTGCAGGCGTACCGCCTCGCGTACGGCCTGACGCCGGTACCGGCGCCCGATGAGCGTCTGCCCCTACTGCTGTCGGTACGGCGCACGCGGTTCGGCGAGTGGAAGGGCCTGCGCGACCGCTCGGCCGTCTGGAAGCTGCTGACCGGCCTGTGCGCCGAAACACTGGCGTACGCGCGCGCTCACCGGCGCACCGTCGACGCTGTACGCTTTGAGGCGGCGTCCACGCACTGGCTGCGCCACACATATGCGAAAGGATTGGCCGCCGCGATGAGTCGCGGGCTGGACGCGCGCGATGCAATCGAGAACATGGGACACGCAGATTTGCGTACGCTCAACCAGTACATCGATGACGAGCCGGCCAGGCGCGCCCTGGCCACCGCCCGTGCCAGACAAACGTCCCGCTAAGAGGACGCAAATCTATGTCGTAACTGGACACAATCATTGGCTGGAAAAGACAAACCGGCCGATTTCGCTTCTGCATCACACGATTGCGTCGCGCGTGGGAGTCGCGCCCCGACAACACATCATTGCGTCCGTTCGCCCGATCCGTTGCCAGCGTGCGCGTAGACGGCGCGCCGCCGCCGCTGTGAACCGAGGCTCTCCTGTTCGGCCAGCGTTGCGAGCCTGCAGGAGATCGTGATCAAGAGCGCACCGGGACGTGACGATTTTCAGATCGACGCATGCCGGCCCTTCCGCTGTTACATAGGGATCCATTTGGCCGGCTACTTGTCGTCTAGGCGGCGGCAGAACGCATATTGCCAGTCACCGACAATGAACGGATAAAGCGATACGACTTCGCGTCTGTCCGGTACGTCTAGTACTGCTCAAGTAACCCTCAGCCAGTCCTGCCAACCGAGACACCTGCCGCAGCTCGGCCCCGGGCCCCGCCAATAAAAAATGTTCCACAAAAACAAACCGACATAGAAAATTAACCTTTACCAATCAATAACATACCTCTCGTTTTTGAGTTTTCCAGGCACACTTGGAACATTTTCAAAATCTTCCGTGATAGAATTCGTTCCAGAGATGATTAAGAATTTACTGGGCGGAGTTCGCAGTGGAACGTAGGGCACAAGAGGAGTTGATTCAGTTGTTCCAAGATGCCATGCGAGTGGGCGGGGCATCTATCGAGATGCGCGTTCGCCGGTTTGCCAGCTTTGTGCGAACAACTGACGAAGAGTTAGGAAAATCGGTGGGTGCCCTTCTGTCCGGCGCTAGCCGCTCCTTGCGTCGTGACGGCGGACCTCAGGCGCTACCGGTCGATGCTGATACCAAACTTCCGCTTGTTCGAGTCGAAGAGGTAGATCGACCACGCGAAGAGCCTGTTCTCAACCCAATGGTGCGTCAAGTTATCGAGCGGGTGATTCAGGAGCGCCGGGCTGTAGATAAATTGTTAGCAGCCGATTTGATGCCTGTGCGCTCAGTGTTAATGAGCGGGCCTCCGGGCGTGGGAAAAACGATGACTGCTAGCTGGCTGGCTCAGCAGTTAGCGCTGCCTTTACTGACCTTGGATTTGGCCAGTGTGATGAGCAGCTATCTTGGCAAGACCGGCGCAAATGTACGTGCCGTCTTGAACTATGCCCAAGAACACCCATGTGTTTTGCTGTTGGACGAGTTCGACTCTATTGCTAAACGCCGTAACGATGACAGCGATGTCGGCGAACTTAAACGCCTCGTTACCGTGATCCTCCAAACAATTGATGATTGGTCCTCGAGTTCCCTATTGGTTGCAGCTACGAACCATGGGGAATTGCTTGATCCCGCAGTATGGCGGCGATTTGATGCCACCGTTACTCTTAATCTGCCCGATCACGAGCAGCGTTCGGCTTTGCTCTTGGCACATCAAGTTCCCCCGGAACTCGCTCAGGCGATCGCTACGGTAACCGATGGTCAAACTTTCTCGGCCATTTCCCGTGCGCTAGATAGCGCCCGCAAGCAAACAGTTCTCGATGAGCGACCATTTGATGAGGCGCTCGTCGCGTGGGCGGTGTCATTGCCCTCCGCAACGGAAAAGACCGCTAGCCACGCCAAACGAGACCACCGCGATCTGCTCGCGTTTATCTATCACAGCCGGCAGATGACGACCCGAGAGATTGCTGACACCCTGCATACCTCTCACACCACCGTAGTTCGCTCGTTGAAGCGCTTCAAGGGAGATGATGATGGCCGGGCCTAATTTGCTGATCGGGAACGGGAGCGTATTAACTAGTCAAATGGAGCCAACTCCAGGTGGAAGCAGCAAGAAGGCTTATCCCTACAGCATCCTGGACGCGCGGACACGCTTGCGGCCAAAAATTGAAGAGATCATTAAGACGGCACAAACCGTTCCAATGAATGCGAAACCACGCGGTGAAGTGGCGAGCATCATTACTGTCCATCCGGCCTTCCAGTCCAAATGGAATATGCCATCTAAGGTATTTAGCAAGACGGGCTTGCGAACCGTTGGTAGCAAGCCGGCGACCGTCCTGCCAGATAACGATCCTCGCGTACACGCGCCTGTAGGAGAACAACCGACCGTTGAAATCTATGCTTCCGGCACGGTCGATGCCTTTCAAGCTTTTCTCGATATGTTGTTGTCGGATGCTACGGGAAAAGGTATTCAGCAGGACTACCGCAAGCTCGAGGCGATTCGTTTTCTTGGCCAGGATGAACGATTGCTCCGCATTACGGGGGATGAGACTAGCGTGCCGATAGAGCTCATCATCCATGCAAATGGCTCTGACACCGAACTGCTCGACGACTTGGAGTCGTATGCCAAGGAATGCCAGTCGATAATTTATCCAGCCAAGCAGTTAGCTGTGCCCGGATTGGTATTCATGCCCGGTTTGGTGCCGCGGAATATGTTGGACCGTTTTGCGCAGTTCACGGCGCTGCGTGCCATTCGGAGGTTGCCGAAGCTTCGTCTGAACCGCCCGGTTGTACGGCAACGTCTCACGGTTCAGGCGCCCGAAGTCCCGGATGCTGATGCATTGGATCAGGCGCTTCACGTCGCCGTCTTCGATGGAGGCCTCGGAGCAAAAGATTTTTCCCGCTGGTGTATCGAACATGTGCCCAGTGATTTGGCTGACACGCACGCCGACTATCTTTCCCACGGCACTGAAGTCACGTCAGCATTGTTGTTCGGGGCGGTATCCTCTGGCACGCCGACGCTACCTCGCCCATTCTTCAATGTTGTGCATCACAGGGTCATTGGCCAGGAGGATGAGGCAGATCCCGACCTGTATGACTGCATGCATCGAGTGAAAAATTTGCTTGATAAGGGCGACATCGATTTCGCGAACCTGTCCTTGGGGCCTCGGTATCCAATAGATGATGGGCATCCACACGCTTGGACCGTGATGCTAGATAACTGCTTGGCAGACGGCAAAACGCTGATGTCTGTGGCCGTTGGAAATGACGGTGAGATATCAGGCCCGATGAGCCGAATTCAGGCGCCAGCAGATGCGGTCAATGCGTTATCCGTCGGCTCGGCAAGCTCATCCGAATTTTTTTGGAGTCGCGCTCCGTATAGCTCGATTGGACCCGGTCGGTCGCCTGGAATCGTCAAGCCGGATGGGCTGGCTTTTGGCGGAACAGCCGCTGAACCCCTCGTTCTATTGAATCCACTTTCCGGTGGATTGACCGGCGTTCAGGGTACGAGCTTTGCCTCTCCACTCGCGCTTCGCACGGCAGCAGCTGCACGTGCGATGTCCGAGACACAACTATCTGCAACTGCACTACGTGCGCTACTAATTCACAGAGCCGAACGCGCTGAAGGTGCCAACTCCTTGGAGGTTGGCTGGGGACGGTTCCCTGATGCGCCGGAAGATCTCCTCACATGTGGAGACTCTGAGGCCAGCGTTCTCTACCACGGGAGCATTGCCGCAGGCCACACTATGAGGATCCAGTTGCCGATACCCTCCGTTCCTATTGGAGTCCGGTTTCGGATCAGGGCAACGTTTTGCTTCACCTCGCCTGTAGACGCTGCTGATCCGGTGAACTACACAAAACATGGTTTAACCGTAACTTTCAGGCCGAGAGGCCCCGAGTCGACAGCGCCCTTCTTCACTAGCACAGGCTATGGCAATGAGCAGGATCTGCGGCGCGGCGCCTTCAAATGGGAAACGGTCCTGCACCGGGACTGCAGCTTCGCTGCTGAAGAATTGCTTGATGCGTATTTTGACGTAGATCATGGGGCTCGCGAACATGGCTTACCGGTCAAAAACAGCGAGACGCTTTCGTTACCATATGTGCTCATCGCGACCATTGCGAGCGAAAGAGGTGAAGCAATCTATCAGTCAGTGATGCAAAAGTATCGTGCCTTGGCGCCGATTCAATTGCGCTCGCAGATCCGACTTACAGGACAGTAGATCGAAGGTTTTAGGTGGATTTAGACCCTTTGGCTCCGTGAAAGCAGGTATATCAGTCAGCAAAAAGACGACGACAGTCAATGCCGCCACCGCTTGGCCTTGCGATGAAACTTGGCCAAGACAAGGTTCGATTTTCTACCGTCAGCGAACCTTGTTGTGTATCAGCCCCACCGAGGCCGACGCAGCCGCCCGCGTGCCACATACCAACGCAAACTATGGCCCGCTTAGGCTTATTTTCGCGTCGTGTACGTGCTGCTCAGCAGATCGGCAAGTGGGATGGAGTCCGTTAGCCCGTCGAGTAGGCCGCTGGGATACGGCGTTTGGGATTTCGCCAGATCGGCGAGGGTAAAGGTAGGTGTTTTTCCTAGAAGCGCGTCGAGTAGCGCATTGGAGACAGGCGGCGGGACGGGTATCATGGGCGTGCTCGGCGGCAGCGGAGCCGGAACGAAACCGAGCCCCAAGCCGAAGTACTGCGATTGTGGCAACGTCGGTAGATTCAGCAGCGCGTTACCCACCACAGTCCGCCGTCGGTCGCGATCGCGATCGCGCTGCTCGGACAGCCAACTCGCCATCGACACGTTTACGACCTCCCCCTCGTAGTGATCGACGCTCCAATCCGTTGCGAAGACACAGTGCAATAGAGACCGGTCGCGCGGCCCCAGCCTGCGATAAACCTCCGCCAACACCTGAATCGCGGCGCGGCCATCGCGGTTGCCCTGATGACAAAGGTTCGACGCCTCATTGGCGACGTCGCCCATCCAAACCACTTCGTTGATTCCGGAGCCGCTGTAGCCCGATTTGATCATCAGGGCGCGTCCATGAGCGACTCCGATCCCACAACGGAGCGGTGCGTACGGTTTCTGTTCAAATCGATAGTTTAGGTGCTGGATCAACGCATTGAGCGCACACGCTGCGTTAAATGCTTCGCGCACTCCAATTCCCGATGTCGTGTCGAAGAAGCCGCATACGCAGTCACCATTGACGTAGATTTCCTTGCAGCACGCGTAGCGGTTTAGCACCGCGATGCATTCCGAGATATACGCACGATAAATCTTCCCAAGCACGGGACGAGTATGCCATTGCGGCAGCGAAGAGCTACCACGAATGTCGATGAAGACCGCGGCAGATTGCACGTAGAACCCGACGATCGCATTAGCAACTGGGTGCAAGAGCGCGCCGATGTGGGCTTTCGTATTGGACGACAGCCAGAAGACGGCCTCGCCGTTCGTCGCCTTTTCGCGATGCAGTTGATCGTCTGTGCGGCACCCTCCTACATCGCGGCACACGGCGCCCCGAACTCCATCGAGCAACTGACCACGCATCGATGCAGCGTGTTCCGCCAACCTGATACTGGCCGCGTTCTACCTTGGCTTCTCAAGGTTGGTGGCGAAGTGATCTCCATGGACTTGCCGCCTACGTTTGCGAGCAACGATGCCGAACTAGAGGCTAGGGCGGTGCTGTCGGGTCATGTGATCGGCTTGCTTTCAGGCCTGTCGGCCGCGGCGCCAATCCGCTCGGGACAACTCGTTCCGCTGCTCACGAACCACGCCGCCGATCACATGAGCGTCTACGTTTATTACGGAAGCCGTGCGGCACAGCCGTCACGCGTCCGGGCTTTCATCGACTTAACGGTGGAGCGGCTAGCCGACTCTCCGGACTATGTGCTGGATGCACGAGAGTTGGCCCAGGCAGAAGCGAAGGGCCGTAAGAAGACGCGGCGAAAATAAAACAGGACACTCGACGCCGCGCCGTTTCGATCCGAGCTTGCTGTAGTACGTCGGATTGGGGCCAGTTTCCGGCCCCCGGGGGACTGGAGACGTTGGCTCCATCTAGGCTCGCGCGCTCCCAATCGAACTTGGAATCGCTACCGGAACATCTCGGCTTGGAACGACGTCCCGGCTGGGCGGGCCGCCGAGCGCAGCAGCGTGATGGATTGTCCTTGTTCCCGTATCAGCATAGGCCAGATCTGATGAGGAGCTTCTCTGCGAGGAAAAGCCTCACTCGATCGAAAAATTCCCCTTGGACTTATGGAATACCTGCGCGAGATGCGCACGATGTTCGTCGGTGAGGGGAGCCACCAGATCGATCTGGAACTCAGAGACGCCGGCGGCGGCCGGATCGAGCTTTAGTTCAAAACCCTCAGAATTAAGCCGCGCGGACAGCACATCGGTGTTGACGCTATCTCCGTCAGCCCCATACTCGACACTGATCTGTCCGTCATCATCCCCGCTGTCAAACAGAGCTTGGGAGAGGATCAGGTAGCGTTGCGGTTCGTCGCTCATCGAGTCAGCGAAGCTGACCACGACGACGTCGTCCTCCACATACGACACTACGTTCTCTGCGGTGAATTGGAATTTCATGTGATGCTCCGAATTAACATCCGCTGCCTCGCCAAGTTTTCTTTTGCGGGGAGCCGTTTTCTTCCCAAGTGTAGTGAATGGTAGCGCCACTCTGCTCAGCAGCCATCCTCATCTTGCCCTGGCAGGATTTACAGGGGGGGTATTGACCGTCGATCGTCATCACCTGGCCGGGCTCAAGTGGAATCTGACGGACAGCCCGGGCCTCGGTATGCGTCGCAAGAGACGCTCTGGGGAAACCGAGGGCCTTCTCCTCGGGTGTCATGTTTCCGCTTTGCAACCCTTCCGTATGCAGGACGTTCCCTGAAGCGTCGGTGACCGTCACGTTCGCATAATGGGTGCCCTTGCCTGAACCGAACTTGGCAAGACCCCACGGATCGATCCACGAGATCGGGTTCGGCGCATATTGATAGAGGTTCGCTCCCCCCGCCAGCCCTATCGGATCCGGATGGATAAACCGCCCAATGTCGGGATCGTAGAACCGGAACGTGTTGTAGTGCAAGCCAGTCTCGCGATCGAGGTATTGCCCCTGAAAGCGCAGGTTCTGCGGCCGAGGCTCGAAAACCGGCGTGGCAGCTCGAGGAGCTTCAGCGCTCCAGGCCGCCGGCGCCGGCTCAGCCGGACGCGCGATCCACTGCTCTTCGACCGCATTCCCCCAGACCTTGTAGCGCGCCTGCCAGACGATCTCGCCGACCGCATCCGTTAGCTCCTCGGGCATTCCCGACACATCAGTGTGGAAGTAGTAGACCGGATCGCTACCCCCTCCACGGTCATCGTTGGCCGCCGGCGTGCGTCGATCAATACGAGCCAACGGTACATAGCTGTCGGGCTCGTAGAGAAATGTCAACGTCTCAGGGCCGCGCCGCCCATGGAAACTTTCCTGCGCCAGGCGCATGCCGTCCCAGAGGAAATCCGTCCTGGTGTAGCTACCGTTCAGCTTCCGGATCCGCCGGCCGAGGGCGTCGTACTCGAAGTGAGAGATCGACACGCCATTCGGATCCTTCGTCACCACCCTCTTCAACTGATGCCAGTCGTCGTACTCGAACGTCTGCTCGTGGCCGGTACCGCGTCCACGCAGTTTGCGCGCGAGCCGCCCGTACTCGTCGTATTCGAAGCGCTTGTCCTCAAACACCTTCAACTGGTTGTGCTCGACATAGCCGCCCGGATGATCGCTCGACACCAAGTTCGCCGCGGCGTCCCAGCGGAAAACTTCGGCCGGGATGTCCGGTGCCGTCGACAGCTCGATACGGCCCGTCCGGTCGTAGCGATAGCTGGTGGTGCCGCGGCGCTGGTCGTGCTTCTGCAGGACGTCGCCAGCCAGGTCGAACTGCCATTGTTTGGCCAGCAGCGCGTCGGCGCCGGCGTGAGGCGCGGTGGCCACCGACGTGCGTCGGCCGACGCTGTCGTATCGGAATCGGCTGGTCAGCTGGCCCTGCGTGCGCACGATCTCGCGATGCAGGTCGTCGCGCTCGAAATCGGCGATGACCGCGCCGTCGACGCGCACCTGGTGCACGTGGCCCGAGCCGTAGTGCAGCCAGTCGATCGCCTGCTCGCCTGAGATCGTGGTGGTAGTGCGGTTGCCGAGCTCGTCGTAGGCGTGGGTCAGCCAGCCCGTTGGCGTGTACTCCTCGAGAACCTGGCCGCGCCCGTCGTACTTCAGGTTGACGCGGTTCGCGAGCGAAGGGCCGCGCGCGGTGAGCGCATACAGCTCGGCCGCGGCGAGCCGGCCGGCCTTGTCGTACAGATAGCGGCGCCGCGCCTGGCCGACTTCCTTAGCCGTCACGCGGCCGATCGCGTCGCGCTCGAACGTGGTGCGCAGCGCGCCGTCCTGCAGCGCCACGCCGAGCGCGCGTGCGTCGTATTCGTAGCGCCGTGCCCGTCCATCGAGTCCGATCTCCTCGATCAGCTGGTCGCGGCGGTCGTAGCGGAAGTGATAGGTCTCGCGATTCTCGTTCGTGAGGCTGGCCAAGCGGAACGCTTCGTCGTGCCCGAACCGCACGACGCGGCCCGCAGCGTCGACACGCGCGAGCAGCAGGCCACGCGCGTTCCACTCGTAGCGCGTGCTGCGTTGCATCGGATCGGTGACCTGCAGAAGCCGGCCCGCGCCGTCGTAGCGGAACGTCTGCTGCGCGCCGTCTGACTGGACGATCAAGGTGATCCGCCCCATCGCGTCCGCCTCGTACTCAGTGGCGTCGCCCGCGGCGTTGACCACGCGCGCGAGCGCGCCGCGAGCGTCGTAGGCAAAGCGCGTTCTTTTACCCGAGCAGTCGGTGTACGCAGTGATCTGCGCCCGGGCATTCCATTCGAGGTATTTGTAACCACCCCGTGCATCGCGAATCGTATGCACGAGCCCGCGTTCGTCGCGATAGTAGTCGGTCGCGGCGCCAGTCGGGTCACGCTCCTTGATCAGATTCCCGCGATCGTCGTAGCGATAGATCCAGCGTGCGTTTGCGGGATCGGTTTCGGCCACCGGTAGGTCATAGAAGCCATTCCATTCAGTGCGCTCGATGCGTCCCAAGGCGTCGATGCGCAGTGTCTGGCGCCCCTTCTCGTCATACTCGAAGCGCGTCGTGTTGCCGGCCGGGTCGGTCGTGCTCAGAAGCTGCCGGCGGTTATTCCACTCCATGCGCCAAACATGGCCTTCCGCATCGGTGTGGCTCGTTGGTTGCCGGTCTTCGTTCCAGGTCCAGCGAGTGACGCGACCCAACTGGTCGGTGATGGACACCATGCGGTCGTCAAGGTCTGCGTCGAATGTATAGGCCTCACCGTCGTCGGTCCAGTGCCGAACAACCCGTGCGTCGCGCCCGGTTCCGCTCCACGCGTAGAAGCTCCGCAGGCCGCCTGGCAACGTGTGGCGCGTCATCAGGCCGTGCTCGTAGCCAAAGCGTCGCGCAACGTGGCCGGCGCGGTCGGTGACGGTGGCGAGCTCGCCGGCGTCGCTGTATGCGTAGCGAACGAGCGTTTCCGGCTGCTCGCCATCCACACCACGCGTCAACTCGATTTCGGCGACACGCTGCGGATGCTTCGCGTCGTAGACGAGCGTCAACACGCGGCCGGCGCTGTCGAGCAACCGGCCGGGGCGAACCAGATCGCCGCCAACCTCGGATTCGACTTCGATCCAGTTGCCGTTGCGATCCTCGAGCCGCCGCAGCTTCAGCGGTTCGACATCCGCATCGCCGCTTGCACGGCCGAAATCGCGGAATAAGCCTTCGGCGGACTCGACCACGTAATGTCCGCCTTCGGTACAGATCAAATGCATCCCTTCCGGCAGGCTGTAGTGGCTCTCGCCAGGCCGTACAGCCGGAAACATGATGTCCCGGCCCTGCTCGTCCCAGTAGGTGACCGACATCAGTTGGCCATCGATCCGCTCGAGCCGCAACTCGACGCTGATCGGGACGCTCCAGCCCGGCCCGAACAGGCTGTCCGCGCGATCGTCGTGGCTGCTGTAGAAGCGGCGCCATTCGATCGGCAGCGGCCCGGGCAGTACGAAGTCGGTGTCGTCGGCCCCGTCGAGGATCTTCCCGCCGGTGATCACATTCACGGGATGGCCCGCCGAGGGCTTCACGAGGCTGCCCAGCCAGGTTCCGAACGCGCCGGCCGCGAAGTTCACCGCGAGGCATGGCACTGCACTTTTCAGTTCACTCCAGCTCCCCTTGCCCCGGCCGCACAGCGCCAGCGCGATGCCCAGCGCAGCACCGAGCCAGCCCAGGCGGCTCGCGGACTTCACCTCCCGCACGCGCTGAGTTCCGCCGCCGATGAACACGTTGTCCGAGCCTTCGGCGATAGTCCCGTCGCAGGTCGACTTGTCGCCCACGCGCGCGGCCGGCTGGTTGTTGATATAGACGTTGCCCGAACCCTCCGCCACCATCTGCGGCCCAGAGTGATCCTGGCACTGAACGGTGTCCAGGTCGCTGGGCTGCGCGGCACGCGCAGCTGGCCTGTCGTTCACGTAGACGTTGCCTGAGCCGCTAGCGACCTTTCCTTTGATCTGCGGAGGCGCGATGGCGTTGGCGAGCGACTTGGCACCTTCGTCGATCGCGTCGTTCATCCCGCTCGCTTCCATCAGCGCGCCGGAGCCAACGGCAACACCCACACCAATCGCGACCACGAGCGGCGTCGCGAGCCCGGCCGTGCCAATTTCGAGCGCGGCCAGACCGGCAAACACCGCCCCTTCCATAAGATCGGCCACTAGACCACCGATCAACGCACCGCCCACCACCGATCCCAGCGTCCCGACCAGCTCACCCATCAACGAGGTGTGCGAGATCGGATCCTCCTTGCGCGCGGCTGCGGTCGGCTCGGCGCTCACTGGGCGTCTCCGCCGCTCAGCGGGCCGGGCCGGCCCGAGGCCGGCCGGAAGCTCGCGAAGATCCGTTCGGCGATCGCCTGCTGCTCCGCGTTGAGCGGCGCGGCGCTGGTTAGCGTCATCACCAGTACGCGGCCGGCGTCATCCGAGGGGAAGATGGTCTGAAGCTGATGCCAGATCCGGTCGTCCTGCTCAAGCGTGGCGGTGATCTCCAGGCCGGTGCGGCCGCCCACTATGACGGCGCGGCGCGACTGCTCGTTCAGCAGCTTCGCGTCGCGCGATGCAACGTCCCACTCCCGCGCGACGAACGCTTCGAGATCCTCACCGTCGCGAAACCGGCCACGCGCCACGACGAGGTTGAGGCCGCCGGGGCCGACGTTCATCGCGACAATGTTGACGGTTCGATCGAGCGCGGCGTCGGGCAGCTCGAATGTGCCTTCGTGGATGGCGTATTGCATGGTCGGTGGTACCCGGGTCATTTGTTGAGGTCGATGCGCTGGCCGTTGACCATCACGCCGTCGTCGGTCATCAGGATCACCGACCCCTTGTGCTCAAGACGGATGCCTTCGGGAGCAAGCGAGATCGAGCTGTCCTGCACCTTCAGCAAGATGCCCCGCTCAGCGTCGTAGATCTGTGTGCCGCCGCCGCCATCTTTGGCCGGCGTGATCACTTCGACGGTCGTGGCGGTGGTGCTCCGCTGCAGCGCGATGGTTTCGGTCAGGTTGCCTTTGGCGATCTGCTTCGTCTCATCGCCCGCATCGACGCTGATCGTCCGCGAGCCGCCCACGACCTGATGCGTCTCGCTGTCGAGGATCACCGTGTTCATGTCCTTCTGCGCATGGACGAACAACTCCTGCGCCCCGTTCGTGTCGGTCATGCGGATCTCGTTCGCGCCCTGCCCCTTGTGGGTCTGGCTCTTGATGCCCATCGTCTGGCCCGCTGCGCCATCGTAGGGATTGCCTTGCTCGCCGTTGTACACGCGCCCCACGATCACCGGGTTGTCCGGATCGCCTTGATTGAACGCCACCAGCATTTCCTGGCCGATCCGCGGAATCGCGGCCGCGCCCCAGCCGGCTCCAGCCCAGGGCTGGGACACGCGCACCCACATCGAATCGGTGCCGTCCTGCTTGCCGCGGCGGTCCCACAAGAAGTGCAGCTTCACGCAACTGCCGTTCGTGTAAATTTCCTCGCCCTTCGGCCCCACCACGATCGCCGACTGGGTCCCCTGGATGAGCGGTTTCGTGGTGAGGCGCTGCGGCCGGTACGGCACTTTCAACGGCAGCAGGGTGAAGCTGTTGCGATATGGCAGATCGGTTGCGTGTTTGCTGTAGTCGTTCACGGCCTCGTGACGAACCTGCAGGATCGCGTAATCCTGGTTGTCGGCCGCCACGGGATGCCCGGCCACCGCGACGTGGCCGGCCGTGGTCATGCGCCACGCGTAGCCCTGCCCGGTATAAAGTTGCGCCAGCGCTTCCTCCGCCTCGATCGCGTAGCGTGCGTAGCGATCGCCGTCTGCGCTCAAGTCGTAGAGCGACTGATGTTCGAAGCGTTCGGTCGAGTGCAGCCGCGCGTAGTTCAATGTGGTGGACGACTCCACCAGCATGAGCGGCGACGATGGTGCGTGGTAGTTGAAGTCGCGGAACGTCACTTTGCCGACTGCAAAGTGGCTGCCGCGGTTCAGTTGGTCGATGCCGTTGTATTCGCTCGACGCGCTGTCCGAGTACGGCACGCTCGAGAGCCTATCAATGGCCCTGAACACGTTGTTGCTATCGCCGATCGCGAGCGTGTGCTTGCCTTCCTCATACCGGTGCGTCCATACGAGGCCTTCCTGTTCCATCAAACGGGCACAGAAATTGAAATAGGACTCCTGGTACATCACGATGTACTCGATCGGCTTCTGGGTGCCTTGAATGTCGAATGCGTAGTCGCTGAAGCCGTGCTCGGCGAATACGGCGGCCAGGATGTCCTGGGCGGTCTGGTTCTGAAAAATTCGACAATCCGTGGTGCGCGTAAGGAACCAGAACCACGGCACCACGGACATCTGGTAGCGCGTAACAGCGCCGGGATGGCCAACCCGGTCAAATGAAGCCACATAGCCGTCGAAATGCCGCGCGTCGTCGCCGCTGCTGGCTGTGGCGGCGGCCAACAGCGCGGCGCTCGACTGCTGATCGAATTTCAACTTGACCTGCTGACCGATGAGGTCGGCCGCCTTCAGATCGTTGCGGTGGGAAAGCAGATCGAGGTGGATTTCCGGCAGGCGGTTGACGTGCTCGTCGACGACCGCCACGTTGACCAGCAGCACGTCGGCGCCGAGCGGCGTGTCGATCGTGACGTAGCGGTTGAGCTGCGTGAGTGTGGCCGAGCTGCCGGCGACCTGGTTGATGGAGTTGGCGATGGCGCCCGGCTGCTGCTGGAGCAGGGAGAAGCCCGTCTGCGCCAACTGCGTTGCACGCTGCAGGGTGTCGATCTTTCCGGTCAGGCCCGCCAGCGGGCCGACCTGGCTGGCAATGCCGGAGGCGAGCGAGCCCGCCAGGCCACCAAGTCCGGCGGGCGAGCCCAGCGAACTGGCGAAACTGGTCGAGCTGCCGCCGAGTGGCGACAAACTCATTTTGTTTTCCTCATCTCAGGTTCTAGCCCCGAACTCTTGTGGTCCGTGGCCGCCGAATTCTAGCCGATCCGCCTTTCATTCAACATGACACGCCAAGCGTTTCCCTGCGCGTCGCTTCGGGCATGGCTTTCGCGCTTCGCGAGCCTCGCCCCATTCGGGCCTTAATCTAGTCAAGACCGCGCCCCGATGTGGTGTACGCCGCGCGGCATGCGCGTTCTACCCCACCGCTCGCCTTCACCGATCCCGCCAGTCCGTCGCGCAAACAGCGAAGATGGGTAGCATGAAATGCAAACAGCAAGTTTCTCACCAACCTCACCGGAGAGCCTGATGATCTCTGTCGAGTCACCTCGGCGACATAAACATTCAATTTAAAGAAACCAAATTCATCGAGAAGCGCGCCCCGCTCGGCGCCACATTAATTTTGTTATGAAAGGCTATTGAGAATAACAATTTAACACCTGTCAATTTCAGCAGTAGACGCCGAAAATATAAAGAGCTTTGATTGTCGCCTGCGAGTTCAAACCTACTTGCGGGGCGTTTCCCGAAAAGCCAAAAGAGTAGGGTTTATAAGAATCGAGTGACAGAAATGGCAAAATATACCTCGGGGCACGTTATTCAGCATATCGACGGCGTGCCTTTTCCCATGATTTACGAAATTCAATTCCCCGATGGCTTTGATCCGGAGGAAACCTCTGCTGCAGGCGCGGTGACGGCAAGCCCGTTCGGATCCACCGTTACCGGCGTATTCAACTATTCGGCGCAGGGTGAAGCGCGCGTCTTCAGTATGGGGTTGACCTGTACCGTTTCAGGCCACCCCGGCCCGCAAGCCAACTCATGCACGATATTCGTAGGCAACTTCTCGGAGATCGTCGGAAAATTCGCCGGCGTTTCCGGTCAGTTGAGCGGGATCCCCCCTTTCCAAGCATCACCACAAGGCGTTCACGGCTTCGCCAGTGGTCACTTTGTGATTGCATTTGTTTAAAATTTCGACCACATCGCAGCAAATATTATTTTTCAAGAAAATCGATATTTAGTGCCGCACAAAATGAATTTTGATGCGGCATTAAATTCAATCAGATACAGGCTTTTCGTTTTTTGTTTTGCGCAAAATTGTTTGCCATTGCGATCAAAACTCCGAAGCATTCAACCCGAAGCGCCGTCCAATGGCGGCTATCTTCGGCACCAGTTCCAGCCTGACCTCATGCGTGTAATTCGCCACCGCACAGTGTTCGTATAACGTCAGCACGAACGGACGATGCTCCGCGTCATGCCCCAGCGCCTCGCCCACTGCATGACCAAATCCGTCGATATCGGCACGACCGATCGCGGCGTGCGTACCGGTGCGCGCGAACGCCGACGTGATGTCGCCGAATTTGACACCCGACTTTTTGCGCTTGGCTGGCGTGTCGTAATCGTCGGACCAGCGCCACAGAAGCAAGTTGTATGTCATCGTCGATTCACGAAGTGGTCGAAACGCGCTTACGCCCCGCCCGAGCCCACCATGAACGCCTCGTCGGTCGGCACGCCGAGCGCGGTCACCAGCCGGTTGGTTTCCGACGCCATCCCCACGATCGCCAGCATTTCCGCGTATTCCTCGTCGGTCATGCCCTTGGCCCGCGCGCCGGCCGTGTGCGAGTGGATGCAATAGGCGCAGCCGTGCGCGATCGACACGGCCACGTACAGCATTTCCTTCGTCTTCGGATCGAGCGCGCCCGGCGCCATCACTTCCTTGATGCTTTCCCAGGTGCGCTTGAGCGTCTTGGGATCGTGCGCGAGCGCGCGCCAGAAGTTGTTCACGAAATCGGAATTGCGCGTCGCGCGAATATCGTCGAAGACGGCTTTCGCGGCGGGCGACAGTTCGTCGTCGGCAAGCAAGGTTACGGTGGTCATGGGCGAGCCTTTCGAGCGGTTGCGGCCGGGACGGGATGCCCCAGCCGGCGGATTCGACATGGTAGACGGCCCGGCGTTTCGTGCGCCGCGCGTTTACCCCTGCGTGACACGCCTCAGGAACCCATCGAGCATGGCGATTTCGCCTTCCGCGCGCTTGTAGTCGGCCTCGATCTCCGCCTCGCGCAGCATCGTCTCGATGAATGCGTGGATGGCCGGCCGGCGCGGGCCGATCTCGGCCTCGCCGGCGCGCATCTTGATGGCGAGCAACGCGTTGATCTCGCCGAGCAAGGCGGCGTCCGTCACGGTGCCGGCAACCAGATCGGCGAAACGCATCGGCGGCATGCCCTTCCCCGCATCGATCCAGCGCACGGCCAGCAACGGGCGCAGCACGTAAAGGTATTTCTTGTAGCGAACGTCGTCGCCCTGCAGGTAGCCGCGAAAGTTCTTCTTGGCCATCGACAGGTAGTGATACCGCCCGCGCATCGGCGCAAAGAACGCCCGCGCCAACGCCTTGAGTTCGCTCGTATAAGCGGGATCCTGCAGATACACCACCGGGGAATCGAGCCATTCGAGCAGCGTCGGATTGGAACGATGCAGCAATTGCAGCGCCTTGCGGATTTCCCATCCGCTGACATCGAGCTCGTCGTCGATCGGCTTTTCGATCACGTCGCGTTGCGGCTCCACGCGCAGATACCACTCGAGCTTGTGCACGTAGAGAAACCGCACGTCGTAGTCGCTATCGGGCGAGGCGAAACCCCAGCCGCGGCTGCCCGACTCGCAGGCATACAGGATCTTGACGTCGTGCGTGCTTTCGATCGCCGCCAATTCGGCCATGATGCACTCGCGCACATCGGGATCGATGGGATGGTCGCTCAGGACCGGCAGAGTCGATGTCATATTTTCGGTGTGGTGCGCGATCGGCGTCGCATGGTTTTTCTCGCCCCCGCCGCGTGCTCGACGCGGGGATGCGCTCGGAAGCCGACCAGCATATCGCGTCCTCGCCCGAATGCAACCGCATCGCCCGCCGGCAACGTTCGACGCTCGGCGTTCAACACCCAACGCTCGCGCCGCGCCCGTCATCGCAAGGCGCGCAGCGAAGCGATCAGATCCGCGCGTGCGCGGCGCGCCAGTGCAGCGCCTGCTCGGACAGGCTGAAGCCGAAGCCCGGCCGGTCGGGCAGCTGCATCCGGCCATCCTGGATCGCGAGGCGTTCGTTGAACGCGGGCTCAAGCCACTCGATATGCTCGACCCAGGTTTCGCCCGAAAACGCCGCGGCCACGTGCGCGTGCTGCTCCATCACGAAATGCGGCGCGAGCTTCAGGCGCTGCTGCTCGGCCGCCGCCATGATCTTCAGGAACGGCGTGAAGCCGCCCACGCGCGGCACGTCGGGCTGCAGGAACGCCGCCGAGCGATGCGCGATCAGTTGCTGCACCTCGGCCACGCTGCTCAGCATCTCGCCGGTGGCGATCGGCGTGCGCAGCTTGTCCGCGAGCCGCGCGTGGCCGACGTAGTCGTAGGCGCTCAGCGGCTCCTCCAGCCACACCAGATCGAATTCGTCGAGCGCGAGGCCGGCGCGCAGCGCCGTCGTGTAATCCCACTGCTGGTTCGCATCGGCCATGATCGGCACCGCGTCGCCCACATGGCGGCGCACCGCGCGCACGCGCTCGATGTCCTTGCGCAAATCGGGCTGGCCGACCTTCAGCTTGATGCCGCCGAGGCCGCGCTCGAGCGAGCGATCGACGTTGCGCAGCACGTCGTCGAGCGTCGCGTTCAGATACCCGCCCGAGGTGTTGTAGCACGGGATCTCGGTGCGATACGCGCCGAGCAGCCTGCCGATCGGCAGCCCTGCCCGCTTCGCCTTCAGATCCCACAGCGCGGTATCGAACGCGGCGATCGCCTGCACGGCCAGGCCGCCGCGCCCGATCGAGGCGCCCTGCCACGCGAGCTTCTCCCACAAGCGGCCGATGTCGTTCGGATCCTCGCCGATCAGGAACGGCGCCAACTCCTGCGCGTGCGCGAAGATCGCCGCGCTGCCGGCGCGCAGCGTGTAGCTGAAGCCGAAACCGCGCTCGCCCTGCGCCGTCTCGATGCCGGCCGTCAGCAGCGCGACGTGCGAGAGCGGCGGCTGGCGGCCGGTCAGGACCTTGGCGTCGCTGACGGGGTGCTGCAACGGCACCTGAACGAGCGACAGTTCGACGTGCCGGATGGGGTCGGCCTGATATGACATGCATGACCTCGATAAGGAAAGGATGGTCGCGATTGCGAAATGACAGCGCTATCATATTGAGTCGAAGAAACGTTTACCTATCCGCGTAAACGCGTATTTTTGTCTTTTAAACATGTAGATGAACTCGAAACAGCGCTTCACATCCATCAATGACAGCCCTATCATTCGTGGATCGGCAATGTGCCTGGCGCGCCCCGCCGCCGCAACCCGGGGCGAAAAGGCACAATGCTCGTCCCGACAGGCATGGCGACAACAAGGACACGGAACATGGGAAGGCCGACATCGAAGCCGCACGAGACAAACGCGGACGCCGCCGGGCCGGCGGATGCCGCGGCCGGCGGCGTGACGCTGGCCGATGTCGCGCGCCTGAGCGGCGTCTCGCCGATCACCGTCTCGCGCGCGCTGAACCAGCCGAACATCGTGTCGGAGCACACGCGCGAGCGCGTGATGGAGGCCGTGCACCGGCTCGGCTACCTGCCGAACCTGGCGGCCGGCAGCCTCGTCACGCGGCGCAGCCACCTGGTGGCGGCGCTGGTGCCGAGCATCAGCACGCTGATGTTCGCGCGCATGATCGAGAGCTTCGAGGCGCGGCTGCGCGAGCACGGCTACGAGGTGATCCTCGGCGTGACGAACTACGACATCCACCGCGAGGAGCAATTGCTCCAGACCATCCTGCGCCGCCGCCCCGACGCGGTATTCCTGACCGGCGTCACGCACACCGCGCAGAGCCGCAGCTGGCTGCTCGGCTCGGGCATTCCGGTGGTGGAAACCTGGGATCTGACGCGCTCGCCGATCGACATGCTGATCGGCTTCTCGCACGAGGAAATCGGCCGCGCCACCGCGCGCTTCCTGCTGTCGAAGGGCTATCGCCGTTTCGGGCTGCTGACCACCACCGAGGAACGCGCGCAATTGCGCGAGAAAGGCCTGATCGCCGAACTGCGCGCACATCCCGACGCGCGCCACCACACCATCCACGTGCTGCCGCCCACCACGCTGCGCTCGGGCCGCGCCGGGCTCAGCGAGTTGCTGGAGACGGATTTCCAGCCCGACGCGGTGGTCTGCTCATCGGATTCGACCGCGCACGGCGCGATCGTCGAGGCGATCCATCGCGGCTGCGCGGTGCCGGGCCAACTGGCGGTGATGGGCTTCGGCGACATGACGTCCGCCGCCGACATCGAGCCGAGCCTCTCGACGGTGCGCATCGATCCGGCGATGATCGGCGCGACCGCCGCGCAGGCGCTGCTCGACAAGCTGGAGCGCGGCGGCCATGCCGAGCGGGTGGTGGATCTGGGGTTCGAGATTTGCGCGCGGGCGAGCACGTGAGGGAAACAACCGGCCCGCATGGGCCACTCAACCGCGCTCGTCGTTCGGGCTCGGCTCGTCGAACCGCGCCCGCTCCCCTCGCGCACTGACCGGCAACGGCGGCACGCGCTCCGGATCGCGCACCGGCTCCGGCGGCACGCCGGGCACATCGTCCTGGCCCGGCGGATCGGCCGGATCGGGATCGGGCATCGGCGGAATATGAGAGGCGGACATCGCGAACCGGCGGTTCGCCGCAATGGGCATCGTGTTCATCGTTTCTCCTGTCGGGATCGGGCCGGCCCGGCCATCGGCATCGGGCGCGGGTTGCCCGACGGGTACGCAATGCGCGTGCCGCCCGCCATACCGGGCGAGGCGGCCGCGCGCGTCAGCCCGTTTTTGCCACAGGCTTTGTAGATTCTGCCTGGCCGGCCCGCTTCGTCACTGCCCCTGCGCGGCGCTGCCGCCCTGGCCCGGCATGCCCGGCGCCGGGTAATGCGGGTTTTCGCCGCGCGCCCCCTTCGGCTTGCGCGTGTGCGGCTTCATGCCGTTGCCGCCGGGGCTGGCGCCCTGTATCGGCGTCGCGCCCTGGCCGGCCACGCCCGAGGCCGGGTAATGCGGCGTCTCGCCCCGCGCGCCCTGCGGCGTGTTGGTGGAGGCCTGCATGCTGCCGGCCGGCGCGGATTGCACGGCAGTCTGCGCATGCGCGCCCGGAGACGCGGCCAGCACGGCGGCCAGCGATGCGCCGGCGGCGGCGCGGAGAAGTTGCAAGAGGGTCGGTTTCACGAGTTGCATGGTCGGCTCCTTGGAATCACCGGTTGCGGGTTGAGGAACCGCCGGAGCACGCAAGGCGCGTTCCGCGTCATGGCCGGCGCGCGGCGCGATCCTTGCTCGCCCTCCGAAATGGTGGCGCGCGCAACCTTCCGCGCCATCCGCGACGGAGGAATCCCGATGCTTCACGAAACCCTGTGGTATCTGATGGTCGGCGGCGTGCTGATCGTGGTGGGCGCGACGAGTTCCGCGCTCCATCGTTTGCCGTGCAGCACGGCGATGATCTATCTGGCCGTCGGCGCGGCGCTCGGGCCGGCCGGGCTCGGCATGATGCATCTCGATCTCGAACGCGACGCGACGCTGCTGCGGCGGATCGCCGAAGTCGCGCTGCTGGTGTCGCTGTTCGCGATCGGGCTGCGCCTGCGCGTGGCCGCGCTCGACCGGCGCTGGCTGCTGCCGGTGCGGCTCGGCTTCATCGCGATGATCGTCACGGTGCCGCTGCTGGCCGCGGCGGCGGCCGGGCTGCTCGGCCTGGACTGGGGGCCGGCGCTGCTGCTGGCGGCGATGCTCGCGCCGACCGATCCGGTGCTCGCCCACGACGTGCAGGTGCGCAACCCCGGCGACGTCGATCTGGTGCGCTTCGCGCTGTCCGGCGAGGGCGGCCTGAACGACGGCATCTCGCTGCCGCTCGTGCTGGCCGGCCTCGCGCTGTGCGGCCAGCTCGACGTGACGCACGGCGCCGCGCCCGCCTCGCTGCCGTTCCTGCTGCACATCACATGGGGCATCGCCGGCGCGCTCGCGATCGGCGCGGGCCTGGGCTGGATCACCACCCACGGCATCACGCGGCTGCGCACGCAGCACGCGCAGGCGCTCGGGCTGGAAGGCTTCTTCGCGCTCGGCCTGATCGTGATCGCGTTCGGCCTCGCGCAACTGGCCGACACGTTCGGCTTCCTGTCCGCGTTCGCGGCCGGCGTGGCGATGCGGCGCGCAGAGCATCGCGCGAGCGGCCCGAGCGCGCCGACCGAGGTGATCGGCACGATCGATTCGAACGACATCGGCGCGACCGAACGCGATCCGCAGCGCGCCCACGCCTACATGGCCGAATCGGTGCTCGGCTTCACGATCGAACTCGAGCGGATTGCGGAAGTGGTGATCATGACGATGATCGGCAGCCTGCTCCCCGCGCTGGTGGCGACGCAATTCTCGTGGCCGATGGCCGCGCTCGCCGCGGCGCTGATGCTGGCGATCCGGCCGCTGGCCGCGATGCTGTCGCTGGCCGGCTCGCCCGCGAGCGCCACGCAGCGCCGCCTGATCGGCTGGTTCGGGATTCGCGGGATCGGCTCGTTCTACTACTTGCTGTTCGCGATCGAACACGCGCCGAACGTGGCCCGGCCGCTCGCGCCCGCGGTGCTCGGCGTGATCGCGCTGTCGGTGATCGTGCATGGCGTGTCGGCCACGCCGTTGATGGATCGCTATCACCGCTTCGGGCGGCTGCGTCATTGACGGCGGCTCAGGCTGTCACCGTTCACCACCCCCAGCGCACCCCGGCGTTGCCCGTGACGGTGCGCGGGTGTTCGCCGCCGAGGTTGGTCAGATAGCTGAGCGTGACGTACGCGCTGCCGCGCTCAGTTGCGCGGCCAGCCTGACGCCGATCTGCCCGGCGGTCTGGCCGACCTGCGTGCCGAGCGCGTTCGACACCACCGCATCGACGCTGCCGCCGCTGGTGGCCGTGCCCGTCGTCTGGGATGTCTGGGATTTCCGAGATCCATCGATCGAATTGACCAACCCCGCATTTCGCCCGATTGCACCGGCAAGCCCGGGCGCATTTCGCGCCCGCCGCCTCAAGACGCTGCAGCCGATGCGGCCGACGCAGCCGGCGTGGCCGGTTTGCCGGAATCGAACGCTTGCTTGAATTTGGGCCAGAAGCCCTGCCCCCACGCGCGAAGCTTGTCGACATAGGCGAGCTTCTCGGGAAAACGTCCGATGTGCGTCGCGTGCCAGTCCGATTCCCCTGCCGACAACACCGAACCCGATTTGATGCCGTCCAGTTCCGGCGAAAACATGTACGACACTTCCAGCAAGCCCCAGCTTTCCAGCCGGCTGAAGCGCACGAACATCAGATCCTGCGGGTAATCCACGCCCTTTGCCGCGAGATCGCCGGCGGCACGGCGGTCGAGTCCGTCGATCCTCATGGCCCGGTCCGCCCATGCGTTCCAGGGCGGCGTGTAGTAATTATTGATCAACCAGCATCCCAGGCCCGGCGCATCGGACGAATCGACGAACACGTAGTTCGTGTTCGGATTGCCCTCCATGCAGCCGTTCAGCGAGCGGATGGCTGGCGCACTCTGCGTCGGGTCGGCGTGCACCGCGGCAATCCGGATGGCGCCCACCAGCCGCTTGTGCTCGATGCGCCCCATGAAATACGCGGAACCGACATAGCCTTTCGAATGCACGCCGCCGCGCGCCAGCACGGCCCATTCGCCCGCCGGCAACGGCAGGTCGTATCCGTCGATGCGGATCGATTGACGATAGGTTCGCCCGACGAACGCGGGATTGAGGCCGGACGGATCCTGCGTCCCGCCCGCCATGGCGATCTGTGCGGCAACCGGCGCCGGTGCCGGTGTCAGTGCGTTGGCAGCGCCGCCTGCCGTCTGTATCGCGCCGTGCGATGCGGAGGCGCCCGAAGCATCGGGATCGGCCGATTTCGTCTTCCGGCCATCCGCACGCGGTTTTCCCGCCACGCTGGCCAGCGTGGCCTGCGACGCCGCTGGCTTCACGGCGCTGGCCGCGGGCGCGGCGACCTGAGCCACGGCGGGCGCAACCGGCGCGGCTTGAGGATCGGGATTGGACGATGGCGCACGATAGCTGATCGCTTCGGGCAAAGGCGGCGCGGCCGTAACCGGCGTCGTGCGCCAATGCGGCGGAAACCCGACCACACCCAGCGTCAGCAACGCCGCCGCGCACACGCTCAGCCGCCACAGAGGCGCGCGAGACCAAAGCGATGCATCGCCAGCCGGCGCGTCCTGCCATGGCGTGTTCATCGCTCCGGCCTCGCAACCACGGTTCCCGCCGACAATTCAAGCGCCACTTTCGTATGGCCCTGCTGTTTCGCGTCGATCAGCGTATCCGCCAGCGATTCCTCGACGGCCCGCAGCAAATCCCGCGACGAGGCGCCGAGCCCCAGGCGTTGCTGGCGTCGCATCATGTCCACCAGGATCTCGGGATCGATGCCCTGCTCCGCGACGTCGAGCCCGTATCCCTTGATCATCGCCTCGATTTCGAGTGCCGCCACCCGTGCGATATCGAGACCGGACAGCGCGCGAAACACGAAGATCCGGTCGATCCGGTTCAGGACTTCCGGCGCGAAGCCCGCCTCGCGCAGCGCGTTCGTCGAGGCGCGGCGCAAGCCGTCGGGATCGTCGGCCAGACTGGTGCTCAAGGCCTGCAGATCGTCGGTCGCCGCATTGGTGGTCAGGACGAAAATCGCGCGCGTGGTGGAAATCTGCCGGCCGTCGGACGCCTCGGTCACGAAGCCGTCGTTCCAGGCGGTCAGGAAATTCTTGTGAACCTCGGGATGCGCCTTCTCGATCTCGTCGAGCAGCACGACGGCATCGGGCGTGTCGCGCAGCGCGGCGGTCAGCTTGCCGTACGTGTTCGAGCCGACATACCCCTTGGCCGCCCCGAACAGTTGCGTGGCCGCATGCGCGCCGCCCGAGAACTGCGTCATGTCGAAATGCAGCAGGCGGCGCCCCAGGTCTTCGGCCAGACACTTGGCCAGATAGGTTTTGCCGGTGCCGGGCGGGCCCGCGAGCATGAACACGCCGATCGGCTTGTTGCGCTGCCGCAGTGCAAGACGGCGGCGAATCTGCGCGGCGATGTCGTCGCACACGGCGTCCTGTCCGATCACCCGGCTCTTGAGCGACAGGGCGAGCCGCTCCGCATCGATCACTTGCGGTTCGGGCTCCTGGGCCAGTTTGTCTTCCAATACCCGGCGATTCGTCAACCGATCAAGCGCATCCATGAGCCACCCGTTTACCTTTCGATGGGAATTCCCGCGTCGAGACCGGTCGTGAAACCATCCCGCGAACACAACCAACCAGAACAGCACGGCGAGTGCGAATACCCACCATGCCTGCGCATGCAGAATATCGGCCGCCTTGTTTTCAAAACGGCTCAGGCCGCCGCCATTCGGGCTGTGCAATAAAAGAAACTGAATCAGCGAAATCGCGACAAGCAGGACGACGGCAAGCGGCGCATAACGGGCCGCCATGGTATTAAGCCAGCGCATTACGGTGTCCTGACGTTGAGATTCAATACCTGGCCTTCGCTCATGACCGGCAGCACGGCTTGCGTCGCGCCCGATGCGAGGCCCACCGTGATCCCGCCGCCGTCGCCGTCGCGCACGCCGGTCATGCGGAGCTGGCCGTCGGCCGGCACCGGCACGGCGAAGGTGATGCCCTGCTTGGTCAACGACACCGTCCGCGCATAGCCCCCGCTTTCGATGCGCACCGCGTCGCCGTCCTCGACATCGGTGTCCCAAAGGCGGATCCACACCAGTTGCGGATGCGACTGCCGCGCGGCGGCCGGTGCGGGACGCGCCACCGGAGCAGGAACAGGAGCGGGAGCAGGCACTGCGGCGGCGTTCGGCCGGCCGGCGTTCTGCGCGGGTGCCGCCGCATGGGGCGCGGCGGCAGGCGGCGCGACATGAAGGCGTGCGAACAGGGCGTCGCGATCGTTGGCGGCCAGATGCATCGAATCGATGGCGGCCGGAATGTCGTCGGGCGTCACGCCAGCCAGCGGCAGCGCCCCGCGCGATTCGAATGCTTCGATGCGGGCCTGACGGTCTGCCGTGCTGACGCTGTCGCCCGCATGTGCCGCAAGCAGCGTGCTGCCCGACGTATAGAACACGGCGCCCGCGATCAGCGCGGCGGCAACCGCGGTGGCGGCAATGGACTTCGGCACGACGACACTGCGTTGAGATTGCGTGACGGCCTGTTCGTCAGGTTTCGCGCCTGGTCTTTCCATGCCCATGAAGCCCACACCCCGATTTTTCTCTCGATGACCCGATATTTTGATAAAGCGCTCGGGTCAGACGGCGAAGAGAATATCGCTATTCGAAGTAACTGGGAATCTAAAATGGCACGCGATTAAATCAATTACAGATTACCGACTGAAATATATCCAAAGCATTTTATTTATTACAGATCGCCTTGATCTCGCCGGAACACGCACTCGCCGCGACATCGCCGAGCCGCGCCGCCCATGCGCTTCGGGTATGCTCCAAGGCCCGAGTCCGCCGTCACGCCCATGCTCCCGCTCCACAGCGCCCCCGAGTTCTACCGCCTCCTCGCCGACAGCCACGCCCGCCTGCTCGGCAAACCGCTCGTGCCGCACGGCGACAGCCTCTCGCCTGCCGAGGCCGCCGCATGGCTCTACGAACACGCGCCGTTCGCCGTGCTCGCGCACAACACCGCCGCCGATCCCGTGTTCATCTACGGCAACAAGGCCGCGCAGCAGCGCTTCGGCTACGACTGGGATGAAATCACCCGGCTGCCGTCGCGGCTGTCGGCCGAGGCGCCGAACCGCGAGGAGCGGCAGCGCTTTCTCGAACGCGTGCAACGGCTCGGCTACGAAGCCGGTTACCGGGGCGTGCGGATCACGAAATCGGGCCAGCGCTTCATGATCGAGGAAGCCACGCTGTGGCAGTTGATCGATGCGGACGGCACGCTGCACGGCCAGGCCGTGACCATCCTGCGCACGCGCGAGCTCTGATCCGCGGCCGCCGCGCGCGGCGGCGGCCGACGAACTCAAACAGCAATCAAACAGCAGGCGGCGCACTCAAGCCGCCGCCAACGCCTCCCGATCCGCGCCCTGCCTGCGCCGCCGCCCCGGCGACGCGGCCAGCAACTGCCGCGTGTAATCGGCGCGGGGCGCGTCGAGCACGGCCTGGGCCTCGCCCGCCTCGACCACCTTCCCATCCTTCATCACGAGCACGCGATCGCTGACATGGCGGATCACGTCGAGATCGTGCGAGATGAAGATCAGCGACACGCCGAGCGACGCCTGCAATTCGCCGAGCAGATCGAGCACTTGCGCCTGCACGTAGACGTCGAGCGCGGACACCGGCTCGTCGCACACGATCAGCGCCGGTTCGGCCGCCACCGCGCGCGCGATCGCGATGCGCTGCCGCTGCCCGCCCGACAGCGATGCGGGCCGCCGCTCGAGATAGCTGCCGTCGAGTCCCACGCGCTCCAGCAGCGCGACCGCGCGCGCCGCGTGCTCGGCCTTCGGCAGCCGCGCGGCGTACAGGCCGTCGTCGAGCAGCTCGCGCACGGTGTGACGCGGATCGAACGAGCCGAGCGGATCCTGCGGGATATAGCGCAGCCGGGGCCGCGCGTCGCGCCGGTCGCGCTCGCGGGCGCCCGCGCCGTTCCAGCGCCGGCCGAGGAATTCGACATCGCCGGCGCTCGGTTCGAGCAGACCGAGCACGATGTTCGCGGTGGTGCTCTTGCCCGAGCCCGATTCGCCGACGATGCCGAGCACCTCGCCGCGCCGCACCGAGAACGACACATCGTCGAGCGCGACGAACGGCGCGCCGCCGCGTTGCGGATAAGCCTTGCCGATGCCGTTCACGCGCAGCACCACGTCGCCGTCCGGGCCGGGCGAACGCCGCTCGGGCAACGGCTCCCGCACGATCTGCAATGCGCCGCGCGCGTCTTCGGCGGCCCCCTGATCGTCGCCCGACTCAACCGAATCGGCCGATTCGACCGAGTCGGCCAGCCGCGCGGTGGCGAGCCGATGCCCGCGCGAACGGCCGTCCGGCTGCGCGGCCAGCAACTGCCGCGTGTAGCGATGCGCGGGCCACGCCAGCACGCTGCGCGTCGGGCCGCTGTCGACCACCTCGCCGCGATGCATGACGAGCACGCGGTCGGCAATCCCCTCCACCACGGCCAGATCGTGGCTGATCAGCAGCAAGCCGATGCCGGCGCGCAGCCGTTCCGCGAGCACGGCCAGCACCTGCGCCTGCACGGTCACGTCGAGCGCGGTGGTGGGTTCGTCGGCGATCACGAGCGGCGGCGCGGCGGCGATCGCC
>NZ_JAAGPF010000023.1 GCF_017104645.1 Burkholderia sp. Ac-20379
TGGTGGCAGTGTAGATCTCGGGTGTCGCCGTATCATTAAAAAAAAAAAAAAAAAAAAATCTCGAGTACATTCCATTTTTGTATATCAAACTACGAGAGACTTGTATCCGTATTCAGCCTGCTATCTCGTCTGACTTGTAATCTGTGCCACGTTTCCTCGATGCTTTCTTTTGACGTTTTCTGATACTCACTCTTACACACACTAGATCTCATTTGCCTTTGATATCTCATAACGCACAACATATACACCTCGTCAGCGTTCACCGCATCT
>NZ_JAAGPF010000253.1 GCF_017104645.1 Burkholderia sp. Ac-20379
CGCGGCGCGCAAGCGGCCGCCGGCCTGAGCGCGGCGCGGTTCCGGCGCGCGGTGTCGGCAGCGATGCGGGGCGCGATTCCGTGCGGTTCCGCACGCATGGCCCGGTACGAATGCACTAGCGGCCCTGGCCCATCTGCACCTGCCGGGGCGGGGCGGCGGCGGCGATCATGGTGGTTCCCGGCGCGCGGCCCACGGCAGGCGCGCCGGTTCCGATGATTCCCTCAAGGAGGCAACCATGGACAAGAATCGCATCGACGGCAAGCTCAAGCAGGTCAAGGGTTCGGTGAAGGAAGCGCTCGGCAAGGTGACGGGCGACCGCAGGACCGAAGCGGAAGGCATCGCGGAAAAGACCGAAGGCAAGTTGCAGGAGAAGGCGGGTCAGACCGCCGACGCGATCCGCAAGCATACGAATCTGCACTGACGCATCCGCGTCGATTCGTATCGTTTGGCAGCACCGGCCCCGCCTCGCGATGGTTCGCGAGGCGGGGCCGGTTTCGTTGGAGCCCGCGCCGGATCGGTCTGGATGGTAAGCATTCCGAAAGCAGGCTCGCGTAGAATCCGCGCTTGCCGGAGATGGCATGCCTCCGTTCCCAACCGCCGGTCAGCCGGCTGATGATGCCTACGGATCCTGGGTACAGGAGGTCGTAGGCCGTCTTGAGCACAAGCGGCGTCCTGCCGCCCGGGTTTGATGTCCTGTCGAACCTGAACACCATGAAAGCATTCGAATCCGTCGAACAGTTCGCCATGTTGCGCGCGCTCGGCCGCTGGATCGCGCTGTCGGCCATCGTCGGCGCGCTCGCGGGCAGTGCGTCCGCGCTGTTTCTCGCCCTGCTCGATCTCGCCACCGGCACGCGGCTCGCGCATCCGTGGCTCGTCTGGCTGCTGCCGGCGGCCGGTTTCGTCACCGGCTGGATCTACCTGCGCGTCGGCAGCAGCGTCGAGGCCGGCAACAACCTGCTGATCGACGAGATCCACGATCCGGCGCGCGCCGTGCCCACCCGCATGGCGCCGCTCGTGATGCTCGCCACCGTCGTCACGCATCTGTTCGGCGGCTCGGCGGGCCGCGAGGGCACCGCCGTGCAAATGGGCGGCGCGCTGGCCGACCGCGTCGCGCGCGTGCTGCGCGTGGACGCCGACACGCGGCGCATCCTGCTGATGGCCGGGATCGCGGCGGGCTTCTCGTCGGTGTTCGGCACGCCGCTGGCGGGCGCGGTGTTCGGGCTGGAGGTGCTGGCGATCGGCCGGCTGCGCTACGACGCGCTGTTTCCGTGCCTCGCGGCGGCGGTGGTGGCCGATGCGGTGTGCCATCTGTGGGGCATCCGCCATCCGGTGTACCCGGTGCCGTTCGTGCCGGCCGTCGGCATCGCGACGGCGGCCTCGGCGATCGTCGCCGGCATCGCGTTCGGCGTGGTCGGCATGCTGTTCGCCGATGCGACGCATGCGCTCGGCGCGCGCTTCAAGCGCTGGATTCCGTACGGCCCGCTGCGGCCGGTGCTGGGCGGCGCGATCGTCGCATTGGCCGGCGTCGTGCTGGCCGTGCCGCAGTATCTCGGCCTCGGCATTCCGACCATCGAGGCCGCGTTTCGCGGGCCGCTGCCGGTGCAGGATTTCGCGGGCAAGTTCGCGTTCACGGTGGTGACGCTGGCGTCGGGCTTCAAGGGCGGCGAGGTCACGCCGCTGTTCTATATCGGCGCGACGCTCGGCAACGCGCTGTCGCATCTGCTGGCCTTGCCGCTGCCGGTGCTGGCGGGGCTCGGCTTCGTGGCGGTGTTCGCCGGGGCGGCCAATACGCCGATCGCCTCGACGATCATGGCCGTCGAGCTGTTCGGCGCGCCGATCGGCGTGTTCGCAGCGCTGGCCTGCGTGGTGGCGTATCTGTTCTCGGGGCACACGGGCATCTACCGTGCGCAACGCATCGGCCACGCCAAGCACCCGTGGCTCAGCGCGGGCGGGCGGCTGGCCGATCTGGCGTTGCAGCGCGCGAGCGCGAAGCCGGAGGCGGGCGGGAAGGGCTGAGCGAGGCGAGGGTGAGGGCAGCGGCGAGGCGCGCAGGCGGCCGGCTCGCGAGGCGGAATCGGCGCTGGCCAGGATCGGCGCGCGCCTGTCGATCGATCTGGCGTGTCGCGCGCCGATCCGGCGCCGCGATATGGATCGGCCGGCGATCGGCCCGCGTCAGATGTTTCGGCCGGCGCAGCCTCAACCGGCGCGGCGCGGCGCCGCTTCGCCTGCCGCCGGCAGCACGCGCCACGCCACCCAGGCGAGCGCGCCGAGCGCCGGAAACACCAGCACGCTGCCCTCCGGCCCGACCGTGCCGCCGCTCCACCACACCGGGCCGATCGCATGGCTCTCGAACAGGCTGATGTTCGGGATCAGGCCGCTGGTGGGCGCGCCGAACAGGAACGATTCGGACCAATCCCAGCCGGCGTGCATGCCGAACGCCCACCACAGCGAACCGGTGCGCCAGATCGCGAGGCAGGCCACGAAGCCGTAGATCACCACCGGCACGATGCCCGCCATGTTCTCGCCGTGGTTGAACATGTGCGACAACCCGAACGCCACCGAGGTCAGCACGGCGGCGGCCGACGGATGCAGGCTGCGCGCGAGGCGGAAGAACAGATAGCCGCGGAACGCCAGTTCCTCGGCCACGGCCACCACGGCGAACGCGACGGCCCACACCAGCCCGGCTTCGAGCGCGGACAGCGGGCTCATGCCCGAATAGGCGAGCGTGGCGCCGCCCGTGGAGGCCAGCAGCAGCATGATGACGGACACGGCGGCCAGCCCGCAGGCGCCGCCGAACAGCATGTGCCGCAGCCGCTGCGGCGCGCGCAGGCCGACGTCGAGCCACGAGCGCCGGTCGATGCGGCTCATCGCGCGGGTGGCGATCAGCACGGCCGCGCACATCGCCAGCTCGAACGCGAATTGATGGCCGGCGGTCAGTTCGCCCTCCATCCGGAACGGCAGGTCGAGGGCCCGCGCGGCGCTATCCGCGCCGAGCATCAGCGCGGTGACGATCGCGGCATACAGCAGCGCGGCCCAGCCCGCGCGCAGCCCGTACGGGCCGAACCACAGGTGTCGGAATCGGAACGGCGGGATGGCGCTGGGTCGGTCGGCGTGCATCACGTCTTTCACCGGTAATAACCTTTGTGTTTTGAATGAAGTATCGACGGCAATCGATTCGATGTAGGCATTTTGAAGGCATGCCATTGCGAATCGGCGAGTATCCGTGATTATGTGGATTATCGTCGCCGCTGGGTATAGCGCGATTGAAAATCGAACCGGATTTGCGATGTGTCGTATCGTCCTTGCTACGCATCGCTTGCGTGCGTATCGATAAGACTTTAGGAGATAAGTGTGGCGTCAGCCAGTGCGGCGGTGCTTGCCGGTAAGGGTTTGGAAGGTTTTGCCGGCCGATTCATAAAATCGAAAGCGAGATGAAACTGAATGGCAAGCCAATAGCCAGATCTCGCATAAAATGCGCGCATTATCGATGCCGTGGCGTGCAGATTTGATTATTGTTTTGATCCATGCATCGTGAGGTGCATGGGCAAGACAATCGAAAGCCGAATCGTGAAATATCGGCAATAGGTATGAAAGCAGGCTGGCGCGGGAAAAGCGGGGCGGCGGATCGCCGCCCCGTGCTTCACGATGTGCCGAACGCCGTGCCCTGAACGCGGTGCGCGTCGTCGGACGGATCAGCCGCATCGGCCGCATCAGCCGCTTCGGCCGCATCGAGCGACCCGAGCGCCGCGACGCCGTAACCGCCCGCCTGCTCGATCAGCCCCTTCGCGAGCTCCAGCGCCTGCCGCTCGAACATCCGCCGATACACGCCGCCCTCGATCCGGACCAGCGCATCGTGGCTGCCTTCCTCGATCACGCGCCCGCGTTCGAGCACCAGCAGCCGGTCGAGCGCGCGCACCGTGGACAACCGGTGCGCCACCACCAGCGTGGTGCGGCCCACCATCAGCCGTTCCATCGCCTGCTGGATCAGCAGCTCGCTCTCGCTGTCGAGGCTCGAGGTGGCCTCGTCGAGGATCAGGATCGGCGCGTCGGCCAGGAACGCCCGCGCGATCGCCACGCGCTGCCGCTCGCCGCCCGAGAGCTTCACGCCGCGCTCGCCCACCAGCGTGTCATAGCCTTCCGGCAGCGCGTCGATGAAGCCGTGCGCGCTGGCCAGCGTGGCCGCGCGCACGATCTCCTCGCGCGTCGCGCCGGGCCGCGCATAGGCGATGTTGTCGGCCAGCGAGCGGTGGAACAGCACCGGCTCCTGCTGGACGATCGCGATATGGCTGCGCAGCGATTGCTGCGTGACCTGCGCGATGTCCTGCCCGTCGATCAGGATCCGGCCGCCCTCGATGTCGTAGAGCCGCTGAATCAGCTTGATGAACGAGGTCTTGCCCGAGCCGGAGTGGCCGACCAGGCCGATCCGCTCGCCCGGCGCGATGCGCAGCGAGAAATCGTCGTAGAGCGGCGCCTGGCGCGGCCCGTAGCGGAACGTCACGCGGTCGAAGCGGATCTCGCCCGCGCCGATCGCGATCGGCCGCGCGCCGGGTGCGTCCTCGATGCCGAGCGGCTGGCGGTCGAGCGCGACCAGTTCCTCCATGTCGTTGACCGAGCGCTGCAGGTTGCGGATGTGCATGCCGATGTCGCGCAGGTAGCCCTGCAGCATGAAGAACATGGTCAGCGCGAACACGATGTCGCCCACGCTCGCGCGATCGTGCGACCACAGCCACAGCGCCGCGCCGAGGATCGCCGCCTGCATCAGCACCAGCAGCGTGCCCTGCACGCCGCCGCTCAGCGTGCCGCGCACCCAGGTGCGCCGCGTGCGCTGCCGCCATTTGCCGATCACGCGGCCGATCCGCGCGTCCTCGCGCGTTTCCGCGCCGAACGCCTTGACCACCGCGTTGCAGCCGACCGCATCGGCCATCGCGCCGCCCAGCCGCGTATCCCAGAAGTTGCCGAGCCGCGCGGCCGGCGCGATGAAGCCGAGCGACAGCGTCACCGTGATCGCGATGTAGAGCACCGAGCCCGCGCCCACCACCAGCCCCATCACGGGCCAGTGCCAGCCGAGCAGCAGCGTCGCGCCGCCGAGCATCGCCACCGACGGCAGCAGCGCCAGCAGCAGCGTGTCGTTGAGCAGGTCGAGCGCCCACATGCCGCGCGTGATCTTGCGCACGGTCGAGCCGGCGAAGCTGTTCGCGTGCCAGTCGGTCGAGAAGCGCTGCACGCGATGGAACGCGCCGGCCGAGATCTCGCTCATCATGCGCAGCGTCAGCGTGATGACGTTCATGAACATCGCCTGGCGCAGCACCGTGACGGCCACGCCGAGCGCGAGCAGCACGCCGAACGCCTGCAGCGCCGCGTGCCAGGCCGCGGCGCGGTCGTGCAGGCCGAGCGTGACGGCGTCCACGAGGTGGCCGGCGAACATCGGGGTGAGCACGTCGCCGAGCGCGGCGAGCAGCGCGCAGCCGGCCACGGCGAGCGCGCGCGCCGGTTGGCGGCGCCAGTGGCGGAAGGTGAAGCCGAGCACGTCGTTGAACGGACGGCTACCGTGACGATCGGTGTGTTGGATCATGGTCATTGGCCTGGTGGGCATTGTGTGCGCCAGGACTTGTCGGTGGTCGATGGGTCAGCGAAACAACGGGCCGTCGGCGCCGCGCGGCGTCGCCATGACGGAAGCGCGGCGGTGGCGCGACGAGCGCCACGGGCGAAGCATGCCGGTCAGGCAGGCAAACCACGGAAGACGGCTGGAAGGTACGGCGGGCGGACGGGCCTCGGAAGCCCGCCGCGGGAGCGCGAAGCTAGTTCGCGCCGAGCGGCATGACGTTCGGGAAGCCGCTGTGCGATGGCGTGTTGCACATCATGTTGACCTCCCTTGAACGTAAGCGATGGAACGTGGACGAAGGCGAGGCGGCGAGGGCCGCGACACCGCCGGGGCGAAAACGCAACCGGTCGGGCAATTGTAATCGTGCGCGGGCGGCGCTGCCAAGCGAGCGTGCGCGACGCGGCGGGGCGCTGTTGCCGAATCGACACGGCGCCGGCGGCCGGCTTGCATGGCCTCGCCGCCGCATATGGGACAATCCGGCCCTCGATTCCTGTCCCCCCACCGCAACTGACGCACATCACGATGAGCACCATCCAGCAAGGCATCCTGTCGCCGCTGCCGCCGGCCAACCGTTACCTGTCGTTCCAGATCGCCGAACCCGCCGAAGTCGCGCGTGCGCTGGCCGCACTGCGCGACGCCACCGACGCGGCGCGCACGGTGGTGGGCGTCGGCCCGTCGCTCGTGCAACTGCTCGAGCGCAAGATCGACGGCCTGAAGCCGTTCCCCGATCTGTCGAAGCCGGGCGCGCCGGTGCCGTCCACGCAGGTCGCGCTGTGGGTATGGCTGCGCGGCGACGATCACGGCGAGATCACGCTGCGCTCGCGCGCGATCGAAACGCTGCTGGCGCCGGCCTTCGTGCTCGACAGCGCCGCCAACGCGTTCCGCTACGCGGACGACCGCGATCTGTCCGGCTACGAGGACGGCACCGAAAACCCGAAGGGCGACGAGGCGGTGGAAACCGCGTTCGTGACCGGCAAGGGCCCGGGCCTCGACGGCGCGAGCTTCGTCGCCGTGCAGCAATGGGTGCACGATTTCCCGGCGATGAACGCGATTCCGGGCGACGAGATGGACAACATCGTCGGCCGCCGCAAGTCGGACAACGAGGAGCTGGAGGATGCGCCGGCCTATGCGCACGTGAAGCGCACCGAGCAGGAGAGCTTCACGCCCGAGGCGAAGGTGCTGCGCCGCTCCGCGCCGTGGGCCGACGAGCGCCGCGCGGGCCTCTATTTCGTGGCGTTCGGCCATTCGTTCCGCGCGTTCGAGGTGCAGATGCGCCGCATGGTCGGCGCGACCGACGGCGTGCTCGACGGCCTGTTCCGCTTCACGCAGCCGGTGACGGGCGCGTTCTTCTGGTGCCCGCCGGCCTCGGCCGACGACCGGCTCGATCTGTCGGCGCTCGGGATCTGAGCGGACGCAATACGGCCTCCGCAGCAAAAACCGCGCCCCGGCCAGTCACGGCCGGGGCGCGGTTTTTTATTGGCGCGATGCCGGGCGCCGCACGTTTTGCAGGCTTCAGCGCACCGTGGTGTCGATGCGCGTGCCGCGCTTGATGAACAGCGTGACCGGCGTTTTCTCGGCGATTTCGCCGAGCCGCGTGCGTTGCGCGTCGTCGAGTTCGCCGTCGATCGTGATGGTGCGGCGCACGTATTGCGTGCCGTCGCGGTCCGCGTGCAGTTCGGCGTGGACGTGCAGCTTCGCCGCCGGCCATTCCTTGCGCTGCATATACATGCGCAGCGTGGCCGCGGTGCACTGGCAGAGGCTCGCGAGCAGCAGCTCGAACGGCGCGGGGCCGACGCCGCGGCCGCCTTCGCGTTCGGCTTCGTCGCCCTGGAAGCGGTGGGCGCCGGCCTGGATGTCGACGACGTAGTTCGGGGCATCGGCAGCCAGTTCGGCTGCGGCGTGGATCAGGGGCATGGGAGTCCTCGGCGGATGGGCGTGCCGACAGCATAAACGGGTTGCGCGGCCGCCGCCGTTAAGCGGTTCGCGATCCGCGAGGTTCGAGCGAGGGAGCGGCCTGCGGTGCGGGCGCACGCCGCCGGTTCAGGCCATGGCGGGATCCGCGCCGGTGGCCGCGTCCTCGCCGCCGCCCAGCGCCGTCGCGCGCACGATCGCCGCGACCCGTTCGCGAAACCAGCGGTGCGCGCCGTCGGCATCGCGCGATTCGTGCCAGTACGCGTGGATCGCATACGGCTTCACGCGCAGCGGCAGCGCCTTCGCCACCACCGGCAGCAGCCCGGTCATGCGCAGCGCGTAGGAGCGCGGCAGCGTCAGCAGCAGATCGCCGGCCGCCGCGATCTGGCAGGCCGCGAAATAGTGCTGGCAGACGAGCTGGATCTGGCGGTAACGGCCGTCGGCGGCCAGCAGCACGTCGAGCGAATTCGGCTCGCCGAGCGGCGAGACGGTCACGTGGCGCGCGGCGAAGTAATCGGCGCGGCGCAGCGGCCCGCCGGCGAGCGGATGATCGCGGCGCAGCACCACGCACAGCGCGTCGTCGGCCAGCGTCTCGCGCACGATCTGCGGGCCGGCCGGCACGCGCCGCTCAATGGCCAGATCGAGCTGGCCGCTGGCGATCTCGCGCCCCACCTCGGCCAGCGCCACGCGGCGGCTCACCAGCGTGATGCGCGGCGCTTCATGCGCGAGCCGCTCGACCAGTTGCGGCAGCGCGATCGATTCGAGCACGTCGCGAATCCCCACCACGAAGCGCTGCTCGACGCTGGCCGGATCGAAATGCGCCTGCACGTGCGCGGCGGCCTGCAGGCCCTTCAGGTGGCGCTGCACGTCGGCGATCACGGCGCGGGTGCGCTCGGTGGGCGTCACGCGGTTGCCCTGGCGCACGAACAGCGGATCGCCGAAATGCGCGCGCAGCCGGTTCAGCGCGTGCGTGACGGCCGGCTGCGTGAGATGCAGCGCGCGGGCGGCCGCGCTGATGCCGCCGTGCACGTAGATCGCGTCGAGCACGCGGAACAGGTTCAGGTCGAGGCGCAGGTCGGAGGTCACGGGCGGGCGCGCGCGGCGCGAGCGGAGAAGGAGCTGAACATATTACTTCGGCTGATGACCTGCCATGAAGAACATTCATTTCATCGATTAGTTCGATCGGCGTAGGCTGGGCGTCACTTCAAACGGAGGGGACGATCTCATGGATTTCATGCCGACCGCTCGCAGCCAGGCGCTCGCCGAACGGCTGACGCGCTTCATGCACGACGAGATCGCGCCCGCCGAGGCCCGCTACGCGGCCGAGCTGGCCGGCGGCGCGGATTGGCGGCGCTGGCGCCAGCCGGCCACCATGGAGGCGCTCAAGCGCAAGGCGCGCGAGGCCGGCCTGTGGAACCTGTTCCTGCCCGAAACCGAACTGGGCGGCGCGGGCCTGAGCAACGCCGAATACGCGCCGCTCGCCGAGATCATGGGCCACTCGTTCATCGCGCCCGAGGCGTTCAACTGCAGCGCGCCCGACACCGGCAACATGGAAGTGCTGGCGCGCTACGGCACGCCCGCGCAGCAGCGCGCGTGGCTCGCGCCGCTGCTGGCCGGCGAGATCCGCTCGGCGTTCTGCATGACCGAGCCCGAGGTGGCCTCGTCGGACGCCACCAACATGCAGGCCACCGCCACACCCGACGGCGATGCGTTCGTGCTGAACGGCCGCAAGTGGTGGTCCACCGGCATCGGCCATCCGCATGCACGCGTCGCGATCTTCATGGGCCGGACCTATCCCGACGCCGAGCCGCATCGCCGCCACACGATGGTGCTGTGCCCGCTCGACGCGCCCGGCGTGACGATCGAGCGGATGCTGCCGGCGTTCCATCATTTCGACGAACCGTCGGGCCACGGCGAGGTGCGCTTCGACCAGGTGCGCGTGCCGGCCGCGAACGTGATCCTCGGGCCGGGGCGCGGTTTCGAGATCGCGCAGGGCCGGCTCGGGCCGGGCCGCATCCATCACTGCATGCGCGCGCTCGGCGCGGCCGAACGCGCGCTGACGCTGCTGTGCCGCCGCGCCGAGGCGCGCAGCGCGTTCGGCAAGCCGCTCGCGGCGCTCGGCGGCAACGCCGACATCGTCGCGAACCTGCGCATCGCCATCGAACAGGCGCGGCTGCTGACGCTGAAGGCCGCCTGGACCATCGACACGCACGGCGTGAAGGCCGCGCTGAGCCTGATCTCGCAGATCAAGGTGGCGGTGCCGGCCGTCGCGCAGCAGGCGGCCGACGCGGCGATCCAGATCCACGGCGGCGCGGGCGTGTCCGACGATGTGCCGCTGGCCGCGCTGTACGCCTATGCGCGCGTGCTGCGGCTGGCCGACGGGCCGGACGAGGTGCATCGCGGCGTGGTCGCGCGGCTCGAATTCAAGCGCCAGGCCGAGGCGCTAGCGGGAGCGCAGGCATGAGCGCGCCGATCGATGCCGCCCGCGAGGTGCGCGACGAGGATCGGCTCGATGCGGCCCGCGTCGATGCGTTCCTGAAGGCGCAGGTGCCGGGCCTGGCCGGCGAGCCGACGATCCGGCAGTTCCACGGCGGCGCGTCGAACCTCACCTATCTGATCGCCTACCCGGGCCGCGAGCTGGTGCTGCGCCGCCCGCCGGCCGGCGCGAAGGCCGGCTCGGCGCACGACATGCTGCGCGAGGCGGCCGTGATGGCCGCGCTGAAGCCGGCCTATCCGTGGGTGCCGGCGATCGTCGCGCGCTGCGACGATCCGGCCGTGACCGGTTCGGAGTGCTATGTGATGGAGCGGCTGGCCGGCGTGATCCTGCGCCGCGATCTGCCGCCCGAGCTGGGCCTCGACGCGGCCGGCACGCGGCAGCTTTGCGAGCGCTTCGTCGACCGGCTCGTCGAGCTGCATGCGGTGGATGCGTCCGCGCCGGCGATCGCCGCGTTCGGCCGTGGCGAGGGCTACGTCGCGCGGCAACTGAGCGGCTGGCGCGAGCGCTGGCAGCGCGCGCTGACCGACGGCATCGATCCGGCCGCCGACGTGACCGGCTGGCTCGACGCGCACCAGCCCGCCCGCGACGGCCGGCTCTGCGTGATCCACAACGATTACCGCTTCGACAACGTGGTGCTCGATCCGGACGATCCGCTGCGCATCGTCGGCGTGCTCGACTGGGAAATGGCGACGCTCGGCGATCCGCTGATGGATCTCGGCGGCTCGCTGGCCTACTGGGTGCAGGCCGACGACGACGCGCCGTTCCGCGCGATGCGCCGCCAGCCCACCCACGCGCCCGGCATGATGACGCGCGACGAGGTGGTGGCCCATTACGGCGCGCGCACCGGCATCGACGTGAGCGGCTTCGCGTTCTACGAGGTGTTCGGGCTGTTCCGGCTGATGGGCATCATCCAGCAGATCTACCGCCGCTACGTGCTCGGCCAGACCACCAACCCGGCGTTCGCCGGCTTCGGCGACGCGGTGCGCTACCTGACGCTGCGCTGCCGCGCGCGCATCGCCGCCGCCGAGGGCGCCGCGCGATGAGCGAGATCGTGCTGATCCGCCACGCGCAGGCCAGCTTCGAGGCGGACGACTACGACTGCCTGTCGCCGCGCGGCGAGACGCAGGCGGCGCGGCTCGGCGCGTGGATGGCC
>NZ_JAAGPF010000254.1 GCF_017104645.1 Burkholderia sp. Ac-20379
TCGCGACACCGGCCGGTTCCTGCGCGAGCGCGATCTCGATCCGCGCGCCGCCGCCAATCGTCATGTGATCTGGAATGCCAGGCAAGGCCGCGCCGAACCGCTCGGCGAGGAAGCGGCCACGACGCCGGCCGATTTCGCGCTCGACGGCGCGTACGAGGCGGCCGCAATACCTTGCGAGCCGGCGTTCGCCTGCTACGCGCGCGCGCTCGACGCGTTCACGCCCGAGCACGTCGAGGCGATCACCGGCGTGCCGCCCGAGGCGCTCGAACGCGCCGCCGCGCTGCTCGCGCCGGGCCGCCGCATCGCCTATCACGCATGGTCGGGCGTGGGCCAGCACACCAACGCGACGCAGACCGAGCGCGCCATCGCCACGCTCTACGCGCTGACCGGCGCGTTCGACACGCGCGGCGCGAACCGCGAATACGTCAAGCAGCCGTCGAACGCGGTCAGCACCTATGCGCTGTGCCCGCCGCAGCAGCGCGCCAAGGCGCTCGGCCTCGACGAGCGCCCGCTTGGCCCCCCCGCGCAGGGCTGGGTGACCGCGCGCGACATGTATCGCGCGATGCTCGACGGCGAGCCGTACAAGGTGCGCGCGCTGTTCGCATTCGGCACCAACCTGCTGGTGTCGCAGCCCGACGCGCAGACGGCCCATGCGGCGCTGAGCCAGCTCGAATTCCACGTGCACTGCGATCTGTACGAAACGCCGTCGTCGCGCTACGCCGACCTCTTCCTGCCGATCAACACGCCGTGGGAGCGCGAGGGCCTGCGGATCGGCTTCGAGATCGACGAGCGCGCGGTCGAACTGGTGCAGTTGCGGCAACGGATGGTCGCGCCGCGCGGCGAGAGCCGCGCCGACTACGACATCGTGTTCGCGCTGGCCACGCGGCTCGGCATGAGCGAGGCGTTCTTCGGCGGCAGCATCGAGGCCGGCTGGAACCACATGCTAGCGCCGCTCGGGCTCGACGTCGCCACGCTGCGCGCGCATCCGGAAGGCATCGCGCGCCCGCTCGCGCAGCGCGAGAAGCAATACGCCCAGCCGGGCGCGGACGGGCCGCGCGGCTTCCGCACCGAGACGCTGCGCGTCGAGCTGTATTCGGAGAAGCTGCTGCGCCACGGCTATCCGCCGGTGCCGGCCTACGTGCCGCCGGCCGGCCTCGCCGCCGAGGCGCGCGACGCCGCGTATCCCTACGTGCTGACCTCCACCAAGAACGGCTACTACTGCCACAGCCAGCATCGCGGCGTGACGCGGCTGCGCAAGCGCGCGCCGTATCCGCTCGTCGAGATCAGCGCCGCGCTGGCCGCGCGCAAGGGCATCGCCAGCGACGACTGGGTGGTGCTGCGCACCGAACGCGGCGCGGCGCGCTTCGTGGCGCGCGTGGAACCGGCGCTGGCCGACGACGTGCTGATCGCCGAATACGGCTGGTGGCAGGCCTGCGACGAGCTCGGCTACGACGGCTTCGACGCGCGCGGCCCGCTCAACAGCAACTTCAGCAACCTGGTGTCGGGCCGGCAATACGATCCGCTGTCCGGCTCGATGCCGATGCGCGCGCTGGCCTGCGACCTGCAACCGGATCCGTCGTTCGAGCGCGAGCGCCGCCCGTGGGACGGCTGGCGCGATTTCGTGGTGACGCGGTTGCACGACGAGGCCGAAGGCGTGCGCACCGTGACGTTCGCCGCGCGCGACGGCGGCCCGCTGCCCGATTACCGGCCCGGCCAGCACGTCACGGTGCACGTCGCCGGGCTCGGCGAACGCGGCACGACGCGCGCCTATTCGCTGGTGGGCGCGGCGCGCGAGGCCGGCCGCCGCAGCTACGCGATCTCGGTGCGCCATCAGGAACGCGGCGCGATGTCGAGCCACATCCACCGCGCGCTCGCGGTGGGCGACGCCGTGCAGTTGCGCGCGCCGGGCGGCACGTTCGTGCTGCCGCTGCATTCGCGCCAGCCGGTGGTGCTGTTCGCGGGCGGCATCGGCATCACGCCGTTCGTGTCGTATCTGGAATCGCTGGCGTCGGCGACGCACGCCGGCGCCGGCAAGGACGCCGGTCATGCGCCGCCCGAGGTGTGGCTGTTCTACGCGAATCGCCACGGCGCGGCGCACGCATTCCGGCAGCGCATCGACGCGCTGCGCGAGGCGTTGCCCACGCTGCGCGTGATCGATTGCTACGCGCATCCGCGGCCCATCATCGACATCGCCGGGATCGACTACCAGCGCAGCGGCTATCTCGACGCGAGCGCGGTGGACGCGGCGCTGATCGCGCGCCGCGCGCGCTTCTACCTGTGCGGCCCCGAACCGATGATGAACGCGATCGTCGACGGGCTCGGCGCGCGCGGCGTGCCCGCGTTCGACATCTTCAAGGAAGCGTTCCGCTCGCCGGCCATGCCGCGCGGCGATGCTTCGCAGAGCTTCACGATCACGTTCGCCCGCTCGCACCGCACGGCGCGCTGGACGCCCGCGCACGGCAGCCTGCTGGCGTTCGCCGAAGGCCTCGGCGTGGCGCTGCCGAGCGGCTGCCGCGTGGGCCAGTGCGAAAGCTGCGCGGTGCGCGTGGCGCAAGGCGCGACCGATCACCTGTCGGGCCACGCGCCCGACGAACCCGACATGTGCTTCGCCTGCCAGGCGATCCCGCTGTCGGATCTGGTGCTGGAGGCATGACGCCCCGCACCGGCCTGTCGACCCGCAACCGCTTCACCGCCGCTTCACCGCAACGACACACACCAATCGAACGCAAGGGGGAATTCACGATGGACAAGCTCGCACGCGCCACACCGCCCGAGGCCGCCGCGGCCCGCGGCAACACGCTGGAACGCATGGCCGCGCGCGTCACGCGCTGGGCCGAACGCTGGTTTCCGGACGCCTACATCTTCGCGGCGATCGCCGTGATCGTCGTCGCGCTGGGGGCGCTCGCGATCGGCGCGCCGGCGCAGCGCGTGGGCATCGCGTTCGGCGACGGCTTCTGGAGCCTGATCCCGTTCACGATGCAGATGGCGATCGTGGCGATCTCGGGCTACGTGGTGGCGGTGTCTCCGCCCGCCTCGAAGGCGATCGCGCGGCTCGCGCAACTGCCGCGCACGGCGCGCGGCGCGGTGATGTTCGTGGCGTTCGTCAGCATCGGCACGTCGCTGTTCAACTGGGCGATCAGCCTCGTGTTCAGCGGCCTGCTGGCCCGTGCGCTGGCGCGCCGCACCGGCCTGCGCATGGATTACCGCGCGGCCGGCGCGGCGGCGTATCTCGGCATGGGCGCGACCTGGGCGCTCGGCCTCAGCTCGGCCGCCGCGCAGTTGCAGGCGAACCCCAACAGCCTGCCGAAAGCGCTGCTCGCGATCACCGGCGTGATTCCGTTCTCCGACACGATCTTCCTGCCGCAATCGATGCTGATGGTGGCCGCGCTGACGCTCGTGTCGCTGCTGATCGCGGGCCTGTCCGCGCCGGTCGGCGAGCGCGCGCGCACGGCGCAGGATCTCGGCGTGCCGCTCGACGACATCGATACGCACCTGGAAAAGCCGGTGCGCCCCGGCGAATGGCTCGAATACAGCCCGCTCGTGACGATCCTGATCGTGCTGCTCGGCCTCGTCTGGATCGGCCACGAATTCACCACCAGGAACCCGCTGCTCGCGATCTCGAACCTGAACACCTACAACTTCGTGTTCATCCTGCTCGGCATGCTGCTGAACTGGCGGCCGCGCCGCTTCCTGAACGCGGTGGCGAAATCGGTGCCGTCCACGGCCGGCGTGCTGATCCAGTTTCCGCTGTACGGCGGCATCGCATTCATGCTGACCAAGGCCGCCGCGCCCGGCGGGCCGCCGCTGTCGGAACATCTCGCGCACTTCTTCGTGGCGATCTCGTCGCAGGCGTCGTTTCCGGCCGTGATGAGCGTGTACTCGGCGGTGCTCGGCTTCTTCGTGCCGTCGGGCGGCGGCAAGTGGATCATCGAGGCGCCCTACGTGATCGAGGCGGCCAAGGCGCTGCAGGTGCACCTCGGCTGGTCCGTCACCGTCTACAACGCGGCCGAGGCGCTGCCGAACCTGATCAACCCGTTCTGGATGCTGCCGCTGCTCGGCGTGCTCGGCCTGCGCGCCAAGGACGTGGTCGGTTTCACCTTCACGCAGTTGATCGTGCACGTGCCGCTGGTGGTGTTCATGTTGTGGGCGCTCGCGCCGACGCTCGCGTACCACCCGCCCGTCATGCCCTGACATCCAACCCGTTCCCGAACCATGAAAATTCTCGATTCGACCGCCACGCGCGACGCGCTGCCCTTCCCCGACCTGATCGACGCGCTGCGCGCGATGTTCGTGGCCGGCTGTCACGTGCCGTTGCGCCACAACCACCCGATCGCCGCCGAGGGCGGCGGCGGCACCGTGCTGATCATGCCCGCCTGGCAGGACGGCGGCTATCTCGGCATCAAGACGGTCAACGTGTTTCCGGGCAATGCCGCGCTCGGCCTGCCGGGCCTGCATTCGACCTACGTGCTGTACGACGGCCGCACCGGCGCGCCGCTCGCGCAGCTCGACGGCAACGAGATCACCTCGCGTCGCACCGCCGCGGCCTCGGCGCTGGCGGCCAGCTATCTGGCGCGGCCCGACGCCACGCGCATGACGCTGCTCGGCGCGGGCCGCGTCGGCAGCCTGGTGCCGGAAGCGTATCGCGCCGTGCTGCCGATTCGCGACGTGGACGTGTGGGACGCGGCGCCGGCCGCTTCGGCGCGGCTCGTCGCGCACCTGAACGCGCTCGGTTTCGCGGCGCGCGCGGTGGACGACCTGCCGGCCAGCGTCGCGCGCGCGGACGTGGTGACCTGCGCCACGCTCGCCACCGAGCCGGTGGTGCAAGGCGCGTGGCTCGCGCCGGGCTCGCATCTGGACCTGATCGGCAGCTTCACGCCGGCCATGCGCGAAGCCGACGACGCCTGCTTCGCGCAGGCCAGCGTGTTCGTCGACACGCGCGAGGCATTCCAGAAATCGGGCGACCTGCTCGGGCCGCTCGAACGCCAGGTGATCGGGCATCCCGAGCAATGGCCGACGCTCGAAACGCTGTGCCGCGGGCAGGCGCGCGGGCGCGCGAACGCCGACGAGCGCACCGTGTTCAAGGCGGTGGGCACGGCGCTCGAGGATCTGGCCGCGGCGTCGCTCGTCTATGCGCGCCACGCGCCGGCGGCCTGACCTAGAAGCGCTCGCGCACGCCGGCCGCGATCACCGTCTGGGTGTTGCCCGAGGCGAGCGGCTGGCGGTTGATGTCCGCCGCGAGCCCCGAACCGCCGTCGTGCGCATGCTGATACAGCACGACGGCATAGACGTCGGTCAGCTTCGACAGGTTGTAGTCGACCAGCAGCGACGGCTCGAACCAGTTGGGCCGGTGGGTCTGCGCGCGGCTGGCGATCTGCGCCGTGGTGTAGGTCAGCGCGAGCGTGGTGCTCAGCGCCGCCGTGAAGCGGTACTGCGCGTTCACTTCGACGTTGTCGAAGTGCGCGTTCGCGTTGCCGGTGGCGATGCCGAGCGAGCCGATGCCGTTGATGGTCTGCAGGTGGTCGAACTGCGAATGCGTCCAGAGCGCGCCGACGGTGGTGTGACCGGCGCGCCAGCGCGCGCCAGCGCCGTAGATGCTTTGCCGCTGCGCCACGAACGTGCGGTCGCCCAGCGTGACCGCGCCGTCGGCGTTGGCCGGGCCGGCGTCGGTGTCGAGCCGCAGCCACGCCGCCGCCACGCGCACGCTGCCGAGGTTCCAGGACGCGCCGACGCTGGCCACGCGATCGTTGGCCGCCGCGCCGGCCGCGTTCGAGAAGCCGTACAGCGCGCTGATCTTCCAGGTGTCGACCGAGCCGTAGCTGTACTTCACGGCGTTGTTGACGCGAAAGCCGTGGTTCAGGTTGTCGTTGTCGAACACGTGCGCGGCCAGGTTGTCGATGGCCGGCTTGTGGATCGGCGCGAGGAAATCGACCACCGAATCGTATTGGCGGCCCACCGTGAGCGTGCCCAAGCGGCGATCCGCCAGGCCCACCCACGATTCATAGCCGAACAGGCGATTGTTCTGCGTGGCCGCGCCGGTGCTGGTGTTGAAGCCGTTGACGAGCCGGAAGATCGCGCGCGTCGATTCGCTCAACGGCTCGCTGCCGACGAAGCCCCAATGGCTGCCCTGCAGATCGCCGCTCGTTTCGCGCACGAGCGCGCGACCGCCGGCATTGCTCGTGTACGACACGCCCGACGTCACCACGCCGAACAGCGTGACGCTGCTCTGCGCATGCGCCGTCATGCAGCCGGCGGAACACGACACCGCCACCAGCAGACGGCCCGACATGCCTTTGCCGTGCCATCCGACGCGTTGCCGTTGCGCGCCCCGCCCGATTTCCGCCGCTCCTGCCGCCATCTCGCCCGCCGTTATCAAGAATGATTTGTTTTCGCGGTCGCATTCTATTTTTGCGGGCCTCAAGAAATCGTCAAGAAGCGGGACGGTTTCATGACGATTGCGTGACGGCGCGAGCGGGCGGCGCTGTCGTCAATACGGCGTGAGCTGGTTGTTGCGGAACGTGTAGACGGTGGTGGGCGCGCCCTTCAGGTTGCCGTTCGCGTCGAATGCGTAATGTCCGGCGATGCCGTCGTAGCTGATCCCGGCCAGATACGCGCGGATCTTCTCGCGATCGGTGGTGGTGCCGGTGGCCTCCATCGCCTTCGCGATCATCATCACGCCGTCGTAGAAATTCGACGCGTACACCAGCATCTCGGTGTGATAGCTGGCCTTGTAGCGTTCGACGAACGCGCGGCCGGCCGGCGTCTTCTCGATCGACGAGCCGCCCTGCGCGCAGAACGCGTTCGCGGACATGTCGCCGGCCAGTTGCGCCAGCTCCGCCGAGCAGATGCCGTCGCCGCCGAGCAGCTTCGACGACACCGCGGCCGAGCGCATCTGCTTGAGCATCGGGCCAGCCTGCGCCGCGTAGCCGCCGTAGAAGATCGCGTCGGGCGCCTGCTCCTTGAGCTTGGTCAGGATCGCGCGGAAATCGACGGCGTTCGAGTTCGTGTAGTCGCGCGCCACGACCGTCAGGCCGATCCGCTTCGCCTCGCCGATGAACTCCTGCGCAATGCCCTGCCCGTAGGCGGTGCGATCGTCGATCACGGCGACCTTCCTCGCCTTCAGCTTGTCCTGCGCGAAATCGGCCATCGAGCTGCCGAGCTGCGCGTCGCTCGCGCCGATCCGGAACACCGTGTTGTAGCCCTGCGCGGTCAGCGCCGGGTTCGACGCCACCGGCAGGATCGCCACGCCGGCCGACTGATAGATGCGCGCCGCCGGAATCGCCACGCCCGAATTGTTCGGCCCGAGGATCGCGAGCGCGTGGCTGTCGGCCAGCTTCTGCGCGATCTGCACGCCGACCTTCGGATCGCCCTGGTCGTCTTCCGAATCGAGCGCGAGATGCACCTTCTGGCCGCCGACCGTCAGCCCCTTCGCGTTCAGATCGGCGATCGCGAGCTTCGCGCCGTTCTCGTTATCCTTGCCGCTGCCGGCCTGCGCGCCGGTCAGCGGGCCGGACAGACCGAGCGTCACGGTGGTGTCGGCCAGCGCCGCCACGGATACCGCGAAAAGACCACATGCTGCGACCAAGCGGGTAAGTGTGTTCATGTCCTGTCCTGCGGGTGAATGCCATCGGGTTGTCGGGGAAAGCCGGCACTGCGGGCGCGGATCCCGCGCCGTATATTCGTATTCCTGATCAAATTGCCTGGGCAGCGGCGCGCACGGCGCCGCCTGTGGAGCGGGTTCCTACTTGCGGGACTTGATCAGCTTGTCGTCCACCGCCTCCAGCCAGGTGTCCGACAGCGTGAAGCCGGTCTGGAAACGGTCGGTGGGATCCACGCCGACCTGCGAGATCGCGCTGATCCAGGCCTGCCCCGACACCACCGGCACGACGGCCGGCACGTCGCCGAGCATCGTGGTGGATGCCACGCGGCTCTCGAAGCGCGAGCCGATGATCGACTCGTGCACGAACGTCTCGCCCACGGCGATCTGCCCTTTCGCGTGCATCACCGCGAGCCGCGCCGAGGTGCCGGTGCCGCACGGCGAGCGGTCGCAGCGGCCCGGCGACACGATCACCGTGTTGCGCGAGGTCAGCACGCCGTTCTCGCGGCGCAGCGGCATGACGAACTCGGTCTGCGTGATGCCCTTGATCAGCGGATTGAGCGGATGCGGCGACGGCAGCTGCTCGGCCGCCGAGGCCTTGATGATCTGGCCCAGCTCGCACAGTTCGCGCGCCTCGTCGGGCGTCACGCCGAAGCCGAGCGCCTGCGCGTCGACGATCACGTAGGTCATGCCGCCGTAGCCCACGTCCACCTTCAGCGTGCCCACGCCCGGCACCTCGATCGCCGCATCCAGATGGTTGGCGAACGCCGGCTGGTTGGTGAACTCGACCCGGGTGACCTTGCCGCCCGAGCACTCGCAGCGCACCGAGATCAGGCCGGCCGGCGCTTCGAGCACCAGCTCCGTGACCGGCTCGACCATCGGCAGGATGCCGGTTTCGAGCAGCACCGTGACCACGCACATGGTGTTCGAGCCGGACATCGCCGGGTATTCGGTCGACTCGGCGATCACGTAGCCCATCTGGGCGCGCGGGTCGGTGGCCGGCAGGATGATGTTCACGCTCTGGTTGGCCGAGCCGCGCGGCTCGAACAGCGCGATGCGGCGGATGTCGTCGCGGTGCTCCTCCAGATACATCATCTTCTCGAACATGGTGGCGCCCGGCACGTCGAACACGCCGCCCGTGACGACGTTGCCCACCTCGCCCTCGGCGTGACAGTTGACCACCGTGAATGTCCTGTTCCAACGCATGACCGGATTCCTCGCTGACTGACAGCGCCCGCCCGGACGCCGATCGCCTCGGATATCGAACACTGACTATTGTATCCAATATGCTGTAGTCGATTTTTACTGTCAAGCGCCAGGCGCTATGGCATGATTTCGTCTGAATTTCAGGCCCTCACCCGCATGCAAGACCTTTCCGATCGCCGTGGCGCCGCCACGCCCCCCGCCGCCTCCGGCAAGCTGGTTCGCACCACCATCGTCGAGCAGGCGGTGGAAATCATTCGCGGCAAGATCCTGCGCGGCGAACTCGCGCCGGGCGACCCGCTGCGCCAGGAGGCGCTGGCCGAGGAACTCGGCATCAGCCGTGTGCCGGTACGCGAGGCGATCACGCGGCTGCAGGGCGAGGGCTTCGTGACGATCTTTCCGCACAAGGGCGCGTACGTGTGCGGAATCTCCGCCGACGAGGTACGCGAGACGTTCGAGATCCGCATCCGGCTCGAGCCGTGGATCTTCTCCCGCGCGATGGCGCATTCCGACGAAACCACCTACGCCGCCGCGGCCGCGATCGTCGACGAGATGGACAGCGCGACCGAAACCACCTGGGGGCAGCTCAACTGGCGCTTCCACGAAACGCTGTACGCGCCGTCCGGGCTCGATCTGGCCATCGACACGCTGCGCCGGCTCAACGATCTGAACGAGCGCTACTTCCGGTTTCAGGTGGTCAACGTGCCGATCCGCGAGAACACGCGCAGCGAGCACCTCGAGATGATCGAGCTGAGCCGCGCGCGCGACGCGCGGCGCGGCGCCGTGCTGTTGCGCGAGCACCTGCAGCGCGCCATGCAGCAGATCGTCGAAGTGGCCAGCGGCCTGCTGGAGCCGCGCGGGCAAAAGCGCTAGGCGCCGCCGGCGGGCGATGCGGCCGCGCCACAGGATCGGCTTCGGACGGTCGAATCTGGCCCCGATCTATGTCATATTGACGCCTCCCGCCCCCTCACCCACCGTGTCCGCGGCAATGAACCAGCAACCGGCGCGCCGGCGCCTCGCTCATCGGATCGTCATCGGATTCGCCCTCGCCGCCGCGACGCTCGCCGTCAGCCCCTTCGCGGCCGCGCAGCGCCAGGCTTCCGAACCCCGCCACTGTCTCGACCTCGCCGGCGTGCAGATCCCCGCCGCCGCGATCGGTCTGCCGACCGAAGGCGCGGTCGTGCAGACCGCCGCCACGATCGGTGCGACGGCGATCGGCAACCAGGACGGCGCCTACTGCCGCCTGACCGGCGTGATCCGCGCTCAGACGGCCGGCACGCCCGACATCCGCTTCGAACTGAACCTGCCCGAGCGCTGGAACCGCCGCGCGCTGCAATTCGGCGGCGGCGGCTACAACGGCGTGGTGGTGACCGGCACCGGCCCCACGCCGTTCTCGCCCGACGTCGCACCGCTCGCGCAGGGCTACGCCACCTTCGGCGACGATTCCGGCCACATCGGCAACCCCGGCGAAGGCACGTTCGGCCTGCTCGACGAGGCCGTCACCAACTTCGGCTACGCGCACCTGAAGAAGGTGCACGACGTGGCGCTCGCGCTGATCGTGCGCGGTTACGGCCGCTCGCCCGACAAGATGTACTTCGCGGGCGGCTCCACCGGCGGACGCGAGGCGTACACGGTGATCCAGCGCTACCCCGCCGACTACGACGGCGTGATCGCCAACGCGCCCGCGCTGAACTTCACGGGCGTGCGCCTGATGGGCGTCGCGCTCGGCCGCGCCGAATACCGCACGCCGGGCGGCTTCGTGCCGCCGCGGCTGCTGGGGCGCGTGTACGAACGCACGCTGCAGGTGTGCGACGCGCTCGACGGGGTGGCCGACGGCATCGTCAGCGACGTCGAGGCGTGCCGCGCGAAGGAGCCCGAGATCATCGATTCGCTGCGCTGCCCGGCGCAGCACGCCTCGGCGGTGGCGGCGGCTTCCGCGCCGGCGCCGGCATCCGCAACGTCCAGCGCCGCGCCGCCGGCCGGCGCGATCGTCGCTGCCCCCGGCGCCACGCCCCCCGGCCCCGGCCCGGCCGGGCGTCGCCTTACCGGCCCGCCCCTCCCCCCCCTCCAACTTCCGCCCCGCCGGCTTCGTCTTCCCTTCCCACCTCCCT
>NZ_JAAGPF010000255.1 GCF_017104645.1 Burkholderia sp. Ac-20379
GCCGGGCGCGCCGCGCCGAACAGCAGGCGCAGCAGCGTGCTCTTGCCCGCGCCGTTCACACCGAGCAGCGCGACCAGCTCGCCGCCGCGCAGATGCAGATCGACGCCGTCGAGCACGGTCGCCGCGCCGCGCCGGAAGCCCAGGCCTTCGCAGGCGAGCGTGGCGGCGTGCCGGGGCAGTGCGGTGGGCGCGCTCATCGCAGCAACCTGCCGCGTTGGCGCACCAGCACGAAGCCGAACGCGAGCGCGCCCGCGATTTCGGTGATCACGCCGAGCGGGATTTCGGAGGCCACGAGGCTGCGCGCGAGCGTATCGGCCACCACCAGCACGGTCGCGCCGAGCAGCGCGCAGGCCGGCACCACGGCGCGGTTCGAGGCGCCGGCCACGGCGCGCGCCAGATGCGGCACCAGCAGCCCGACCCAGCCGATCATGCCGCCGAGCGAGACGGTCAGCGCCGCCGAGAGCGTGGCCACGCCGATCACCGCGAGCCGGATCCGGTGCACCGGCACGCCGAGGCTCAGCGCTTCGTCGTCGCTTTGCGAGAGCGCGTCGAGCAGCGGCGCGGCCGCGCACAGCAGCAGCACGCCGGCGGCGAGTGGTGGCCCGAGGCGGCCGAGATCGGGCCAGCCGACCTGGGCCAGGCTGCCGAGCAGCCAGTAGACGATCGCGGGCAGTTGATCGAGCGGATCGGCCACGTACTTGACCATTGCCAGCAGCGCCGAGAACAGCGCGTTGCTGACCAGCCCGCCGAGCAGCAGCGCCAGCGTGCCGCCGCCGCCGAGCAGCCAGGCCACCGCCACGCCGAGCAGCATCGCGGCGCAGCCGGCCCCGAACGCGCAGGCCTCGATCCACCAGACGTTCGGCACGGCGCCGCTCGTCACGATGCCGAGCGCTGCCCCGAACGCGGCGCCGCTCAGCACGCCGAGCCAGCCCGGCGACACCAGCGCGTTGCGGAACACGGCCTGATAGCTCGCGCCGCTGGTGGCGAGCGCGGCGCCGGCCAGCGCGGCGGCAAGCAGGCGCGGCAGCCGCTCGTCGACGACGATCGCCTGCCATTGCGCGAGCGTCGCGGCGGAAATCGCCGGGTGCGCTGCAACATGCAGCGCCTGCGCAACCTGCAACGGCGTGAGTGGAAAGCGGCCGGCGCAGAGCGCGAGCAGCGCGGCTGCCGCGAGGCTCGCGGCGCACAGGCCGAGCACGGCACACGGCTGGCCGGCACGGCGCACGCGGGGGAGGGGCGGGGAAGACATCGATTGCATCGGGGCGCGGCGTGGCGTGTCGAGGCGGACGACACGGCGGCAGCGTCAAGGAAACCAAGGAAAGCGGCGTATTCTAGGAGATATAGCGACATGATGCAGTGCGACAAAATGTTCGCATGCCATGCGCGACGTTCGTTCCCGCCTTTCAACTACACAACGTCATACAAGTAACAGATTGTCGGTAGGCCGAAGCGTCTCCTCGTCCGTTAATCTGGGTGTGTGCCACCAGACAACAAGAAGGGGATATGAAAGCAACATCGAACATTCTCGGCACCGTCGTGGCGTCGACGCTGATCGTCAGCCTGATGGCGCTGGCCGGGTGCAACAAGGGCAACTCCACCGACACCACGCAGGCCGCGTCCGACGCGTCGGCGGCGTCCGCCGCGCAACCGGCCTCGGCCGCCAGCACGTACACGCCGCCCACCGCCGCGCAGCTCGAACAGATGGTCGCGCCGATCGCGCTGTTCCCCGACAAGCTGGTGGCCCAGGTGCTTGCGGGCGCAACCTATCCCGACCAGATCACCGCGGCCAACCAGTGGCTCGCGCAGAACCCGTCGCTGAAGGGCGCGGCGCTGCAGAACGCGGCGAACCAGCAGCCGTGGGACGTCAGCGTCAAGTCGCTCACCGCGTTCCCGGCCGTGCTGAATCAGATGGCCGGCAACATCCAGTGGACCACGGCGCTCGGCGAGGCCTACGTCAACGATCCGACCGACGTGATGAACGCGATCCAGGTGATGCGTCAGCGCGCGCAGCAGTCGGGCAACCTGAAATCGTCGAAGCAACTGGCCGTGTCGAGCACGGCGCGTCAGGCGCCGCCGCCCGATTATCAGGGCGAGGCCGGCGAGCCGCCGGTGTACGCCGGCCCGGCCGTGATTCCGCCGCCGCCGCAAACCATCGTGATCGCGCCGGCGCAGCCGGACGTGGTGTACGTGCCGACCTACGATCCGAACGTGGTGTACGGGCAGCCGGTGCCGGTCTATCCGGGCTACGTCTATCACCGCCCCGAGTATTCGACGGGCGAGGTGGTGACGGCCGGCGTGCTGACCTTCGGCGTGGGTATCCTGGTGGGCGATGCGATCAGCCATCACCACGACTGGGGCTGGCACGCCTGGGGCATGAACTGGGGCGGCGATCGCGGGCCCGGCGGCGGCTATCGCGGCGACGGCCCGGGCAATGGCGGTAGTGGCGGCAACGGCAACGGCGGCGGCTGGCATCGTCCGGCGGTGGTCTACAACAACAACACGTACGTGTCGCGGTCGACCACGGTCATCAACCGCATCAACAACACGACGATCAACAACCACTACGACACGACGCGCAACGTCGTGAACAACAACGTGGTGAACAACACCACGCGCATCGACAACCACAACGAAGGCCGCCCGAATCCGGGGCAACTGCCGGGCCAGGCGCCGGGCAACGCGCACCGGCCGCCGGGCCCGCCGCCCGCGAACCCGGGCGCGATGACGATGCCGCATTTCACGCAGGGCGATACGCGCGAGGGTGCGCGTCCGGCGCCGCAGCAAGGCGGCAATCCGCACGCGGAAGGCCGGCCGGGCTTCGAGACGCAGCAGCACGGCAACGGCGAGCCGGGGCATCCGGGGCAAGGCCAGCCGCATGGGCCGCAGCCGAACTTCGGAGGGCAGATGGGGCAGATGCAGCATGGCCAGCCGCAGGAGCACGCGCGTCCGGCCGGCGAGGCGCCGCGCACGGAGCAGCAGCAACAGCGCGAACAGCAGGTACAGCAACACGAGCAACAGCAAGCGCAACAGCGCGAACAGCAGGCACAGCAACACGAGCAACAGCAAGCGCAGCAGCGCGAGCAGCAGATGCAGCAACGCGAGCAACAGCAAGCGCATCAGCGCGAGCAGCAAGCACAGCAACGCGAGCAACAGCAAGCACAGCAGCACGAACAGCAAATGCAGCAACGCGAGCAACAGCGTCCGCAGCCTCAACAGCAGCACGAGCAACCGCGGCCGCAGCCTCAGCAGCATGAGCAGCCGCACCCGCAAGCTCACGAGCAGCCGCACGGCGGCGGCGAGCATCACGAGCATTGAGGCACGCGGCGCCCCGGCGCCGAATCCGCTGCTCGCCACCCGCGCCCGGGCCGGTTTCTCACCGCCCCGGGCGCGGCTCGTTCGGTTGAACGTGACGATTCGTGACGATTCGCGCACCGTTTTCCGTAAGCCTCGAAAGGCACGCCACAGGCCGATTCCACGGCATTCGAGACTTTGTCGAAAATGATGTTGACTTATGTTTTGCAGGCCGCCTAGAATCCGCAGGTCTTCAAATTTGGGGCAAAAGCCTTGGACTCGTGTAGTAGTCGAACCTCGATCAGATTCGCTGCCTGAACGGCAGGACGTCCGCGCTTCCCATCCTAGCCGCCGTCCTGCCAACAGGCAGACGGTGCGCGTCGCTTTACCTCCCCGTGCATCCTGTTCCCGCGCCATGAGGCGCCGTGTCGTCATGCGTTCGCGCGTCAGCGCCGATCCGCATGCGGCGTGGCCTTCGTGCGCCCCGGTCCGACCGGTTCGCTGATCGCATGGCTGTCATTCGGCAGCCGTACGATGCGCGCCGTCTCCACGCCCGTGCCTCGGCACGCCCGGCTGGCGAGAGCCCTGCGCTTTTGTTTCGTTTTCCTTACTTGCTGCGCATCCGCATCGACTTCGATGAGGTCATATCGATGAATCTGAAACTCGGCATCAACCTGACGGCCAACCCGTCCGTGTCCCGCGTGCTGCCCAACCGCTGGGACCTGCTCGCTTTCCCGCTCATCATCGGCATGCTGGCGATGGCCGCGATCGGCTTTCATCAGACGCTTGCGCCGATCTCGACGCTGAAAACCGAAGCCATCTCGCTCGATCCCTCGCATCTGCCCGAATACGCGATGCGCACCACGCTGCGCATGCTCGCGGCGATGTTCGCCTCGCTCGTGTTCACGCTGACCTACGGCACGCTGGCCGCGAAAAGCCGGCGCGCCGAGAAGGTGCTGGTGCCGATCCTCGACATCCTGCAATCGGTGCCCGTGCTCGGCTACATCTCGTTTACGGTCACGTTCTTCCTGGCGCTGTTCCCGGGGCGCGTGATCGGGGCGGAGCTCGCGGCGATCTTCGCGATCTTCACGAGCCAGGCCTGGAACATGACGTTCAGCTTCTATCAGTCGATGCGCTCGGTGCCGCGCGATCTGTCGGAAGTGTCGCGCAGCTTCCAGCTCACCGGCTGGCAGCGCTTCTGGAAGCTCGAAGTGCCGTTCGCGGTGCCGGGCCTGATCTGGAACATGATGATGTCGATGTCGGGCGGCTGGTTCTTCGTGGTCGCCTCGGAAGCGATCACGGTGGGCGACAGCACCATCACGCTGCCGGGCATCGGTGCGTACCTCTCGCAGGCGATCGCGGCCAAGAGCCTCGGCGCGGTGGGCTGGGTGATCCTGACCATGACGGTGGTGATCCTCGCCTACGACCAGTTGCTGTTCCGTCCGCTGGTGGCCTGGGCCGACAAGTTCCGCATGGAGAACACCGCCTCGGGCGACGCGCCGCAATCCTGGCTGCTCGACATGGTGCGCCGCACGCGGCTGATCCATCAGATGCTCGCGCCGGCCGGCTCGATGCTGGCCGCCACCGCCCGCATGCGTCTGCAACTGCTGCCGCGCCGCCAGGCCGCCGCGCCGTCCGCCACGCGCAAGGCCACGCTGGCCGGCGACATCGTGTTCGCCACGGTGATGGGCGCGCTGGCGCTGTACGCGGTGGTGCGTGTGGTGGCCTACATGCGCACCGGCGTCACGCTCGACGAGGTCGGCCACGTGTTCGGGCTCGGGCTGATCACGCTGCTGCGCGTGGTGCTGCTGATCGCGATCTCGTCGGTGATCTGGGTGCCGCTCGGCGTGCTGATCGGCCTGCGCCCGGCGCTGGCCGAGAAGATCCAGCCGCTCGCGCAGTTCCTGGCCGCGTTCCCGGCCAACCTGCTGTTCCCGATCTTCGTGATCTTCATCGTGCGCTTTCATCTGAACGTCGATGTCTGGCTGTCGCCGCTGATCGTGCTCGGCACGCAGTGGTACATCCTGTTCAACGTGATCGCGGGCACCACCGCCTATCCGAACGACTACAAGGAAGTGGCGAAGAACTTCCGGATTCGCGGCTGGCAATGGTGGCGCGGCGCGATGCTGCCCGGCATCTTCCCGTACTACATCACGGGCGCGATCACGGCCTCGGGCGGCGCGTGGAACGCCAGCATCGTGTCCGAATACGTGCAGTGGGGCGACACCAAGCTCGCCGCGCACGGCCTCGGCGCGTATATCGCGCAAACCACGGCGGCCGGCGATTTCCCGAAGATCATCCTGGGCATCGTCGTGATGTCGCTGTTCGTGACGCTGTTCAACCGCATCCTCTGGCGCCCGCTGTATGCGTATGCCGAGTCCAAACTCCGCCTCGACTAACAAGGAGACCTCATCATGAATACGGACATCCTGACCACCGACCGCACGGCAGCGGCCAACGCCACGAACACCGCGCCGGCGCACGGCGCCGAGGTGCTGCGCATCGACAACGTGCGCCGCGGCTTCGACAAGTCGCAGGGCGAGCAGCTCGTGCTCGACGGCGTGAACCTGTCGCTGCGCGAGGGCGAGATCGTCGGCCTGCTGGGCCGCTCGGGCTCCGGCAAATCCACGCTGCTGCGCATCATCGCCGGCCTGATCGAGCCGAGCAGCGGCGACGTCAACTACATGGGCAAGCCGCTGCGCGGCCCGGCGCAGGGCTGCGCGATGGTGTTCCAGACCTTCGCGCTGTTCCCCTGGCTGACCGTGCTGCAGAACGTGGAAGCCGGCCTGGAAGCGCTCGGCGTGGATGCCGACGAACGCCGCCGCCGTTCGCTCGCGGCGATCGATCTGATCGGCCTGGACGGCTTCGAGAACGCCTACCCGCGCGAGCTGTCGGGCGGCATGCGTCAGCGCGTGGGCTTCGCCCGCGCGCTGGTGGTGGACCCGACGCTGCTGCTGATGGACGAGCCGTTCTCGGCGCTCGACGTGCTGACCGCCGAAACGCTGCGCACCGACTTGCTCGACCTGTGGACGCAGGGCCGCATGCCGATCAAATCGGTGCTGATCGTCACGCACAACATCGAGGAAGCGGTGTTCATGTGCGACCGCATCCTGGTGCTGTCGTCGAACCCGGGCCGCGTGGTGGCCGAAATCCAGGTGCCGTTCAAGCACCCGCGCAACCGGCTCGATCCGGCGTTCCGCAAGCTGGTGGACGACATCTACGCGAAGATGACCACCCGCAACCTGGGCGAAACCGCGCGCGACGAATGGCAACTGGGCAGCTGGCTGCCGCACGTGTCGACCAACCTGATGGCCGGGCTGATCGAGACGGTGGCCGCCGCGCCGTACAACGGCCGCGCCGACATGCCGGAAATCGCGCGTTCGCTGCACCTGCATATCGACGATCTGTTCCCGATCGCCGAGGTGCTGCAGCACCTGGCGTTCGCCGACGTGCGCGACGGCGACGTGCAACTGACGCAGGCCGGCCGCATCTTCGCCGATTACGGCACGCAGGAGCGCAAGACGCTGTTCGCCGAGCACCTGCTGCGCCACGTGCCGCTGGCCGCGCGCATTCGCACGGTGCTCAACGAGCGCCCCGGCCATCGCGCGCCGCGCGTGCGCTTCGAACAGGAGCTGGGCGATTTCCTGCCCGACGAAACCGCCGAGGAAACGCTCGACGCGGTGATCGCCTGGGGCCGCTACGGCGAGGTGTTCTCGTACAACGACCAGACCGGCATCTTCAGCCTGGCCGACGTGGAAGACTGATCGGCTCGCGCCGCTTCGCGCCATCGCTGCGATGGTTCGAAGCGGCGCCCCCTATATCGTTAGCAGCAATGCTTCGTTGTCCCGCGCAGGCAGTCGAAATTAGGCTGTCTCGTTCTATTCGGGGATAACGCTGCATGAATCGCTTCACATCACGATCGACCGGACGGCCCGCGCATGCGTCGCGGGCCGTTTTCCTTACCGCTCTGGCTGCATCGGCCGCGTTCTCGCTGGCCGGCTGCGGCAAATCGGAGCCGGCCGGCGGGGGCGCGGCCTCCGCCGACGCCGCAGCTTCGAAAGCGGCGCTCAAGCCGCAATCGGGCGGCACGCTGACCTGGGGCGTGACCACCGAGCCGGCCTGCTTCGACCCGCACCGTTCGTCGCAACAGAACGCGTTCTGGGTGATCCGCAACGTCATCGATTCGCTGATCGACAAGCGCGCCGACGGCAGCTACGCGCCGTGGCTCGCGAAATCGTGGAGCGTGTCGGACGACGGCAAGGTCTACACGTTCAACCTGCGCGACGACGTGCACTTCACCGACGGCACGCCGTTCGACGCGAACGCGGTGAAGGCCAACTTCGACTACATCCTCGCCAACGTGGCCACCACCTCGGCCTCGTCGTCGCTGCTGGTGCACTTCGATCATGCGGAAGTGGTGTCGCCGAGCGTGGTCAAGCTCGTCATGAAGCAGCCCGATTCCACCACGCTCGAATCGCTGTCGAGCGTGAAGCTCGGCTTCATCTCGCCGAAGGCGCTCGAATCGGCCGCCGACCTGTGCGGCGGCGGCCCCGCGCTGGTGGGCACCGGCCCGTTCGTGTTCAGCGCGTATCAGCGCGGCCAGTCGGCCACCTTCACGCGCAACCCCGATTACCAATGGGCGTCGGGGCGCGCGCAGCATCAAGGGCCGGCCTATCTCGACCGCGTGGTGTACCGCTTCCTGCCCGAGGCGGCGGTGCGCACCGGCGCGCTCAGCTCCGGCCAGGTCGACATGATCGAGGGCGTGCAGCCCACCGATGCGCCGGTGTTCGACGGCGTGGACGGCTTCGGCTACTACACGGGGCCGTCGGCCACCACCTCGTTCACGCTGAACGTCAACTACACGATCGCGCCGGCCGACGACGTGCGCGTGCGCCGCGCGCTGCGCGACGGCTTCGATCTCGACGCGATCGTGAAGAGCGTCTATCTGGGCACGGTGCGCCGCGCCTGGTCGAACATCGGCCCCGACAACCCCGACACCAACGCCGCGCTGAAGGGCACCTGGGGCAACGACGTGAAGGGCGCGAACGCGCTGCTCGACGCCGCGGGCTGGACCGCGCGCGACGCCGAAGGCTTCCGCACCAAGGACGGCAAGCGCCTGACGATCGAGGTCGGCTATCCGCAGCCCTACGTGCGCGACAGCCGCGACGTGCTGATCCGCGCGATCCAGTCGGCGCTGCGCCAGAACCTCGGCTTCGACCTGAAGCTGCACATCACCACGGCCGGCGATTTCGCGAACCAGAAGGCGAGCGGCGTCTGGTACATCTACCCGAACACCGACAACCCGTCGGACGTGGCGATGGAGCTGTGGGACATGCTCGGCGATCACGGTTTCCTGTACAACGCGATTCCGAAATCCGACCCGGTGATCACCGGCGCGATCAACCGCGCGCGGCAACTGCCGGTAGGCGACGAGCGTCGCAAGCTGCTGGCCGACATCCAGCATCGCGCCGTGGATCAGGGCTATATCGTGCCGCTGTTCGCGCCGGCCTATCACATCGCGGCGAAATCGACGGTGCACGGCGTCGGCTTCGAGCCGGAACTCGACGGGCCGAACAGCGCCTACGAGCTCTGGCTCGACCGCAAGGGATCCTGATCATGCTGCGCCAGATCGCAACCCGCTTCGGCACCGGGCTGCTGGTGCTGTGGCTGGCGGCCAGCGCCGCGTTCGTGACGATTCACGCGCTGCCGGGCCGCATCGAGGACATCCTCGCCGGCGACCTGACCTATCCGGGCCTGCGCGACGCGATCGCCGCGCAGTGGGGGCTGAACCACAGCCTGCCATACCAGTACGGGCAGTTCCTGCTGCGGCTCGCGCACGGCGACCTCGGCACCTCGTTCGTGATGCAGCAGCCGGTGGCGGCGGTGCTGGTCAGCCAGCTGTGGCCGACCGTGCAACTGGCCGGCTCGGCCGGGCTGCTGGCGCTGGCGCTCGCGCTCGTCGCGGCCACCGTGACGGCCGGCGCGCAGGATCGGCGCGGCGAGTGGCTGCGGCGCTCGGCGTCGGTCGTCGAGCTGGGCTTCACGTCGATGCCGGTGTTCTGGCTCGGCATGCTGCTGCTGATCGCGTTCTCGTTCCATTTCCGCTGGTTCCCGGTGTCGGGCGGCGGCGGCTGGCGCTCGCTGGTGCTGCCCGCCATCACGCTCGCGTTGCCGACGGCCGGGGTGCTGTCGCAGGTCATGCGCGAGGCGCTCGATGCGGCGTACGAGCGGCCGTTCGTGATCACCATCCGGGCGCGCGGCGTGTCGGCGTTCGGGCTGCGCGCGCGGCACCTGCTGCGGCACGCGCTGCTGCCGGTGGTGACGCTCGGCGGCTGGCTGATCGGCGGCCTGCTCGGCGGCGCGGTGATCACCGAGAAGATGTTCGGCCGGCCTGGCCTCGGCAGCATCACGCTCGACGCGGTCACCTCGCAGGACGTGCCGGTGGTGCTGGCCGTCGTGCTGCTGGCCGCGTTTGTCCATGTCGCGATCTCGACGCTGCTCGACGTCGCCTATCTGTTCATCGATCCGAGGCTGCGCAAGTCATGAGCGATCTGTCCGCCTTGTCCCCGGCCGCGCCCGACGCGGCCCCCGTCGGCCCCGCCGTGCGTTCGGCCCGCCGGCCGTGGCGCTGGCCGCTGTCGGTGCTGCTGTCGGCCGCGTTTCTCGCGCTGCTGGCGGTGGCGCTGGCGTTTCCGCATGCGTTCACGCGCTACGACCCGCTCGTCAGCGACGTGGCGCACGCGTTGCAGCCGCCCGGCGCGGAACACGCGTTCGGCACCGACCGGATCGGCCGCGACGTGCTTTCGCGCGTGATCTACGGCGCGCGTTATTCGCTCGTGATCGGCCTGGCCAGCATGGGCGTGAGCCTGCTGATCGGGCTGGCGGTGGGCCTGACCGCCGGGCTCGGGCCGCGCGCGCTCGACGAGGGCGCGTCGCGCGTGTTCGACGTGCTGTCCGCGTTTCCGCCGATCCTGCTGTCGCTGTTCGTGGTGTCGTTCGCCGGGCAGGGGATCGTCAATATCGCGGTGGCGGTCGGCATCGCCGGGATTCCGAAGTTCGGCCGCGTGCTGCGCGCGCAGACGCTCGGCGTGCGCCGCGCCGATTACGTCACGCACGCGCCGGCCTACGGCTATTCGCGCACGCGGGTGTTTGTCCGGCATCTGCTGCCGAACGTGCTGAGCGCGATCCCCGTGATTGCGACCATCGACATCGGCAGCGCGATCCTGGCCGTGTCCGGCCTCAGTTTCCTCGGCCTCGGGCCGCAACCGCCCACGCCCGAATGGGGCGTGATGCTGGCCGAAGGGCGCGACGTGCTGCGCGTCGCGTGGTGGCCGAGCGTGTTCCCCGGCGCGGCGATCACGCTGACGGTGATGGCGTTCACCGTGATCGGCAAGGATCTGTCGCGCCGTCATGGAGGGCGTACGCGATGAACGCGCGATCGAATTTTTCAGGCATGTCAGGCAACGGGCCCGAGGCCGGGCGCGTGCTGGTGGACGTGCGGGGCCTGTCGATCGGCTTCGCGCACGCGGCTGGCGCCGGGCCGCTCGTGCGCGGCGTGGATCTGACGATCCGCGCTGGCGAATGCGTCGCGCTGGTGGGCGAATCGGGCTCGGGCAAGAGCCTGACCGCGCGCAGCCTGATCGGGCTGGCCGGCGCGGGCGCGCAGGTCGGCGCCGAGCGCTTCGAGATCGACGGGCGGCCCGCGCTGGGCTGGCGCGAGAAGGATTGGCGCGCCGTGCGCGGCGCGTTCGCCGGGCTCGTCATGCAGGACGCGCTGGTGTCGCTCT
>NZ_JAAGPF010000256.1 GCF_017104645.1 Burkholderia sp. Ac-20379
GCCGAGTGAGGCGTCGCGGGCCGCGCTACCGCGTCGCGCGGTAGCGCGCGCCCACGTGCGGCGCGCTCAGCCGCGCCGGGCCGCCGAGCAGTTTCTCCCGCAGCGTGCCGGGTTCGTACTGCGTCTTGTACGCGCCGCGCTTCTGCAGTTCCGGCACGAGCCAGCGCACCACATCCTCGAACGTGCGCGGCGACTCGACCCAGGCCAGGTTGAAGCCGTCGATGTCGGCCTCCTCGGCCAGCGCTTGCAATTCGTCCGCCACCTGTGCCGCATCGCCCACCACCACCGCGCCGCGCCCGCCGATCGTCACGAACTCCACCGCGTCGCGCACCGTCCACACTTTTTCCGGATCGAGCTTGCTGAACGACGCCAGCGCCGACTGGCCCGCGTCGGTATCGACATAGGCGAGCGTGTCGTCGGGGCGGTAGCGCGACAGGTCGATGCCCGTCCAGCCCGACAGCAGCGCCAGCGCGCCGTCGCGATCGGCGCGGTCGCGGTACGCCGCGTAGCGGGCTTGCGCGCGTTCGGCCGTCTCGTCGACGATGACCGTCAGCATCGCGAACAATTTCGCGCTGTCGGGCGCGCGCCCGGCGTCGGCCAGCGCCTGCCGCGCGGCGCGCGCGGAGGCCTGCAGGCCCTTGCGGGTGGGCGCGCCGAGAAAGATGCATTCGGCGTGCTCGGCCGCGAAGCGCGTGCCGCGCGCCGAGCCGCCGGCCTGGAACAGCAGCGGCGTGCGCTGCGGCGACGGCTCGCACTGGAACACGCCCTCGCTGCGGAAATGCGGGCCGTCGTGGCGGATCGCATGCACGCGCGACGGGTCCGCATACACGCCGTTCGCGCGGTCGCGCCGCACCGCGCCGTCTTCCCAACTGCCTTCCCAGAGCTGGTAGCACACCGCCATGAAGTCGTCGGCCCGCTCGTAGCGCGCGTCGTGCGCGCGCAGCGCGTCCTGGCCGAGGCTGCGCGCGCCGCTTTGCAGATACGAGGTGACGATGTTCCAGGCCACGCGCCCGCCGCTCAGGTGATCGAGCGTGGTGAAGCGGCGCGCGAGCAGGTATGGCGTCTCGTAGGCCACCGACACCGTCAGGCCGAAGCCGAGATGCTCGGTGGCGTGCGCGAGCAGCGGGATCAGCACCGCCGGATCGTTCATCGGCACCTGGGCGGCCGAGCGCAGCGCGGCCTGCGGGCTGTCGCCGAACACGTCGTACACGCCGATCACGTCGCCGAGGAACAGCCCGTCGAACAGGCCCGCCTCGAGCGTTTTGGCGATGTCCACCCAGTAGGCGGTGTCGAGATAGTCGAGCGAGGCGTCGGCCTCGGCGGTCCATTGCCCCGGCGCGAGATGCGCCACGCAGTTCATCATGAAGGCGTTGAAGCGGAGTTGACGTGGCATCGCGAAAGCGCCCGTGGCTGGCTGGAAAACCAGCGATTCTAGGCGGCGCGGCGCGCGGCCGACATCGCCGGATCGGCATATCGTTATCGCGGCGAAACTGCAATGCAAAGCAGAAAAACTCGTTAGGTTGACGAAGGTTTCGATGCTTTACTGGCCGGCTTTTCCGTCTCTCCGCGTCCGGCCGAATCATGTCGACTCCCCTCGCAACATCGCGCAGCCCCAAGGCGGGCGCCGCGCGCGTCGGCTTTGCCGCGTTCATCGGCACCACCATCGAGTGGTACGACTTCTATATCTACAGCACGGCATCGGCGCTGATCTTCAGTCATGCGTTCTTTCCGGCCAGCGCCAACGCGCTGGTGGGCATTCTCGGCGCGTTCGCGGCCTATGGCGTGGGGTTCTTCGCGCGGCCGGTCGGGGCGGTGTTCGCCGGCCACTTCGGCGACCGGATCGGCCGCAAGCGCGTGCTGGTGTTCTCGCTGGTGCTGATGGGCGTGGCCACGGTGCTGACCGGCCTGCTGCCGACCTACGCCACGGCGGGCCTGCTCGCCACCGTGCTGCTGGTCGCGCTGCGGCTGCTGCAGGGCATCGCCACCGGCGCGGAGTGGGGCGGCGCGTCGCTGCTGTCGGTCGAACATGCCGGCGCGCGCACGCGCGGGCTGCTCGGCTCGTTCACGCAGGTCGGCTCGGCCGCCGGCATGCTGCTCGCATCCGGCACGTTCCTTGGCGTGCGCGCGTGGCTCGCGCCCGAGGCGTTCGCCGACTGGGGCTGGCGCCTGCCGTTCCTGTTCAGCGTGGTGCTGGTGGCGGTGGGGATCTTCGTGCGCACGCGGATTCGCGAGCCGGAGCCGTTTCTCGCCGCGCAGGCCGAAGGCCGGCTCAAGCGCCTGCCGGTGGCCGAGGTGTTCCGCCATCACCGCCGCGCGCTGCTGGTCACGATCGGCCTGCGGCTGCTGCAGCCCGCGATGTACGCGATCGTCACCACCTACGCGATCAGCTATCTGAACCTGAAGCGCAACGGCGCGTCGTACGCGCTCGGCGCGGTGATCGTCGGTTCGGCGGTGGCGATCGTCGCCACGCCGCTGTGGGCCGCGCTGTCCGACCGGATCGGCCGCCGCCGGCCCGCGATCTGGGCCGTGGTGGGCATCGCGTTGCTGGTCTGGCCGTTCTTCTGGTTCCTCGATCACGGCGACCTGCGCTATCTGCCGCTGGTGTTCGCGATCGAGCTGGCGGTGTTCGACGCGGCGATCTACGCGCCCGGCGCGGCGTGGTTCGCCGAGCAATTTCCGGTGGAAGTGCGCTACAGCGGCATTTCGCTCGGCTATCAGATCGGCACGCTGATCTCGGGCGGCCTGACGCCGTTCGTGGCGGCGGCGCTGCTCGCGGTGGGCGGCGGCGCGCCGTGGCTGATTTGCGCCTATATTTCGGCATTGGGCGCGCTGAGCCTGATCGCGGTGCTGGCCGCGGCGGACCCGGCCCGGCGCGCGGCGGGCGGCGGGTCGGATGGCGATTTGGATGGCGATGCGGATGGCGAGTCCGGCCGCGATGCCGCCGGCGCCGCGCGCTCCGTTCGCGCCGAGGCCACGCTGGCGGCTTCGCGCTGATTCCCCTTTTCGAACAGGATGCATCGACCATGAGCGGTTCACGCTTGCACGACGAAGAGGCGCGGATTCTCGCCGCGCTCGAACGGCAGCACGCCGGCCCGAAGGCGTTTCGCGCGATGTCGGCGCCCGTGTGGCGGGCCGGGCAACTGACGGAGAAGGACAAGCATCTGGTGGCCGTCGCGATCGCCCAGGTCACGCGCTGCGCGTTCTGCATCGAGCATCACGCGGCGCTCGCGCGCCGCTGCGGCGCGAGCGAGCAGGAAGCGCTGGCGGTCAGCTATCTGAGCGCCGCGCTCGAATCGCTGGGCGACGCGGCCGTGTCGCTCGACGGCGGGCGGCTCGCGATCGCCGACGAAGCGGCGCTGCGCGACAGCGACATCGCCCGCGCGCGCCTGCGGTTCGCGCAGGCCACGTTCGACACGGACGTGCTGACGCCGGGGCTGGTGTGGGTAGTGGCGGCCGCGGCCGCCTATGCGCAATCGAACGACGCGCGCCGTCAGGTGTTCCACGACGCCGCGCTGGCCACGCCCGGCAACGGCGCGGCGCTCGACGAGGCCTATGCGATCGCCGTGGTGCTGCGCGCGGGCGCGGTGTACGCGCACACGCTGCACGTGGTGGACGCGTTCCGCGATCCGGCCTGAGGCCCGGTCGAACCCTCGCCGTTCAATACGCCACGCGCATCCGGCGCGTGCGCGAGCGCCGGATCAAATCGAGAAACGCGAGCAGGATCGGCGAGCTTTCCTGCTGGCGGTACAGGCAGCTCAATTCGATGTCGCGCAACTGGCTCGACTGCAACGGCCGGTACACCACGCCGGGCAGCCGCAGGTTCGCCGCCGATTCGGTCGTCACGCACACGCCGAAGCGGCTCGACACGAACGCGATGCAGGTCACCACGTCCTCCACCTCCTGCTCGACGCGCAGCGCGACGCCCTCGGCGCGGAACGCCGCCGCCACCTCCTGCGCCAGCCCGTGCACGGGCGCGTTCGGGTAGAGGATCATCGGCTCGCCGTCGAGGTCGCGCAGCGCGATCGTCTTCTTCGCGCACAGCGGATGCCCTTCGTAGAGCGCAACCAGGAATTTCTCGCGCTGCACCCAATCCACGCCGATATCGGGCTCGTCCGGCACCAGCCGGTTGAAGCCGATCGTGATGCGGCGCTCGCGCAGCGCGGCGATCTGCTCCATCTTCGACATGTTGCGGATGCTGATCTTCACGTTCGGCCGCTCGGCGTGGAACTCGGCGAGCAGGCGCGGGATCACGTTGAGGATGCCCGAGCTGAAGATGCCCACGTCGAGGCTGCCCACGTAGCCCTGGCCGGCCAGCCGCGTGCGTTCCTCGGCGCGGCGCGACAGCGAGAGGATGTTCGGCACCTCGGCCAGCAGCGCGTGGCCGGCTTCCGTCAGCTCCGCGCCCTTGGTGGTGCGCACGAACAGCGGCGCGCCGATCTCCTCCTCGAGCGCGCGGATGTGCCGCGTCAGCGGCGGCTGCGCCATATGCAGCTTCTCGGCGGCCCGGCTGAAGTTCAGCTCCTCGGCCAGCGCCAGAAAATAGCGCATCTGCTTGATTTCCATCGCGGCTCCTCGCGCCCGGCCGATACCGTTGCGGTATCGCTTCGCCGTTTTGCGGTATTGAAACGCAAGATCGGCGCAGCGGCAAGCTGGCCGCGCCGGGCGGCTTCGCTATACGATGAGCGCGATGCGCGGCGCGGCTTGCCGCCGCGTTCCCTTCACCGAGCCCGCCTGCCCGACACGATGAACCTGTTCGACGAACCGAAAATCGATTGCCACAACCACGTCTTCGATCCGCAGCGCTTTCCGTATCGGCCGGACACGCCGTACCGGCCGAGCCAGCAGGAGATCGGCACGGCCGCGCAGTTCGCGCGCGTGCTCGACGCGTGCGGCGTGCAACACGCGCTGCTGGTCGGCCCGACCAGCGGCTACCGCACCGACAACCGCTGCATGCTCGACGCGATCGCGCACGGCGGCGGCCGCTTCAAGGGCGTGGCGGTGGTGGAGAACGACATCGCGCCCGGCGCGTTGCGCGCGCTGCGCGACGCGGGCGTGGTGGGCGTGGCGTTCAATCCGGCGCTCGAAGGGCTCGGCGTGTTCGACGACGCCGGCGCGCTGTTCGCGATGCTGGCCGAGCACGACCTGTTCGCGCAGATCCAGGTGGCCGGCGATCAGCTGCCGCACCTGCTGCCGCTGATCGAATCGACGCGCGTGCGGATCCTGATCGACCACTGCGGCCGGCCCGAGGTGGCGCAGGGCGTCGGCCAGCCCGCGTTCCAGGCCCTGCTGCGGCTCGCGCAAACGGGCCGCGTGACCGTGAAGCTGTCGGGCATGCAGAAGTATTCGCGGCAGCCGCATCCGTACCAGGACGCGCACGCGTATCTGCTCGCGCTGCTCGGCGCGTTCGGCCCGGAGCAGTGCGTGTGGGGTTCGGACTGGCCGTTCCTGCGCGCGCCGGAGCGGATGGATTACGCGCCGCTGCTGGCGCTGTTCGGCGAGCTGGTGCCGGATCCGGCCGTGCGCCGCCGCATCCTGTGGGACACGCCGCGCCGGCTGTTCGGCTTCGGGGCGTAGCACCGGCGTATCAACCCATAAAGCCATACCGATCCGGTATCGATTCGTCAAAAATCGGTATTGGACGGTATCCGCTGCCGCCGCGCATCATGCGTGCCATCGAGACGGAAGGCGAACCGCCCGCCGTCCCTCATGGAGACACGCATGCTCATCGGCAATCAACAGGACGTCACGCGCGCCGTGCTCGCGGAAATCGAGCGCGCGCCCAGCCCGCGCTTCCGCGAAATCATGTCGGCGGCGGTGCGCCATCTGCATGACTTCGCCCGCGACGCGCGGCTGACCGAAGCCGAATTCCATCTCGCCTGCGGCTATATCGCCAAGCTCGGCCAGCTCTCGAACGCCTCGCACAACGAAGTGGTGCTGGCGAGCGGCTCGCTCGGCCTGTCGTCGCTCGTCTGCCTGCTCAACAACGGCGACCACGGCCAGACCGACACCACCGCGAACCTGATGGGGCCGTTCTGGCGCATGGATTCGCCCGCCACCGAAAACGGCGGCTCGATCGTGCGCTCGCCGTCGGCCGGCGTGCCGATCTTCGTCGAGGCGTGGGTGCGCGACACCGAGGGCCAGCCGGTGGCCGGCGCGCAAGTGGACGTGTGGCACACCTCGGCCGACGGCTTCTACGAGAACCAGGATCCCGAGCAGGCCGACATGAATTTTCGCGGCAAGCTCACCACCGGCGCCGACGGACGCATCGCATTCCGAAGCATCAAGCCGGCCGGCTATCCGATCCCGCTGTCGGGGCCGGTGGGCGAGCTGCTGCGCGCGCAGGGGCGGCACAACCTGCGGCCCGCGCACATCCATTTCATGATCCACAAGGCCGGCTTCAAGACGCAGTTCTCGCAGGTCTATTCGAGCGACGATCCGAACCTCGAAACCGACGTGCAGTTCGGCGTGACGCGCGCGCTGATCGGGCAGTACGTGCTGCACGAGAACGCGCCCGCGCCGGCCGATGATGTGAGCGGCCCGTGGTATTCGCTCGCCCATACGTTCCGCATCGAGCCCGGCGAGGCGCGGCTGCCGACGCCGCCGATCACGGGCAAGGCCGACGGCCCGCGCCCGGTGTGGACGGTGCTCGAGCGCGTGGCCTGAGCGCGCCGCCCGATTCAATCCTTCCGATTTCCCCCGCTGTCGAACCGAGATCCATCATGCCGATTGTTCATATCTCCCTCGTCGAGGGCCGCGACGAGGCTGCCATCAAGGCCTGCGTGAAGGCCGTCGCGCATACCGTGCACGAAACGCTGGGCGCGCCGCTCAACACGATCCGCGTGTACGCCACCACCACGCCGGCCGCCTTCTGGGCGATCGGCGGCCAGACCAAGGACGAACTGCCCCCGGCGAACGCCAACGTTCAGGAGAACGGACAATGACGCCCGACGCGATCCGGCAGGCCGCCGACGCGCTGGCCGACGCCGCCCGCACGCGCCGCGCGATCGCGCCGCTGCGCGAAACCTATGAGGGGCTGACGATCGACGACGCCTACGCGATCCAGCGCGTGAACACCGAGCGCTGTCTCGCCGAAGGCCGCCGCCTGGTCGGCTGCAAGATCGGCCTGACTTCGCTGGCGGTGCAGAAGCAACTGGGCGTCGATCAGCCCGATTTCGGCATGCTGTTCGACGATTACGGCTTCGGCGACGGCGAGCCGATTCCGGCGTCCATGCTGATGCAGCCGAAGATCGAGGCGGAGATCGCGTTCGTGATCGGCCGCGACATCGCGGTCGACCACCCCGGCCAGCTCGACGTGCTGCGCGCGATCGACTACGCGCTGCCGGCGCTCGAGATCGTCGGCAGCCGCATCGCCGATTGGAACATCCGGATCGCCGACACGATCGCCGACAACGCGTCGTCGTCGGCCTACGTGCTCGGCACGCGCCCGCGCAAGCTGTCCGAATTCGATCTGCGCCTGTGCGGCATGGCGATGGAGCGCCGCGGCGAGCCGGTGTCGGTGGGCGCGGGCGCGGCCTGCCTCGGCAATCCGATCAACGCCGTGGTGTGGCTGGCCCGCACGATGGCGCGGCTCGGCACGCCGCTGAAGGCCGGCGACCTGGTGCTGTCGGGCGCGCTCGGCCCGATGGCGCCGGTTTCGCCCGGCGACATCTTCGAGGCCCGCATCAACGGGCTCGGCGCGGTGCGCGCCGTGTTCGAAGCCGATTCCACCGTATCCGCAAGCGAGGCCCGCCAATGAGCCAGATCACCGACATCGCGAGCCTGCTCGACGACGCCGCGCGCGAGGCGCGCGAAATCGCGCAGTTCGACACCGACAACCGCCTGTCGCTCGACGACGCCTACCGCATCCAGGCCGCCTCGATCGAGCGCCGGCTCGCGCGCGGCGAGCGCCGGGTGGGCGTGAAGATGGGCTTCACGAGCCGCGCGAAGATGGTGCAGATGGGGCTGTCCGACGTGATCTGGGGCCGCCTGACGTCGGCGATGCAGATCGAGGAGGGCACGGCGATCGATTTCTCGCGCTTCGTGCATCCGCGCGTCGAACCGGAAATCGCGTTCGTGCTCAAGCACGCGCTCGACGGCGACGTCACGGGCCCGCAGGCGCTGGCCGCCGTGGAGGCCGTCGCGCCCGCGCTCGAAATCATCGATTCGCGCTACCGCGATTTCAAGTTCACGCTGCCCGAGGTGATCGCCGACAACGCGTCGTCGAGCGGCTTCGTGATCGGTGCGTGGCGCGATCCGAAAGCGGATTTCGGCAACCTGGGCCTCACGCTCAATATCGACGGGCGCGTCGCGCAGGTGGGCTCCACCGCCGCGCTGCTCGGCCATCCGCTGCGCTCGCTGGTGGCCGCCGCGCGGCTCTCGGCGCAGGCCGGCGAGCCGTTGCAGGCGGGCTGGATCGTGATGGCGGGCGGCGCGACGCCGGCCGAATGGATCGCGCCGGGGCAATACGTGTTGGTCGAGATGGAGCAGCTCGGCAGCGCCGGGTTCCATGTGAAGCGTTGATGGCGATGCCGGCGGCGGCAAGGCCGGCCGCCGGCGAACGGGAGTGAATCATGAATCGCAAGGTGAAAGTGGCCATCATCGGGCCGGGCAACATCGGCACCGATCTGATGATCAAGGTGATGCGCAACAGCCGCCACCTCGAAATGGGCGCGATGGTGGGCGTCGATCCGAATTCGGACGGCCTCGCGCGCGCGGCCCGGTTGGGCGTGCCGACCACGGCCGAAGGCCTCGACGGGCTGCTCAAGCTCGACGTGTTCCCGCAGATCGACGTGGTGTTCGACGCCACCTCGGCCGGCGCGCACGCGCGCCACAACGAGGTGTTGCAGGCGCACGGCGTGCAGGTGATCGACCTGACGCCGGCCGCGATCGGCCCGTACGTGATTCCGGCGATCAACCTGGAAGCCGAGAACGCGTCGAACATGAACATGGTGACGTGCGGCGGGCAGGCCACGATTCCGATCGTCGCGGCCGTGTCGCAGGTGGCGAAGGTGCATTACGCGGAGATCGTCGCGTCGATTTCGAGCAAATCGGCCGGCCCCGGCACGCGCGCCAACATCGACGAGTTCACCGAAACCACGCGCGCCGCGATCGAGACGCTCGGCGGCGCGGCGCGCGGCAAGGCGGTGATCGTGCTGAACCCGGCCGAGCCGCCGCTGATCATGCGCGACACGGTGTTCGTGCTGTCCGAGCACGCCGACACGGCGCGCATCGAGCGCAGCATCGAGGCGATGGTCGCGCGCGTGCAAGCCTATGTGCCCGGCTATCGCCTGAAGCAGCGCGTGCAGTTCGATGCGATCCCGGCCGACCGGTCGCTCAACGTGCCGGGCCTCGGCCCGCGGCACGGCGTCAAGACCTCGGTGTTCCTCGAAGTGGAGGGCGCCGCCCATTACCTGCCGTCGTACGCCGGCAACCTGGACATCATGACCTCGGCCGCGCTCGCGTGCGGCGACATGATGGCCCGCCGCCGGATCGAAGCCGGCATCTCGCGTGCCCTGAAGGAGACCGCGCAATGAGCGTCAGCGACCGCAAGCTCTATATTTCCGATGTGACGCTGCGCGACGGCAGCCACGCGATCCGCCATCAATACAGCCTCGAGAACGTGCGCGCGATCGCCGCCGCGCTCGACGCGGCCGGCGTGGACAGCCTCGAAGTGGCGCACGGCGACGGCCTCGAAGGCTCCAGCTTCAACTACGGCTTCGGCGCGCACAGCGACGTGGAATGGATCGCCGCGGCGGCCGAGAGCGTGACGCGCGCGAAGATCGCCACGCTGCTGCTGCCCGGCATCGGCACCACGCACGACCTGCGCAACGCCTACGACGCCGGCGCGCGCGTGGTGCGCGTGGCCACGCACTGCACCGAGGCCGACGTGTCGCGCCAGCATCTCGCCTATGCGCGCGAGCTCGGCATGGATCCGGTCGGATTCCTGATGATGAGCCACATGACCACGCCGCAGAAGCTCGCCGAGCAGGCCAAGCTGATGGAAAGCTACGGCGCGACCTGCGTGTACGTGGTGGATTCGGGCGGCGCGCTCGGCATGAACGACGTGCGCGACCGGTTCCGCGCGTTCAAGGACGTGCTGAAGCCCGACACGCAAACCGGCATTCATGCGCACCACAACCTGAGCCTCGGCGTGGCGAACTCGATCGTGGCGGTGGAGGAGGGCTGCGACCGCATCGATGCGAGCCTGGCCGGGATGGGCGCGGGCGCCGGCAACGCGCCGCTCGAGGTGTTCGTGGCCGCCGCCGCGCGGCTCGGCTGGCACCACGGCTGCGATCTGTACCGCCTGATGGATGCGGCCGACGATCTGGTGCGGCCGTTGCAGGATCGCCCGGTGCGCGTCGATCGCGAGACGCTCGCGCTCGGCTACGCCGGCGTGTATTCGAGCTTCCTGCGCCATGCCGAAGTGGCCGCCGCGAAGTACGGGCTGAAGACGGTCGACATTCTCGTCGAGTTGGGCCGCCGCAAGATGGTGGGCGGGCAGGAGGACATGATCGTCGACGTTGCGCTCGACCTGCTCGCGCGCGCCGAGGCCGGCGCGGCCGTGGCGGGCTGAGCCGTGAGCCGCCGCTATTCGCTCGTGCCGCTGACGGCGATCGAGCTGACCCCGCCCGAACTGGTGGCCGCCGCGGCCCGCACCGGCTACGACGGCGTGAGCTTCCGGCTCAGCCCGTTTCGCGCGGGCGAACGCCAGCATCCGATGTTCGACGGCTCGCCGATGCTGCTCGAAACCGAACGGCGGCTGCGCGACACCGGCTTGCAGGTGATCGACGTGGAGGTGCTGCTGCTGACGCCCGAGCGCGACGTGCGCGCGTTCGAGCCGGTGTTCGAGACGGCGCAGCGGCTCGGCGCGCGCCACGCGCTGACGCTGATCGACATCGCCGACGCGGCGCTGGCCGCCGACCGGTTCGCGCGGCTCTGCGAGCTGGCCGGCCGGTACGGCGTGTGTTGCGCGCTCGAATTC
>NZ_JAAGPF010000257.1 GCF_017104645.1 Burkholderia sp. Ac-20379
TAGCCCCGTTCCGTGATTTGCCGAACCGCTTCCTGCTTGAATTCCGGGGTAAATCTCTGTGCACTCATGACGCCCTCCTATGCTCAAATCATAGGCCGGCAGCGTCTAGCATTCCCTGGGCAGTCCAGACAGCCGAACATCCTTCATCCCAAAGTTATGCATGCCGCAGGTATAAGGCGCATCGCTGCCCACCGTCACCACGAACGCCCGATACGCGCTCAGCAGATGAACATTGGCCACATAATCGCGCCATTGCTCCGGCGAGTGCGCCACCCCCGAGCTTTCCACCTTCACCCCCAGCCCACCGGCATCAATCAGCGCCGCACCCGCAGCCATCAACGCTTCGATCCTGGCGCGGCTACCGCCTTCATCGACCACATACACCACGGATTTATGCTGCGCGATCGCCGCCATTTCGCTGCTGTCGCGCCAATGCGGTCCAGCCGCATGAAAAGCCGACGCCATACGCTCGTCCGCGCTTTCAAAATGAACCCGGAAGGCGTCCTGCGATTCCATCTGCATGAGTATCCCGCCGGCGAACAGATATCCGGTATCCGCATGGATCAAGGCTGCAATCAAATCGGCGCGTGTTTCCCACGAACCAGGAATACAAAGCACCGTGCGATCGCTAGCCATATGAATGATCCGTCAAGAGCAGGAATGCGAAATCATAAGCGGAAAATATGAACATATGCATTGCCTAAATGAAGCAACGGCAATCACTGATTCATTCACCCCCCACCCGCAAACACCCAATCAAAGCCCGCAACTTCCCCGACCGTCTTCCCGCCATCGGAAAGTAAAGATAAAACCCCGGAATCTCCGGGCAAAACGCCTCCAGCACCGTCACCAATTCCCCGCGCGCAAGATAAGGCGCAAACGTCTCCGCCATCCCGAACGTGATCCCCGCACCGGCTAGGGCGGTGTGAATCATCACGCGCATGTCGTTGGTGGTGGTGCGCGGCTGCACGGCCACGTCGAACGCGCGGCCGGCTTCGGCGAATTCCCATCGGTAGGGCGCGGTGTCGGGCGCGGGCCGCCAGCCGATGCAGTCGAAATCGGCCAGATCGCGCGGGTGCGCCGGCACGCCGCGCCGCGCGCAGTAGGCGGGCGAGGCCACGGCGATCTGCCGTTGCGGCTGCGATACGGGCACGGCAACCATGTCGGCCTCGATCACTTCACCGAGCCGCACGCCGGCGTCGTAGCCTTCCTTGAAGATGTCGAACTCGTCGTCGGTCACGAACACGTCGAGCGCGATGCCTGGGTAGCGCTCGATGAAGCGCGCCAGCGATTGCCCCTGCATCACGCTTTCGGCAATCGACGACACCACGAGCCGGATCGTGCCGCGCGGCTCGCCTTGCGCGTCGCCGATGGCGTCGAGCGTCTGCGCGAGCGCGGCGCGGGCGGGCGCGAGCGAGTCGAGCAGTTTCTCGCCGGCCTCGGTCAGGCGCACGGTGCGCGTGGTGCGCTGGAACAGCGGCACGCCCACGCGCACCTCCAGCCGGCCGATCGCCTGGCTGACGGCGGGGCGCGTCACGCCGAGCCGTTCGCCCGCGCGGCGGAAGCTCAATGTTTCCGCCACGGCCAGGAACACGTCCATGCCATCGAAAAAGTCTGTCATTGGTAAGCAGGGCTTACTGAGCCATGTAACGGGAACGGCTCGATCCTCGCAGGGCTGCCGCGTATTGTCCAGGTGTCGCGACGCACTTCCTCCAACCGAGCGCTCACCCATGACAGGCAAAACACGATGGACACCCAAACCAATCGAACGGACAAGACGATTCTGATCACGGGCGCTTCGGCGGGCATCGGCGAGGGCATTGCCCGCGTCGCGGCGGCGGCAGGCGCGAAGCTGGTGCTGGGCGCGCGCCGCACGGAACGGCTCGAAGCGCTGGCGGCGGAATTGCGCGCGGATGGCGCGCAGGTCGAGGTTCAGGCGCTGGACGTCACGCAGCGCGCGCAGATGGAGGATTTCGTGGCGCGGGCGCAGGACGCGTTCGGCACCGTGGACGTGCTGGTCAACAATGCGGGCGTGATGCCGCTTTCACTGATGCGCTCGCTGAAAGTGGACGAATGGGATCGCATGATCGACGTGAACATCCGCGGCGTGCTGCACGGCATCGCGGCGGTGCTGCCGGTGATGGATCGCCAGGGGCACGGCCATATCGTCAACATCTCGTCGGTGGGCGGGCTGGCGGTATCGCCCACGGCGGCCGTGTATTGCGCGACGAAATACGCGGTGCGGGCGATTTCGGAAGGCTTGCGTCAGGAGAGCGAAACGTTGCGCGTGACCTGCGTCTATCCGGGCGTGGTGGAATCGGAGCTGGCGCACACGATCACCGATCCGGCGGCGGCGGAACTGATGCGCACGTACCGGCAGATCAGCATCCAGCCGGACGCGATCGGCCGGGCGGTGCTGCACGCGATCACGCAGCCGGAAGACGTCGACACGAACGACATCGTCGTGCGGCCGGTGCGCACACGCTAAACACGTTAAACGCCCTGGATGGACGCAGCAGGCGAGGGCGCGGCCGGTTCCTGCCGCACCCAACCCCGCCGTTCGAGCGTGCGGCAGTGCCACGCGTTGGCGCGCCAGCCGCAATAAATCGAAAAGAGAAGGCTCAGCCCGGTGGCGATCCAGCCGATCGCGCCGGGCAGGTCGCCGATGAAGCCGAGCACGAGTTCCACCGCGAGCATGATCAGCGCGACGAGCCACAGCTTCTTCGCGAGCGCCCAGAAGCCGCCGAGCAGCAACGCGGGCCAGTTGAACCCGGTCGGCACCGAAACCCAATCCGTGCGCGCGGGGTGCTTGAAGTGGATCCGTTTGGACATGGCGGCTTGGGCGGCAAACTCGAAGAGCGAAGGCCGTCACTGTAAACCGCTTCGCATGACAGAACGCACGGCCCCAATAAAAAACCGCCCCGAAGGGCGGTTTTTCCATGATGCAACGGCTCGGCGAAGCGACGCTCAGGCCGCGTAGCGCCGCTCCGAACCGGCGTCGCCCCGGCCTTTGGCCACCACGGCGGGCGCGGTTTCGCGCATGGTCAGCGCGCACGCCGCCGAGATGATGCCGAGCGACGAGAACATCAGCGCCGGCCCGATCCAGCCGAACACGCCGAACAGCGCGGTGGCCACCATCGGCAGCAGGCCCGCGATCACCGACGCGCCGTTGTAGCCGAGCGAGATGCCGGACGAGCGCACGTGGGCGGGGAACTGCTCGGAGAACCAGCTCGATTCCACGGCGAAGATCGGATCGTGGCTGAACAGCAGCGACAGCGCCACGGCCACGATCACCATGATCAGCGCGCCGGTGTTGATCAGCATGAACATCGGGATGCCGAACAGAATCGTGAAGATCGCGCCGAACAGGAACACCGGGCGGCGGCCGATTTTGTCGCTGAGCGCGCCGTAGATCAGGTGGCTCGCCAGGCCGATCGCGGAGCCGATCAGCGTGCCCCACAGGATGTGCTTGGTGGTGGACACGTGCGCGAGCGCCACGTACGACAGCATGAAGCTGGTGGTGATGTAGTAGCCGCCGGTTTCGGCCATGCGCAGGCCCATGATCTTCAGGATGCTGCGCCAGTCGCTCTTGATCACTTCGAGCGCGGGGGCCTTCACGACCTTGTTCTCGGCCTTGACCTTCTCGAAATCGGGCGATTCGGCCACGCTCATCCGGATGAAGATGCCGATCGCCACCATCAGGAACGACATCAGGAACGGCATGCGCCAGATCCAGTCGCCGGTGAACAGCTCGCTCGACAGCAGGAACGCGCCGTTGGCCAGCAGCAGGCCGAGCGGAATGCCGAGTTGCGGCACCGCGCCGAAGAAGCCGCGGCGCTTTTCGGGCGCATGCTCGACGGCCATCAGCACCGCGCCGCCCCATTCCGCGCCGAAGCCGATGCCCTGCGCCATGCGCAGCAGGATCAGCAGGGTGGGCGCGAGCACGCCGGCCTGCTGGTAGGTGGGCAGCACGCCGATCAGCACTGTGGCGGCGCCCATCCCGGCCAGCGCCCAGAACAGCACGGCCTTGCGGCCGATGCGGTCGCCGTAGTGGCCGGCCAGATAGCCGCCGAGCGGGCGCATCAGGAAGCCGACGGCCAGCGTCGCGAACGCGGCCAGGATGCCGATCAGCGGCTCCGTCGTATGGAAGAAGATCTTGCCGAACCACGCGGCGGCGGCGGTGCCGTAGATGAAGAAGTCGTAGCTCTCGACCGCCGAGCCGACCATCGATGCCACGGCCACTTTCAGTGCGCGGCCTTCGTTATGGGTAGTCATGTGTGATGTCTCCGTTGCTTGCTGCGCCGGCCGCCGGTGCATCGGGCGGCCGGGTCGTGTCGCGCTTCGTCGAGCGCCTGGCACGCCTGGCGCGGGCTGCGGGCCGTACCCCGTACGGCCCGTGTTGCGCTCAGCGCCAGGTTTCGATCACGCGGCTGTCGTCGCGCAGGCCGAGGCCCGCGTCCGCCGCCGCGCGGTAGCGGGCATTCGCGATGTCGAGCAGCGGCACCGCGGCGCCGCACGCCTGCGCGGCCGAGGCCACGAGGTCGCTGTCCTTCACGAAGATGTTGATCGAGCTCGTGACGTTGACGTCGGTGCCCTGCAGCATGCGCGGGCCGCGATCGGACAGCATCCACGAGCCGGCCGCGCCTTTCTCGATCAGTTCGAGCACGGCGGCCTGGTCGAGGCCGAGCGAGCTGGCCAGGTTCAGCGCTTCGGCCGCGGCGACGATATGCACCGAGCACAGGTGCTGGTTGACCACCTTGATCGCCTGGCCGTCGCCGAGCTTCGGGCCGACGATCCGCACGCTGCCCATCGCGTCGAGCACGGGGCGCACGGCGTCGATGTCGGCCTTTTCGCCCGAGGCGAAAATCACGAGCTGGCCGGTCTTGGCGCGGGCGGTGCCGCCCGTGACGGGCGCATCCACCACGCGCGCGCCGGCGGCCGCCAGCAGCGCGCCCTGTTCGCGCACCGAATCCGGGCCGACGGTCGACATGACCACCCAGGTCTGGCCGGCGAGCTGCCCGCCCACGCTGGCCACCAGCGCGGCCAGTTGCTGCGGCGTGGCGACCATCGCCACCACCACGTCGGGCGCGGGGGCGGCGGCGAACGCGTTGACGGCCGGCAGGCCGGCCTCGCGCGCCATCTCGAGCGCGCGTTCCGACAGATCCACGCCGGTCACGGCATGGCCGGCGCCCTGGATCTGGAGCGACATCGGCAAGCCGATCGCGCCGATTCCGATGAATGTGACGTTCATTGTGCTGTGTCTCCGGTGTTACTTGAGCCAGGTCTTGATGTTCGCGACGATCGCATCCGTCGAGATGCCGTAACGGTCGTGCAGCGTCGGCAGCGCGCCGGCGTCGAGGAACGCGTCGGGCAGGCCGATGTGACGGAATTCGGGCATCACGCGGTGGCGCACCAGCGCGCTGGTCACCGCATCGCCGAGGCCGCCGATCACGCTGTGGTTCTCCGCCACGATCACGAGGCGGCCCGGCTTCTTGCACTGCTCGATGATGGTGGCTTCGTCGAGCGGCTTGATGGTGGGCACGTGCAGCACGCCCACGCTGGCCGAGCCGTCGTCGAGCGCCTGGGCGGCTTCGAGCGCGCGCATCGTCATGATGCCTGACGAAATGATCAGCACGTCGGCGCCGTCGCGCAGCATCTTGGCCTTGCCGAGTTCGAACGTGTAGTCGTAATCGTCGAGCACGGCGGGCACCTTGCCGCGCAGCAGGCGCATGTACACCGGGCCATGATGCGCGGCGATCGCGCTGACGGCCTGCTCGGTGTCGAGCGCGTCGCACGGATCGATCACGGTCATGCCCGGAATCGCGCGCATCAGTGCCAGATCTTCGGTGGCCTGGTGGCTCGGGCCGTAGCCGGTGGTCAGGCCCGGCAGCGCCGCGCAGATCTTCACGTTGAGGTTTTCCTCGGCGATGATCTGGTGGATGAAATCGTACGCGCGGCGCGTGGCGAACACGGCGTAGGTGGTGGCGAACGGAATGAAGCCTTCCTTGGCCATGCCGCCGGCCGCGCCCATCAGCAACTGCTCGGCCATGCCCATCTGGAAGTGGCGCTCGGGGAACGCCTTGCCGAAGATGTGCAGATCGGTGTATTTCGACAGGTCGGCGGTCATGCCGACGATGTTCTTGCGCACTTCCGCTTCCGCCACGAGTGCGTGGCCGAACGGGGCGGGGCGCGTTTTCTGGCCTTCGGCGGCGATCGAGGCGATCATCGCCGAGGTCGTCAGGCGGGGCTTCTTGTCAACGACGGCGCTCATGCCTGGTCTCCTTGCTTGCTTTGCGCATGGTGCTGGTCGAGCACGGCGATGGCCTGCTGCCATTCTTCCGGATCGACGCGGATGAAGTGGTTCTTCTCGCGCGTTTCGAGGAACGGCACGCCCTTGCCCATCAGCGTGTCGAGCAGCACCACGCGCGGCTTCGCCTCGGTCAGCGCGCGCGCCCGGTCGAACGCCGCGAGCACGGCCGGCAGGTCGTTGCCGTCCACGCGCTCGACGTGCCAGCCGAACGCGAGGAACTTGTCGGCCAGCGGCTCGAAGCCGAGCACGTCGTGCGACGGGCCGTCCGCCTGCTGGCGGTTGATGTCGACCATCGTGATGAGGTTGCCGAGGCCGTGGTGCGCAGCGGACAGCGCCGCTTCCCAGGTTGCGCCTTCATCGAGCTCTCCGTCGGACATCGAGTTGTAGACGAACGCCGGGTTGCCCTTCAGGCGCAGGCCGAGCGCCATGCCGACGGCGATCGTCAGGCCCTGGCCCAGCGAGCCGCCCGAGATTTCCATGCCGGGCGTGTAGGTGGCCATGCCCGACATCGGCAGGCGGCTGTCGTCCGAGCCGTAGGTTTCCAGTTCGGCTTCGGCGATCACGCCGGCCTCGATCAGCGCGGCGTACAGCGCGATCGCGTAGTGGCCGTGCGACAGCAGGAAGCGGTCGCGGCCTTCCCATTCGGGATCCTCGGGGCGGAGGTTCATCGCGTGGCACCAGGTCACGGCGAGCGCGTCGGCGAGGCCGAGCGCCTGGCCGATATAGCCCTGGCCCTGCACTTCGCCCATGCGCAGCGCGAAGCGGCGGATGCGATAGGCATGATCGGCGAGTTTCGCGAGCGTCGAGACGGCTTGCGGCTCGATCTCCATCATCATTGTCATGGCGGTTCCTGCAAGAAACGGGGGAGATTCCTCGACCCGCGCCGCTCGCCGACAGTGTTTCCTGTTCAGCAATCGAGGCGGGTGGGAACGAGGTGGGGCGACTGTATCCGCGCCGTTTCGGGCCTGACAAAAGAAAAGATTACACTAGCTCATGAATTGAATTCACGAGTGCCGCCCATGAACGTGTTCCGCAAGATTCCGCTTTCGACTATCAGGGTTTTCGAGACTGCCGCGCGCACGCTGTCGTTCGCCGAGGCGGCGCGCGAGCTGAACCTGTCGCCGAGCGCCGTCAGCCACGCGGTGCGCAAGATGGAGGATCTACTCGGGCACCGGCTGTTCCAGCGCAGCACGCGCGAGGTGCGGCTCACGCGCGAGGGCGCGATGCTGATGGAGCACATCCAGCGCGGCATGGACGAGATGCAGCGCGGTTTCGCACTGCTGACCAGCGACGAGCGCACGCCGCTGCGGCTGCACACCGCGCCGAGCTTCGCGACGCAATGGCTGCTGCCGCGGCTCGCCGCGTTCGTGCGCGATCACCCGAACATCGACCTGCGCTTTTCGGCCAGCACCGAATACGCGCGCTTCGACGACGATTTCGATCTCGACATCGTGTACGGCACGCCGAAGCCGTCGGCGCACGAGCAGATTCCGCTCGCGCAGGAAGGGCTGGCGCCGCTCTGCACGCCCGCGCTGGCCGAGCGGATCCGCAAGCCCGAGGATCTGTATCGCGTGCCGCTGATCCAGTGCGAGGTGCAGATGTATCAGTGGAAGGGCTGGTTCGACGCCAACGGCCTGCCGCCGCCCACCCATTACGGGCTGCGCTTCGACCGCAGCTCGATGGCGATCGCGGCGGCGGTGGACGGGCTCGGCGTGGTGCTCGAATCGACGCTGCTGTCCGAGCGCGAGCTGCAGCGCGGCGAGCTGGTGCGGCCGCTGGCCGGCACCACGCGCGAGGTGAACTACATCGGGCATTACCTCGTGCATCCGCGCCGCCCGCATCGTCATGACGCGTTCGAGACGTTCAAGGCGTGGCTGCTGACGGCGCTCGGCATCGAGGAGGGGCAGGCGCCCGCGTGAGCGCGGGCGGCTGGGCGGCGGCCTACTTCGCCGCGCCCACCAGTGCGAACGCGTCGTACTTCGGATCGATCGGCGTGTGCGGCATGTGGTTCAGCGCTTCCTCCACCAGCGGCTCGCAGGCGCTGTAGTCCGAACCGATGCTGTCGCTGTGCGCCTGCGGGAAATTCACGGCCATCACCTTGCCGCCCCAGCGGTCCACCGTGGCCGTCATGGTGCACTTACCAGCGCCGCCCACCTTCAGGTCGAGCAGCACGATGTTCAGATCGAGCGCGGCGTCCGAGTTCGAGAAATTCCACTGCGCGGTCATGCGGTCGTCGGGGCCGCCGGTGCTGACGAGCTTCATCGTCTTGTCGGGAATCCCGACCGATTGCACGACGTCGAGAATATTGGCCCCGACCAGTTTGCCGTCCTGGACGTCGCGGGCTTCGTGGGTGCGATAGGCGGCGCAGCCTGTCAGCGAGATGCAAAGGGCGGCGAGGGGAAGTGTCAGGATTCGCACGGGAATACCTCCGGTTGGCGCATCGGGCAGGCGATGCGGGATGGACGGAGCGGCGCGGGGAGCGCCGCCGGGCACGCTGGCGGACGGTGCCACGAGACGGCGCGCAACGCAGGCATTGCAAACGGCTTGCAGCGCGCTTGCACGACGGAAATTGGTTGCGCGCACATAGACTTGAGCGAGCGGCGTGCGCAAAGTTCAGGGGAATGCGCGGCGTTTGCGTTACCGTTCCTTGCCTCGCCGGCGGCGGTGCGCCGAGGCAGGGCGGTTAGCAGGAATCGATCCCCGATCCGGCGACGGATGCGCGGAACAGCGCGATGCGTGTGTGTGCGAGAGAGGGCGCTACGCGATCGTCAGGCCTGCGAAACCTTTCAGGCGGGCCACGCCTGCATGGCCACGGCCACCATGTCGAGCAGATCCTGACGGCTCGCGCCGGTGCGCGCGTCGGAGGCCATGCCCCAACCCAGCACCATCAAGTAGCGCGCCAGCGCGTCCGGGTTCGCATCGGCGGCGAGATCGCCGGCCTGCTGCGCCTGCTCGAAGCGCGCGCGCAGGCGGGCGCGCCGCGCGTCGCGATGCTTGACCAGCTCCTGCGCCATCAGGCTCTCCGGGCCGCCGCCCGCCAGCGAGCAGTTGAACGCCAGGCAGCCGGCCGGCAAGCCCGGCTCGGTGTACAGCTCGGCCCAGCGCGTCAGCATCTGTTCGGCCACCTCGCGCGCCGTCGCGCATTGCGTCGCGTCTTCCGCGTATTGCAGGCGCGTCGCGCCGTAGCGCTCCAGCACGGTGCGGAACAGCGCCTCCTTGCTGCCGAACGCGTGATAGAAGCTCGGCGGCGTGATGCCGAGCGCGCCCGTCAGATCGGACAGCGACGTGCCTTCGTAGCCCTGCCGCCAGAACAGGTCGGTGGCGGTGTCCACCGCGGCGTCGACATCGAATACTCGTGGCCGGATCATGCGTTTCCTTTCGTTGGCGGGCGTCGGGCTCAAATATAGCATTCAATATAAATCGTTTGACGGCCGCGTTGCGCCCAAATTATAGTGATCGCTATATTTGCGAATCCATCGGGGATTCGCGGGTTTCCTGACGGAGGTGGTCATGCAGTTCACGCAACTGGGTCGTACGGGTTTGCAGGTGTCGCGGCTGTGCCTCGGCACCGGAACGTTCGGGCATCAGACCGACGAGGCGGAATCGTTCCGGATCTTCGACGCGGCGGCCGAGGCCGGCGTGAACTTCATCGACACGGCGAACATGTATCCGGGCGGCGCGCTGCCGCACGAGGTGGGCAGCTCGGAGGAGATCACGGGGCGTTGGCTCAAGGACAAGCGCCAGCGCTTCATCCTGGCCACCAAGGCCGGCGCGCCGATGGGGCCGCAGGCGTGGGATCGCGGCGGCTCGCGCAAGCATCTGCTCGATGCGATCGACGCGTCGCTGCGCCGCCTCGATACCGATTACGTCGATCTCTATCAGTTGCACATGGACGACGCCAACACGCCGCTGGACGAGACCATCGAGGCGATGGACGCCATCGTGCGCGCGGGCAAGGCGCGCTATATCGGCGTGTCGAATTTCCTGGCGTACCGGCTCGCGCGCGCGATCGGGCGGCAGGAACTGCTGCGGCTGACGCGTTTCGTCTCGGTGCAGCCGCGCTACAACCTGCTGTTCCGCGAGATCGAGCGCGAGCTGCTGCCGCTGGCGCGCGAGGAGGGGCTGGCCGTCAATCCGTTCAACCCGCTGGCGGGCGGCATGCTGACCGGCCGCTACCGCCAGAGCGACGATCCAGGCACGGGCCGCTTCTCGCCCGAGATGGGCACGTTCGGCGCGATGTACAAGAACCGTTATTGGCGCGAGCGCGAGTTCGGCACGGTCGAGCAGGTGCAGGCGCTGGCGCAGTCGGCCGGCACGGCGTTGCCGACGCTCGGCGTGGCGTGGGTGCTGGCGAATCCCGCGATTACTTCGGTGATTCTCGGCGCGAGCCGCCGCGAGCAACTGGCCGACACGCTGGCCGCCGCCGATTATGCGCTCGATCCGGCGCTCAAGACGCAGCTCGACGACCTGACGGCGGTGTACCGGCAGGGCGACGCGGGGCGTTGAGCGTGCGCCTCGGGCCGGATGCCGGACGCGTTCAGATCGACGCGGCCAGCGCGGCCAGATGCGCGGCCATCGCGCGCGCGGCCGGGCCCGGCTCGTCGCCGTCGCGGCGGCGTTCGATGGTCGAATAGGCGATCCCGGGCAGCGGCGGC
>NZ_JAAGPF010000258.1 GCF_017104645.1 Burkholderia sp. Ac-20379
GTCTTCTGCAACGCGCTGGCGCTGGGCCTCATGTGCCTGTTGCTGATCTCGATCACGCGCGACGACCTGGTGGCCGGCTGGCGCAAATCCACGCCGCCGGACGCGCCGAATCAGTTCCTGATCGATATCCAGCCCGATCAACGCCCCGGCGTGGTCAGCTATCTGGCCTCGCACGGCATCGAGGATGCGCCGCTCGAGCCGATGGTGCGCGGCCGCCTGATCGCGATCGACGGCAAGGCCGTCAACCCGGACAGCTTCCCCGACGCGAACGCGCGCCGGCTGGTCGACCGCGAATTCAACCTGTCGTACACGACCCAACTGCCCGACGACAATCGCGTGACCGAGGGCCACTGGTTCGGCGTCTCGCCGAAGCCGCAGATCTCCATCGAGGCCGGGCTGGCCAAGACGCTGAAGGTGAAGCTCGGCGACACGCTGCGCTTCGACGTGACCGGGCTGATCGTCGAGGCGCCCGTCACCAGCATCCGCAAGCTCGACTGGGGCACGTTCCGCGTCAATTTCTTCGTGCTGATGCCGCCCGAGGCGCTCAGCGATTTCCCGGCGATGTACATCACGAGCTTCCATCTGCCGCCAGGCCGTTCGGGCGTGATCGACGGGCTGATCGCGCAGCAGCCGGGCATCACCGCGATCGACGTCGCGCCGATCCTCGCGCAACTGCAGCGCGTGCTGCTGCAGGTGGTGGGCGCGGTGCAGATGCTGTTCGGCTTCACCTTGGCGGCCGGCATCCTGGTGCTGTACACGGCGCTGGCCGGCAGCCGCGACGAGCGCATGCGCGAAGCCGCGCTGCTGCGCGCGCTCGGCGCGTCGCGCCGGCAGGTCGGGGCGGTGCAGCGTGCCGAGTTCGTGATCGTCGGCACGATCGCGGGCGCGTGTGCCGCGGTGGGCTCGCTCGCGATCGGCTGGGTGCTGGCCACCCAGGTGTTCTCGTTCGAGATGGCGCTCAACCCGTGGGTGGTGCCGGCCGGCATCGCGGCGGGCATCGTGTGCGCGGCGGCGGCGGGCTGGTGGAGCCTGCGCAACGTGCTGTCGCGCCCGGCGCTGCGCACCTTGCGCGACGCGTGAGCGCGCGGCTGCGGTATCGTTTCGCTTTTTGCCGGATTTCCGTATGACCGACGATGTAACCGACGACGGCGCGCAGGCCAAGCCGAGCGCGTTCGAGCTGGTGGGCGGCGAGGCGCGCGTGCGCGAGCTGATCGACCGCTTTTACGACCTGATGGATCTCGAGCCGGAGTTCGCGGGCATTCGCGCGCTGCACCCCGATTCGCTCGACGGCTCGCGCGACAAGACCTTCTGGTTCCTGTGCGGCTGGCTCGGCGGCCCCGACCACTACGTGAGCCGCTTCGGGCACCCGCGGCTGCGCGCGCGGCACCTGCCGTTCCCGATCGGCAGCTCGGAGCGCGATCAATGGCTGCGCTGCATGGCCTGGGCGATGGAGGACATCGGCCTCGACGCGGCGCTGCGCGAGCGGCTGATGCTGTCGTTCTACGATACGGCCGACTGGATGCGCAACCGGCCGGGTTGATACGCCGAGCGGCGCACGCGGCCTCCCAACGAATCCAACGAAAAAGGGGCGCCGGGCAAACGAGCCCGGCGCCCCTTTTTCATCGCGCGCGCGAACGCGGCGGCGGTTCGTCAGTTGTCGTCCGGCGTGCGCACGTAGACGCGCAGCAGTTCCTCGTTGTCGCCGGGGCGCGCGCCCGTCCAGTACAGATCCCACTCGTCGCCGACCTTGGGCGTGACGGCGCGCAGGCCCTGCACGATCATCCACGTGCATTGCGTGCTGGCCGGGTTGGCGGTGGGGCGATGTTCGATGCCGGTGAAGTATTCGAGCATCGGCGCTTCCGATTCGCCGAGCCCGAGGCTCGCCATGCAGTCGCCTTCGTTCCATTGCTCGGCCAGATGCGCGTCGAGATCGAGGAACACCGAACGGTAGCTCTTGGCCACGTCGAGCCACGGCAGCAGCAGCGTGAAGATCAACCCCCAGACCAGCACCACGCCCGCCGCCCACGACAGCGCGCCGCGCCATTTGCCGGTGGCGCGCAGCCACGGCAGCACCCACAGCCAGCCGATCGTCAGCACCAGCCCGGCGGCGACGAAGCCGAGATCGAGCGGCGCGATCCAGTCGAGCGGCAGCCAGCGGCCGAGCCAGTGGATCGGTTCGCGCGAGGCGTGCGCCGACGTCATGATCGACCAGACATACCAGGCGTAGACGGCGACGCAGCCGAACACCGCGCGGCTCGCGTAATCCCACAGCATCGCGGCGCGCAGCGGCATCCGTTCGGGCGCGGCGGCCGCGAGCAGCGCCAGCGGGGCGATGAACGGCAGGATGTACAGCTCGCGCGAGGTTGCCGACATCTGCAGCACCAGCATGCCGATGCCGCCGAACAGCGCGGGCAGCGTCACCGCCGGGTCGCGCCACGCGCGCCAGCGGCCCGCGAGCAGCGCGTAGGCGGCCAGCGGCCCGACCGGGAAGCCGACCGTCAGCAGCGCGCGCCAGATGAACAGCGGCTTGTCGTTTTCCGCGCCGAGGTTCGGCACCGAAAAGCCGAAGAAGCGGCCGACGTTGTTGTCCCAGAACCAGGTCATGAACAGCGTTTCGGAGCGCAGGAACAGCGCGGTCGGCCAGATCAACGCGAACGGCGCGAGCACCAGCGCGGCGATGCCGAGCGAGCGGAAGAACGCGCGGTTGCGGCAGGCGGGATACAGCGCGAGCAGGATCGGCAGCGTCGCGCCGAACACGAGCGGCACGAACAGCCCCTTGGCCAGCAGCGCGACGCCCACACCCGCGCCGAAGCCCGGCGCGGCGAAGCGGCCGGCGGGCCGGCCCGCGATGCGCTCGGTCACGAGTTCGAGCAGCGACGAGAACGCGATCGCGGCGCCGGCCATCAGCGCCACGTCGGTCATCATGTCGTGGACATGCTTGACCACCACCAGCGTGCCCGCGCACAGCGCGACCGGGCCGATCACGCGCAGGTCGAGCCAGCGCGGCGCGCGCGTGGCGATGCGCGCGGCGCGCGCCGTGAAGCCGAACGCGAGCGCGGCGAACAGGGCGCTCGCGAGGCGCGCCGCGTCATGCAGCGGAATGTAGCGGCCGAACAGCCAGGCGAAGGCGGCGGCGGTCCAGTCGTAGATCGGCGGCTTTTCGAGGAACGGCTGGCCGGCATTGGTCGGCACCACCAGATCGCCGGTGTCCAAGATGTGCTGGATGATGCCGAACGTGTAGGTTTCGTCCTGCTTCCACGGGTCGTGGCCGACCACGCCCGGCAGCAGATAGGCGCAGGCGATCGCGATCACGAGTAACCAGACGCGCCAATTCGCGCGTGCGAACCCGGCCGGCCAGGTGCCGGCATGCGCGGCATCGCCGGTTAACGGCAGGCTGCCGCCCAGCGCGGCGGCATTGGCGGCTTGCGACGCGCCCTGGCGGAGCGCGACATGACGGATCGGGGCGTGCGCGGACGAACGCGAGCCGCCGGGAGCGGTAGGTCCCTGCATCAAAAACGTCTCAGAAGTCGGTGGGTCAGCCGGCTGCTTCGGCCGGATGATTGACGCTGCCGTGGGGGTGGCGATTGCCGCGACGATGAGTCGCGACGGACGCTAGTTAATCACGTTTTTATTACGGCCTGTTACGAAAACTGTGGCCGCACTGTGAGTTTTTTGGGCGTGTGTGCCGTTTTGTGATTTGTACGTTTGCGGGTGTGGCTTTTGCGACACACGAATGCCTGGAAACGCGGCCGGGCGGGGCTTGCGGCGGGATGGCGAGGTCTGATGTTTGGGCGCCGGCGCACGTTTTCGGCGGGCGCCGGGCGCGGGGTGGTCAGCGTCCGCCGCCCACGTCGACCAGCGTGCCCGTGACATACGAGGCGGCGCTGCCGAGCAGCCAGACGATCGCCTCGGCCACTTCGTCGGCGCGCCCCGGGCGGCCGATCGGCGTCTGCGCGCCGAGCCGTGCGGCGCGATCGGGCTGACCGCCGCTGGCATGGATCCCGGTATCGATCAGGCCGGGGCGCACCGCGTTGACGCGCACGCCGTGCGGCGCGAGTTCCTTGGCCAGGCCGAGCGTCAGCGTATCGACCGCGCCCTTCGAGCCGGCGTAGTCGACGTATTCGTTCGGCGAGCCGAGCCGCGCCGCCAGCGACGACACATTGACGATCGCGCCGCCGCGTCCGCCCCGGTTGATTGGCAGGCGGCGCGCCGCTTCCCGCGCGCACAGGTACGCACCGAGCACGTTGACGTCGAACAGGCGGGTGAGCCGCGCCAGATCCATGTCGGCCAGCGGCAGCGGCGGCGCGACGATGCCGGCGTTGTTGACGAGCGCGTCGAGCGGGCCGAGTTCGCGCTCGACGGTGTCGAACATGGCGATCACGTCGGCTTCGACGGCCACGTCGCCGCGGATCGTCGCGGCGCGGCCGCCCTGGCCGCGGATCTCGTCGGCCAGCGCGTCGGCCGCGGCTGCATCGCGCGCGTAGTTGATGCCGACAGCCCAGCCGCGCGCGGCGGCGAGCCGCGCCGTGGCGGCGCCGATGCCGCGGCTCGCGCCGGTGACGAGGACGACCGGATGGTTCGAATCGGACATGGCAGACGGCTCCGTGATGGGGCGGGATCGGCGCGCGGCGTCACGGCGGCGAACCGCGGGCGGGGAAAGGGGGAAACGTGAGGATAAAACGAACGAGGCCGGCGCTGTGCGGCGCCGGCCTCGCGGGATTGCAGCGAAGCGGGATCAGGGCGCGTCGGCCACCGGCGTCCACTTGTCGCGCAGCGGCGGCACGTAGCGCCGCAGCTGGTCGAGCATGCCGTCGGCCGTGGCGTCGACGCACAGCGATTCGACATACGTATTGGCCATGAAGCCCTCGTCGACCGTGTGACGCAGCATCGCCACCAGCGGATCGTAGAAGCCCTCCACGTTCAGCAGCGCCACCGGCTTGCGGTGATAGCCGAGCTGCGCCCACGTGTAGACCTCGAAGAACTCTTCCAGCGTGCCCGCGCCGCCCGGCATCGCGACGAACGCGTCGCTGAGGTCGGCCATCATCTTCTTGCGATGATGCATGTCGGGCACCACGTGCAGTTCGGTCAGGCCGGCGTGGCCGACTTCCTTGTCGAGCAGCAGTTTCGGGATCACGCCGACCGCGCGTCCGCCGGCGGCCAGCACGGCATCGGCGACGATGCCCATCAGGCCGACCCGGCCGCCGCCGTAGACGAGCGTCAGGTCCGCTTCGGCCAGCGCGCGGCCGAATGCGCGCGCCGCGTCGGCGTATACCGGGCGCACGCCCGGCGACGAGCCGCAATACACGCACACCGATTTCATGATTTCGCGTCCTTCGGTGCGCCGCGCGGCGGCAGGTAATCGTGGAATTCGCGCTTGGGCAGCTTGCCCGAGACGAGATCGTCGAAGATCTGCCGCGAACGGCCGCGCAGATACGGCGCCATCACCGAGATCACGTGCATGCTGACCTGGTGGAGTTCGTCGCGGATCGCATCCTGATCGTTGTATTTGCGCGGGTGCATCACGTACTGGTACGACAGCCAATACGTGGCGATCACGCCCATGTTGGTGGCGATCACCTCGATCTCGGCCGGCGTGGCCACGAGTTCGTCGTCGGACACCAGCAGCTCGCACATGTCGCGCGCGAAGCGCACCTTGTGGCTGATGATCTGCTTGAAGTGGGTTTCGAGCGTGCGGTTGCGGGCGAGCAGGTCGTTCAGGTCGCGATACAGGAACCGGTAGGTCCACATGAAATCGGCCATGTATTGCAGGTACGACCAGGTTTCGTCGATGGTGGGACGGTGATCTTCGGGAAAGCGCAGCCGCCGTTCGATCTGCTGCTCGAACTGGGCGAAGATGCTGTTGATGATGTCGTCCTTGTTGCGGAAATGATAGTACAGGTTGCCTGGACTGATTTCCATTTCCTCGGCGATCGTGGTGGTGGTCACGTTCGGTTCGCCGATTTCGTTGAACAGCTTCAACGACAGCTCGAGGATCCGTTCACGCGTGCGGCGGGGAGGTTTCGCTTCCATGTGTCGTCCGGCCCTGAATGTGCCGGACGGGCGGGCGCGGCAAGAGAATGTCGCAGCGTTGTCCGGCTCGGGTTAGCTTGTCTTTCGAGACTATCGGACGATTATAAACGGTCGTTCGCTTTTTCGGCGCATTTCGTCGCACGGCTGGAACAATGGGGAATTTCCGCGCCGATCGTTGTCCGAGCGGCGCGGTTGGCGGGGCGAGAACGCCCGATTTCAGTGGCCGGTCCAGCGCTTCACGAGCGGCCAGAGAATGAAGCCCCAGGTCGCCAGGCAGGCCACCAGCGCCACCGTCACGGCCGCGCTGCCGAGATCCTTGGCGCGCTTCGACAGCTCGTGGCGCTCGAGCGAAATCCGGTCGATCGCCGCTTCCACGCTGGAGTTCAGCAGTTCGACGATCAGCACCAGCAGCACCGAACCGATCAGCAGCGCATGCGATACCGCATCCACCGGCATGAACAGGCCGAGCGGCACGAGGATCGCCGCGAGCGTCAATTCCTGGCGAAACGCGCTCTCCTCGCGGATCGCCACCTGAAAGCCATTGACCGAATGCTTGAGCGCGTACCAGGCGCGCGTCAGCCCGCGATTGCCCTTGTACGGATTGGGCGGAAGCGGGGCGAGCGGGTCGTCGGTGCCGAGCGGCTCGTGGCCGTCGTGCGCATCGTGGGAATCGTTATCGGCATGCGGATCGCGCGCCGCGGCGGCCGCGTTCAACGCGGGACGACGCAGCGGCGACGGCGACGGAGCGGGCGCTTTCGCGCGCATGGCAGGTTTCAAACGGCTGCGCCTTGAGGTTGGGGGCTGGCGGGTTTCTGCAGCGGCTTCAGGTGCGAGGCGAACTGCTCGGACGCGGCGCGCCACGAGAAGCGCTCGGCCCAGGCGCGCGCCGTTTCGCGATCGATCTTCAGCGCATCGAGGCAGGCCTCGCGCAGGTCTTCGTTCATCGCGCCGGCGCCGCCGTCGCCGAGCACGTCGACCGGGCCGGTCACCGGGTAGGCGGCCACCGGCGTGCCGCAGGCCAGCGCTTCGAGCAGCACCAGGCCGAACGTGTCGGTCTTGCTCGGGAACACGAATACATCGGCGGCCGCATACACCTTGGCGAGCTCCGCCTGCGACAGCACGCCAAGGTAGTTCGCCTCAGGATAGCGTGATTTCAGTTCGGCGAGCGCGGGGCCTTCGCCCGCGACCCATTTCGAACCGGGCAGATCGAGCTTCAGGAACGCCTCGACGTTCTTCTCGATCGCCACGCGCCCCACGTACAGGAAGATCGGGCGCGCCGTGTTCAGCACCTTCGATTCCTTCGGCTCGAAGATGTCGAGATCGACGCCGCGCGTCCACAGCACCACGTTGTTGAAGCCGAACGTCTCGAGATCCTGCTTGACCACCGGCGTCGGCGCCATCACGGCGAGCGACGCGCCGTGGAACCAGCGCAGGAAGCGGTAGGTGGCCGACAGCGGGAAGCCGAAGCGCGCCTGCACGTATTCGGGGAAGCGCGTGTGATAGGCGGTCGTGAACGGCAGCTTGTGGGCGCGCGCGTAACGGCGCGCGGCCATGCCGAGCGGGCCTTCGGTGGCGATGTGCAGCGCGTCCGGGGCGAACGCGTCGACGCGTGCGCGCAGCTTGCCGTACGGGAACAGCGACAGGCGGATCTCCGGATACGTCGGGCACGGGATGGTGCGGAATTCGAGCGGCGTCAGCAATTCGACCTGATGGCCGAGCGCCGTCAGTTCGCGCGACGTGCTCTTCAAGGTGCGCACGACGCCGTTGACTTGCGGTTCCCATGCATCGGTGACGATCATGATCTTCATGCTGGCAGTCCTGTAGGGTGCGGAAGGTGCGAAAAGCGGCGAGGCAGGGGACTCACGCGGTGGCCTTGGCCTTGCGCGAGGTGGTGACGGGCGGCGATTGCATCACCGTCCAGTAGACGATCTTCAACTCGCCTTCCATCGTTTCGACGAGCGCGGACAGGCTTTCGACCCAGTCGCCGTCGTTGCAATACAGCACGCCGTCGATGTCGCGGATCTCGGCCTTGTGGATGTGGCCGCAGACCACGCCGTCGCAGCCGCGGCGGCGCGCTTCGTCGGTCATCGCGTTCTCGAACGACGAGATGAAGTTCACGGCGTTCTTGACCTGGTGCTTCAGGTATTGCGACAGCGACCAGTACTGGAAGCCGAGCTTGCTGCGCACGCGGTTGAACCAGCGGTTCAGCAGCAGGATCAGCGTGTAGGCCGAATCGCCGAGGTAGGCGAGCCACTTCGCGTGCTGGATCACGCCGTCGAACAGGTCGCCATGCACGATCCACAGGCGCTTGCCGGCCAGCGTGGTGTGGAACGCCTCGCCGCGCACCTGGATCTCGCCGAACGCGAGGTCGCAGAACTGACGCGCCGCCTCGTCGTGATTGCCGGGGATGTAGACGACCTGGGTGCCCTTGCGCGCCTTGCGCATGATCTTCTGCACCACGTCGTTGTGCGCCTGCGGCCAGTACCAGCCTTTCTTCAACTGCCAGCCGTCGATGATGTCGCCGACCAGGTACAGGTATTCGGAATCGTTGTGACGCAGGAAATCGAGCAGGTAGTTCGCCTGGCAGCCGCTCGTGCCCAGGTGAATGTCCGAGATCCAGATCGTGCGGTAGCGGTTCGCCGGGCCGTCGGTGTCCTCCTGATGGCTGGAGGCGGCCGCCCATTGCGGCGGCTCGGCGGGCGAGTCGCCGTCGGTCGCGCCGGAGAGGAACGCCGCAGCCGTCGCGCGTGCGTCGGCCGGATCTTGGAAGAAGGTAGTCGCGGACGTTTTGAGGCCCATGCATGACTCGCGCCGTGTTGAATAACCGGCATTGCGCCATGCGTCGATGACTTCGCCATGACAGTCACGGGACGTTCTTATTACGGCTTGTTGGGCGCGCCAACCCCGTTCCGGCGCGGCCCGCGCGGCGCGTGGGATGGGCGCGGCGGCGCGGCCGGCGGCGGGCCGAAAACGCTGTCGCACGCATGATGCATCCTTGCGACAGTCGCGTGCGGCAAGGCCGATTGATCGGACGATTGACGCCGGAAACGAGCGGAAAAAGCGAGGTGGAGCGGGGTGCGGGAATCAGCGCGGCACGGACACGATACGGGTGCCGGCCAGCCGGTCGTGCGGGAACTGGCGACCCGGATCCAGGCGCGCGGCCAGCGCCCACAATACGATCCAGGCGGCCGTGACGCCCAGCGTGACGGGCACGGCGAGGCCGGCCAGCGGATGCAGCGCGAGCGGCGGCAGGAACCAGAGCCAGCCGAGCAGGTAGCGCAGCACGGCGCGGGGCGCCGTCAGCGGTGCGCCGTGCGCCGTGACGAGGCGCAGCCGCCAGGTCTTCATCGGCAAGGTCTGGCCGCCGTGGGTCCAGAACCAGACGAAATATGCGCCGGCCACGAGAGCGATCCACGCGGCGAGCCATTGGTGATGGACGAGACCGTTGCGCTGCTGGAACACGAGCGCGAACGCGAGGGCGGCGAAGAAGACGATGCCGAACAGCAGCACGCCTTCGTAGACGAGCGCGGCGAGGCGCCGGCCCACGCCCGGACGGGCGCCGGCGGCATCCGTGGCGGGTGCGGCCGGCGCGGCGTTCACGAGCCCTTGAAGATCGACGGCGCGTCGGCCGGCGAAATGGGCTGCGGCGCGGGCGGCTGCTGGGTGCCCGAGGCGGCGGTGGTCGGCACGGCCGCACTGGCGACCGCGCCCGGCTCGGCGGGCGGCACGATCGGCGTCAGCGGCGCATTGGCCGGATGGTCGTGCGCATTGACGAGGCGATTGATGTCGCGGTCGCTCTTGCCCGACGGCGGCGCGCTGACCACGGTGCGACGATGGCGCTCGGCAGCCGCCAGCCGGGCCTTCTGCTCGGGCGTCAGCTTCTGGTAATCCTTCCATGCGCGCTCGCGCGCCTGAGCGGAAAGATCCTTCGACACCTGATAGTTTTCCCGCGCGACGCGCCGCTCCTCCTGCGTGAGGTTGGCCCATTGGGTCATCCGTTCATGCAGGCGCTTCTGCTCTTCGGGCGGCATCTTCGGGTAACGTGCTGCGATTTTAATCCAACGACGCTTGCGGGCATCGCTGAAGCTGTCCCACAGCCGTTCGACCGGGGCCAGCGCCTCGTGCTGCTGGGGGGAAAGGCGCGCCCACGACAGCGGGCTGGCCGGGGCGAGCGTGGGGAACGCGTTCGGCAGCGACAGGCTGACGACCGGTTGGGCCGGCGCGGGTGCGCTGGTGGCGGCGGCCGGTGCGGCGGCGGTGGGGCCGGCCGCTGCGGCGGGCTGATCCTCGAAACGCGTGTAGGTGGCCGCGTACGCAACCACGAGCGCGATTGCGCTCCCGAAGAATATCGCCAGTCCGCGTTTGTGAATCACCCCGTGCGTCCTTCTGTATCTGGTTGCGCTCAGCGCGTGTGCGACAAATATGCGTTGAACCCGTGGTCGAGGTACGCATTGAGCGGCAGGTCATCGTTCAGCATGGCCGCGTCGATGTCGGCCAGCTCGGCCGTATGTTCGAGATTTTCCCAGTAAGCAATGCCGACGATGCCGGCCAGC
>NZ_JAAGPF010000259.1 GCF_017104645.1 Burkholderia sp. Ac-20379
GGAAGCAAAGTCATAACAACCGAAGCGAAGACTCGATTAGTCAATAGGCGGACATATGTAAGATCGGTGTATAAATATGACTACTACAGACTCATACAGATAATAGATACACGAGACCATACATATAAGTCTAAGGTACAATAAAAGACAGTTACGAAGTCTCGATCAAAGATGAAGTTGATTCTATTTTACAATAAACAACAACTCCAACATATTGAATTTTTTTTTTTTTTC
>NZ_JAAGPF010000260.1 GCF_017104645.1 Burkholderia sp. Ac-20379
TCGGGTCTGGCGCGGGCTGCGGCCGGCCGACCGCGAACGCATCCTGCTGCGCCTGGCCGACACGATCGAGGCGCACGGCGAGGAGCTGGCGCAACTGGAGACGCTGAACCAGGGCAAGTCGATCCATGTGGCGCGCGCGATCGAAGTGGGCGCGACCGTCGAGTACGTGCGCTACATGGCCGGCTGGGCGACCAAGCTCGGCGGCGAGACGCTCGACGTGTCGATCCCGTTCCCGCCCGGCGCGCGCTACACGGCCTACACGCGCCTGGAGCCGGTGGGCGTGGTGGCCGGCATCGTGCCGTGGAATTTCCCGCTGATGATCGCCGTCTGGAAGCTGATCCCGGCGCTGGCCGCGGGCTGCGCGATCGTCATCAAGCCGTCGCCCGAAACGCCGCTGACGGCGCTGCGGCTGGCCGAGCTGGCGATCGAGGCGGGCGTGCCGGCCGGCGTGTTCAACGTCGTGACGGGCGGGCGCGAATGCGGCGCGGCGCTCGCGTCGCACCCGGGCGTCGCGAAGATCTCGTTCACCGGCTCGACGCCCACCGGCAAGCTGATCGGCGCGGCCGCCGTGCAGAACATGACGCGCTTCTCGCTCGAACTGGGCGGCAAGAACCCGGCGATCATGCTGGCCGACGTGGACGTCGACCAGGCCGTGCAGGGCATGCTGGCGGGCGGCTTTCTGAATCAGGGGCAGGTGTGCGCGGCCGTCTCGCGCATCTACGTGCACCGCGACAAGTACCGGCAGGTGGCCGACGGCCTGGCCGACGCGGCGCGCGCGATGACGCTCGGCCCGGGGCTGAACCCGGCCGCGCAGGTCAATCCGCTGGTGTCGGCCGCGCATCGCGACCGCGTGGAGGCGCACATCGCCCGCGCGCGCGCCGACGGCCTGCGGCTGCTCGCGGGCGGCGCGCCGGTCGAGCGGCCCGGCTATTACGTGCAGCCGACCGTGATCGCCGACGTGCCGGCCGGCGCGGCGATCCTGCGCGACGAGGTGTTCGGCCCGGTGCTCGCGCTGGTGCCGTTCGACGATCCGCAGGCGGCGCTGCGCATGGCAAACGATTCGTCGTACGGATTGACGGCGAGCCTCTGGACCAACGACCTGCGCGCGGCCATGAACCTCGTGCCGGAGATCGAGGCGGGCACCGTCTACGTGAACTGCCACGTGCCGCTCGATCCGTCGATGCCGTTCGGCGGCGTCAAGCAATCGGGCCTCGGCCGCGAGTTCGGCCGGCACGCGGTGGAAGGCTTCACCGAGACCAAATCGGTCTGCATCGCCCACTGATCGCTCGGGATCCCTGACGATTCGGCAAGGGCATTTTTGACGCGCGGGACGGGCGGCCGGACGCGCATTACACTTGGCGGAATTCAGGGAGATGGCGATGGACTTCAAGGTCAGTTCGCTCGCCGACGTGCACGACCATTCGCTGGCCGTCAACGGCTGGGAACAGGTTTACCGGCAGATGACGCCGGGGCGCTTCGAGAGCCGGCTGGTGCAGGCCGCGTCGCCCGCGTTCCTGTATTTCCGCGAAGCCACCAACCGGCGCATCGTGCAATCGGGCGTCTCGCCGGCGGGCTTCTCGTCGATCGCGGTGCCGCTCGCCGCGCCGCAGGCCGGCACGTTCCAGGGCCACCGCGTCGATACCTTCGCGCTGATGCTGCTCGGCCCCGGCGAGGAATTCCGCTTCTACACGCCCGAGGCCATGCACTACGTGGCCGTGAGCCTGCCCACCGACGCGATGCACGAACTGGTGGCGATCGCCGTCGGCGAGCACGCGGTGCGCCAGTGGCAGCGCAGCGTGCTGCCGATCGCGCCGGACGCGGCGCGCGTGCTGGCCGCGCGGCTCGCGCCGTGCCTCGACGCGGCCGAACGCGATTGCGCCGTCCGCGACGATCCCGCTTCCGCCAAACGCTTCCAGGACGAGGTGCTCGGCATCCTGCTGGGCCTGCTCGACAGCGCCGGTGGCGCGTCGGGGCGCGACCTGACGCATGCCACCTACAGCGACATCGTGCGGCGCAGCGAGCGCATCGCCGCCGAAAGCGAGGCCGAGCCCGTCACGGTGCTCGACCTGTGCCGCGCGCTGCGCTGCAGCCGCCGCACGCTCCAAACCAGCTTCCAGCGCGTGGCGCACATCTCGCCCGTGGAATACCTGCGCGCGACGCGCCTGAACGCCGTGCGCGGCCTGCTGCGCTCGACCAGCGCCGACGAATTGAAGATCGGCGACGCGGCGGCGCGCTACGGCTTCTCCCATCTCAGCTACTTCGCGCGCGAATATCGCGGTCTGTTCGGCGAATTGCCGTCGCAGACGCAGCGGCGCTTCTGAGCGCCGCCGGGCCGCCGCGCTAGGCAATTACCCTCGCGCCGGCGCGGGTTGCCGATTTGTGCTGCCGCTCCGATATTTTGGCTTCCTACATTCTCCCTGACGCGAGCCGGTACTCGCATCGCCGACGCGATGCGCAGGCCGAGGCCCGCCCCCTGGAGAAAACATCAATGAGCGTCGCCATGGAATCTTCGCCCTCGACCGAACTGCGCAAAGGCGCGTTGGGATTGGGATTCATCGTCTTTTTCGTCGTCTCGGCGGCCGGCCCGCTGGTCGCCATCGCGGGCGGCTTCCCGATCGGCATCATGCTCGGCAACGGCGCCGGCACGCCCGCGCTGCTGGTGGCGACCGTCGCGATCCTGCTGCTGTTCGCGGCCGGCTACACGGCGATGGCGCGCCACGTCACCAATGCCGGCGGCTTCTACGCGTTCACCGCGCGCGGGCTCGGCGGCACGGCGGGCGGCGCGGCGGCGTGGCTCGCGCTGCTCGGCTACAACACCATGCAGATCGGCCTGTACGGCATGTTCGGCGCGGTCACGGCCGGCTTCATGCAGGCCCATGCGGGCATCGCCGCGCCGTGGTGGTGCTATTCGCTGCTCGCGCTGGCCAGCATCGCGGTGTTCGGCTACCGGCAGATCGATCTGTCCGCCAAGGTGCTGTCGCTGCTCGTGATGGGCGAATACCTGGTGGTGCTGGTGCTCGACATCGCGATCCTCCGGCACGGCGGCGCGCATGGCGTGAACCTCGCCTCGTTCACGCCGCACGCGTTCCTGAGCGGCACGCCGGCGATCGGCTTCCTGTTCTGCTTCGCGACGTTCATCGGCTTCGAGGCCACCACGATCTACAGCGAGGAAGCGAAGGACCCGCAGCGCACCGTGCCGCTCGCCACCTATATCTCGGTGCTGCTGATCGGCGCGTTCTACTGCTTTTCCGTGTGGTGCATGATCGTCGGCGCGGGCGCCAAAGAGATCGTCGGCACGCTGACGGCGCTGGCCGATCCGACCACCTTCCTGTATTCGCTGTCCGACCGCTACGCGAGCCCCGCGCTGACCACGGCGATGAGCGTGCTGTTCATCACGAGCGTGTATGCGGGCCTGCTCGCGTTCCACAACTCGGCGTCGCGCTATTTCTTCGCGAGCGGCCGCGAAGGCCTGTTGCCGCCGGCGCTCGGCCGGGCGCATGCGCGTCACGGCAGCCCGTACGTCGGCTCGCTCGCGCAATCGGCGGTGGCGCTCGCGGTGCTGCTCGCGTTCGTCGCGATGCGCGCCGACCCGGTGCTGACGCTGTTCTCGTGGCTGACCAACCTCGCCACGCTCTGCATCGTCGCGCTGATGACGCTGTCGTCGGTGGCGGTGTTCCGGTTCTTCCGCCGCCGCCCGGCGAGCGGCGAGGGCATGCTGCGCGTGGCGGTGTTCCCGGTGGTGTCGGGCGTCGCGCTGGCCGCGGTGCTGGCGCTCGCGGTGGCGAATTTCCCGCTGCTGACGGGGGCGGGCGCCACGCTGTCGTATGCGCTGACGGCGCTGCTGCCGGTGTTCGCGGCGGCCGGGGCGATCGCGGCGCGCAGGCTGCGGCGGCGCGACCGCGCGGCCTACGAGCGGCTCGGCAGTTCGCGTCTCTGAGCGGCGGGGGCACACCATGCACGCGATTCATGTTGCTTCGCCGATTCCCGCGCTCGACGCGTGGGGCAGCGTCAAGACGCTCGGCGCGACCGTCACCGAAGGCGACGTGCAGGCCTTCGGCAAGACGACGGCCGGCTCGGACGCGGCCGCCGCCAGCGCCGGCTACTTCGCCTGCACGCGCGGCGCCTTCGAGATGGTCTATCCGTTCGACGAGCATGCCGTCGTGCTCGAGGGCGAATGCGAACTGCTCGATCGCAGCACCGGCCGGGTGCACCGCTTCCGGCCCGGCGACGCGTGGTTCGTCGCGCAGGGCACGCCGGTGGCCTGGCGCATTCTCGGCGAGCGCTTCGTCAAGCACTACTTCGCCGTGAGCCGGTAGCGCCCGCGGCGCGGGCCGGGCGCGCAGGGCCGCCGATCGGGCGCGCCGCGCTCCCGTCCGCCATTCCGTTTTCCTGAAACCGTTCATCGTCGCGCCGCATCGGGCGAGCGCGCGGATGACGCACGTCCATCGAGAGGCTTCGCATGCAGAACATTACGAATTCCACGGTCACGATGCTGGCGTTCGCCGCACTCGGCCTTGGCCTGACCGCGACCGCGGCGCAGGCGCAGAGCAGCGTCACGCTGTACGGCACGGTGGATGCCGGCGTGGTCTATTCGACCAACCAGCAGACCACGCGCGCCGACGGCGCGACTTCGGGCGGCCACGCCGTGCAGATGAGCGGCGGCAACCTGGTGCCGTCGCGCTGGGGGCTGATGGGCAGCGAGGATCTGGGCGGCGCGCTGAAGGCGATGTTCCAGCTCGAGAACCAGTTCCTGACCGGCAACGGCGCGATGCTGCAGGGCGGCGCGCTGTTCAGCCGCCAGGCCTGGGTGGGCCTGCGCGACGAGCGCATCGGCACGCTGAGCCTCGGCCGCCAATACGATTCGTACTCGGATTTTCTCGGCGTGTACGCGTCGAGCAACAACTGGTCGACGCTGTACGGCTCGCACTTCGGCGACGTCGACAATCTCAACGAGGCGTTCAACTTCAACAACGCCGTGAAGTTCACCAGCGCGGATTTCAACGGCTTCACGTTCGGCGGCACGTTCAGCCTCGGCGGGCAGGCCGGCAATTTCCCGGCGCGGCGCGGCTACGCGGCGGCGCTCGCCTACACGCGCGGCCCGCTGTCGCTGAGCGCCGGCTACATGGCGCTGAACAATCCGCTCGATGCGGCGCTCGGCGGGCAGGCCGGCTATATCGGCGATTTCTCGTGCGCCAACGCCGACGCCCAGTATTGCGCGCTGCAGGACGCGCGCAGCATGAAGGCCTACGGCGCGGGCGGCTCGATCGCGCTCGGCCAGGCCACCGTCGCGCTGGTCTACACGCACACGCGGCTCGGCCGCAGCGCGTATTTCGCCGGCGCCGGCACGCCCGACGGCCGCGACGTGTCGTTCGACATCGCCGAGCTGAACACGACCTACGCGCCGTCGCCGTTCTGGAATCTCGGCGTCGCCTATATCTTCAACAACGCGAAGCCGAGCGGCGAGGCCGCCACGCGCTTCCACCAGCTCAACCTCGGCGCGAACTATCTGCTCTCGAAGCGCACGGCGCTCTACGCGGTGGGCATCGCGCAACTGGCCAGCGGTGGCGGGCTGTCGGCGGCGCCCGCCGCGGGCGGCACGGCCTACGCGCAGATCCCGAATCTCGTGAACAGCAATTCGAATCGCCAACTGGCCGTGATGGCCGGCATCCGCACCAACTTCTGAACGGGCGGCGCGGGCGGCCTGCCTTGCCGATATGTGCTCACGCCGGGCCGACGCGCGAACCCACAATCGGTACAGGCCGGCGCAGGCCGCGGGCGCTTCGGGCGCCCGCCCGGCAGCAACACGAATCGAGGAAACGACGATGCACGCAGACGAAACAGCCACCTACTACACGGCCACCCGCAAGTACGAACTGAGTTTCCCCTCGCTCGAGGACGACATCGAGGCCGAGGTGGTGATCATCGGCGGCGGCTTCTCGGGCATCCATACCGCGCTGGAGCTGGGCGAGCACGGCGTGGACAAGGTGGTCGTGCTGGAGGCGCAGCATCTGGGCTACGGCGGCACCGGCCGCAACGGCGGGCAGGTGATGGCCGGCATCGGCCACGATCTCGACGCGATCCGCAACGACGTGGGCGAGGAGGGCCTGCGCGCGATCTTCGCGCTCAGCGATCTCGGCCCGCAGATCATGCGCGAGCGCATCGAGAAGTACGGCATCGACGCCGATTTCTGCAGCGGCTACGGCTACATGGCCTACAACGCGCGTCAGGCGAAGACGCTGCGCAGCTGGGAAAAGGATTTCAAGACGCTGGGCGCGCCGCACGAGATCCGCTATGTGGAAGGGCGCGACGTGCAGCAGATCGTCGGCTCCGAGGTGTATCACGCCGGGCTGCTGCACATGGGCGGCGGCCACGTGCATTCGCTGAACCTGCTGCTCGGCGAGGCGAAGGCCGTCAGCGAGATCTACGGCGCGCGCATCTTCGAACACAGCCCGGCGCTCGACGTGACCTACGGCGAGCGGATCCGCGTGCGCACCGCGAAGGGCAGCGTGACGGCGCGCAAGCTGGTGTGGGCGGTCGACGGCTTCAACAACCGCATCGAGCCGGAGCTGCACCGCAGCACCATCAACGTGTACGCGTACAACTCGATGACCGAGCCGCTCAGCGACGAACTGATCCGCCGCATCAGCCCGATCCACGGCGCGTACAGCGACATCCGCCCAGTCATCAACTATTACCGCGTGACCAACGAGAACCGGCTGCTGTTCGGCTCGTCGACCTCGCTCGTCGAACGGATTCCCGGCGACCTCAAGGCATGGAACCGGCGCCTGATGGTGGAGGTGTTTCCGTACCTGAAGGATGTCAGGATCGATCTGGCGTGGGGCGGGCCGATGGCGTCGACGCTGAACCTGTTTCCGCAGATCGGCACGCTGCCCGATCGGCCCAACGCGTTCTTCGTGCAGGGCTATTCGGGCTTCGGCGTCACGCCGAGCCAGATCATCTGCAAGATCCTCGGCGAGGGCATCGTCGGCGGCTCGGAGCGCTACCGGCTGGTCAGCGCGATCCCGCGCGCCACCGTGCGCGGCAAGGACACCTATCGAAATCTGCTCGTCACGCTCGGCAAGGTGATGCATCAGACCTCGGGTTACTGGCACGGCCGCCGCTGAGCGCCGCCGGCCTTCTTTCAAACACACGGAGAACCACCGCATGAGCATGACCGCAATCCAATCCGCCATCGCGCAATCCGAACTCGACGCCTGGGGCAGCCTGAGCGGCATCGGCGCCGAGATCCTCGAAGGCGGCGACATCCAGGCGTTCGGCAAGATGACGCACGGCGCACCGACCGACGCCGTCTCGTCGGCCTATTTCGGCACCACGGCCGGCAAGTTCCGCCTCGTCTATCCGTTCAGCGAGCAGGCCACGGTGGTGACCGGCAGCGTGTCGATCACGGACGAATCGACCGGCACGACGCGCGAATTCAAGGCCGGCGACAGCTGGTTCGTCGAGAAGGGCACCTCGACGCTGTGGGACGTGCCGCAAGGCGGCTTCGTCAAGCACTACTTCGCGGTGGCCTGACGCGAAAGGCGGGCGGCGGGCCGTGCGCCCGCCGCCCGCGCCCGATTCCGCTTCGCCGCTTCAGGCCGCTCGAGGCCGTTCAAAGTCGCTCAAAGTCGTTCACTGCCGCTTCCCGCCGTTTCGCTCCCCGCCGTTCCCGCCATCGCCCGGTTCTCGTGCGATCGGCGTTCCCCTCGCTGCATTTCCGCTCCCCATACCCCGCCGTCGGCGCCGCGCGCACCACAGGTTTTCCCCTATTTGTCCGCGCTTGACTTGTTCAAATTGAAACCTTAATTTTGCGCCTGTTCCTACATGTTCTTTTTGTAGGAACAAGTCAGTCGCTTCGGCGACCGCTTCCAACCGACCGGGATCCCACGATGTCCTTCCGTCTGTCGCGCCTCGCGTTCGCGCTCGCCTTCGGCGTGCTGCCGCTCGCCGCCCATGCCGATTCGAGCAGCGTCACGCTGTACGGCATCGTCGACGAGTTCTTCCAGTACGTGAACACCGGCAACGGCTACACGGCCGCGATCGGCTCGTCGGGGCAGTGGGCGAGCCGGATCGGCCTGCGCGGCCACGAGGATCTCGGCGGCGGCAACTACGTCGGCTTCGATCTGCAGAACGGCTTCAACCCGAACGACGGCAGCTTCGCGTCGGCCGGCTCGATGTTCAACCGGCAGGCCTGGGTGGGCCTCGGCGGCAACTGGGGCGAGGTGCGCGTCGGCCGTCAGAATTCGCCGCTGTTCAACGATCAGGGCGGGCTCGACGCGTTCGGCGCGGCCACCCAGGCGTCCGGCTTCAGCAACATGGAAACCTACGCGGTGCGCACCAGCAATACGGTCTCCTATACGTCGCCGCTGCTGTCGGGGCTGCAATTCAGCGTGTACGTGGGCTTCGGAGACGCGGGCGGCCTGCGCTCGGGCGGCGCCAGCTATCAGGCCGACGTGACCTACACGCACGGCCCGTTCTCGGCGATCGCGGCGGCCCAGGCCGTGCGCAGCGCCGACAACGGCACGCTCGACCGCACGGCCGAGGCCGGCGCGTCGTATCAGCTCGGCAAGACCACCGTCTACGTCGGCTGGGCCGGCGCGAAATGGGCCGACATCGGCCTCGACGCGAACATCTACGGCGTGTCGGCGTTGTATCAACTGACCGGCGCGCAGGCCGTCTCGCTCGGCGGCACCTATCTGCACGACGAAACCGGGCAGGGCGCCAACGCGAAGCAGATCGCCGCGCTCTACACCTACACGATGTCGAAGCGCACCACGCTGTACGGCGCGCTGTCGTTCCTGCAGAACCGCGGCAACGCGTCGTACCGGCTGGCCGGCTCGGCCAACGCGGGCCTGCCGCTGGCCTATCCGGGCGCCGACGCGCGCGGCCTGCAGCTCGGCATCGTTCACCGCTTCTGAGCACGCTTCCGAGCGCGCTTCCAAGCCCGATTCGCCTGCCCGCCATCGCCATGTCCGCCATCGCCATGTCCGCCCGCCGATCCGCCTCGCGCCGCCGTCCGCCGTCAAACCTGTGCATACTTGTACCTTTTGCGACGCGCCGCGCGCCGCCCGGTACGGGCCGGCGCGCGGGCGCGGCGCGTGCTGACAGGAGACTGAAGATGGTGCGTAAATCGGCCAAGGCGTCCGACGTCGGGCGTTCCAAGGCACACATGGTCGCGGCGGCGCTCGAGCGCGACATCCTGAGCGGGCGGCTGCCGTACGGCCAGCAGCTCGAAAGCGAGAGCGAGCTGGTGGAGCGGTTCGCGGTGAGCCGCAACACCGTGCGCAAGGGCCTCGACCTGCTGACCACCAGCGGGCTGATCACGCGGCGCGGCGGCATCGGCTCGTTCGTGACGTTCCACGGGCAGACCATCGACGGCTCGCTCGGCTGGACCACGGCGCTGGAGCAGGCCGGCGGCAGCGCGCAAACCAGGCTGCTGCAGATCGCGATCATCGAGGACGAGGCGCTGGCCGCCGAGCTCGGGCTCGCGCAGCCGCGCTTCGTCGCGATCGACCGGATGCGCGTGATCGGCGAGCCGGCCGCGCACATCTCGCTGGAGCGCAGCCGCCTGCCGTTCTCCGACGATCTCGCCGCGCTGCCGCTCGAAGGGCTGGTGGGCGGCTCGCTGAACCGCACGCTGGCCGAGCACGGCATGGTGGCCGATCACGGCGAACAATGGGCCGAGGTGGTCGGCCTGGCGGCGGAGGACGCACGGCTGCTCAAGCGCCGCGCCGGCACGCCGTTCCTGCGCTCGCGCCGCCTCACGCGCGATCGCGACGACCGGATCATCGAGTACGTCGTCAGCCTGCTCGATCCGGCCCACTTTGCCCTTCACCTGGAATTCTGATGTCGCTCTCCCGCACCGATGCTTCTTCCGCCGCCCCCGCCGATTCGAACCACGCGGCCCGGCTCGACCGCGCGCGCGGCGCGTTCTACGGCCTCGCGCTCGGCGATGCGTTCGGGATGCCGACCCAGGCGCTGAGCCGCGAGACGATCCGCGCGCGCTTCGGCCGCATCACGCAGTTGACGGCCGCCGGCCCCGATCAGCCGATCGCACCGAACATGCCGGCCGGCGCGATCACCGACGATACCGAACAGGCCGTGCTGGTCGCGCAACTGCTGGTGGACGGGCAGGGCGCGATCGCGCCGCTCGAATTCGCGCGGCGGCTGATCGCCTGGGAAGCCGACATGAAGGCGCGCGGCTCGCTCGATCTGCTCGGGCCGTCGACGCGGCGCGCCACGCAGGCGATCGTCGACGGCGAGGACGTTGCGCTCGCGGGCCGCTTCGGCACCACCAACGGCGCCGCGATGCGCGTCACGCCGGTGGGCATCGCCACGCCGCTCGACGACGCGCAGGCGTTCGTCGACGCGGTGCTCGCCTCGTGCCTCGTCACGCATCACACCACGCTCGGCGTGGCGAGCGCGGCGGCGGTGGCCGCGGCCGTGTCGGCCGGGATCGCCGGCGCGACGCTGGCCGAG
>NZ_JAAGPF010000261.1 GCF_017104645.1 Burkholderia sp. Ac-20379
GAGATGGGGTGGGGCGGCGGGGGGGGGCGGCGGCGGGCACGGGAGGGGGGGCGGGGCCGGGCCGCCGGCCGCGGGCAGCCAGCGCGCCAGGGATCGCGGGGCGGGCCGGCAGCCGGCAGCGGCATGCGGGGCGGGCGATCGGCGGCAAGCGGCATCTTACCCGCCGCCGGAAAAGCGCGCCGGGCGTGGCGCGGCTTGCGGAACGCTTGCGCTTGGGCTGCCGCCCGCGATTGCCATCCCGTGATGGCTGCCCGCGATGGTCGCCCGGGATTGCCATCCCGTGATGGCTGCCCGCGATGGTCGCCCGGGATTGCCATCCCGCGATGGCCGCCCGCGATGGTCGCTCGGGATTGCCATCCCGCGATGGCCTCCCGTGATGGTCGCCCGCGATTGCCATCCAGTGATTGCCGCCCACGATTGCCGCCCGCGCGGCGCGTCGCTACGATAACGGCCTGCCCGCGCTCCGGCGCGCTCCCCTCAAGCCAGACCGAGATTCCGCCATGACCGATACCTCCCTGCCTCCGATCCGCGCCATCGTCACCGGCCACACGCGCGGCCTGGGCGCCGCGCTGGCCACGCAACTGCTGGAACGCGGCGCGGCCGTGCTCGGCGTGTCGCGCGGCACGCATCCGCACCTGGCGGCGCAATTCGGCGAGCGCTTCGCGCAGGCGGCGCTCGACCTGTCCGATCCGGCGAAGCTCGCCGCGTGGCTCGCGAGCGGCGCGCTCGAACGCTTCGCGCAGGGCGCGCGCTGCGTGCTGCTGATCAACAATGCGGGCACGGTCGAGCCGATCGGCCCGCTCGCGACGCAAACGCCCGAGGCGATCGCGCTGGCCGTCGGCCTCAACGTGACCGCGCCGCTGCTGTTCGCGAGCGCCGTGGCGAAGCTCGGCGACGGCGCGCTCGAGCGGCGCATCGTGCATGTGTCGAGCGGCGCGGCGCGCAATGCGTATGCCGGCTGGAGCGTGTATTGCGCGACCAAGGCCGCGCTCGATCACCATGCGCGCGCCGTGGCGCTCGACGCCAACGGGCCGTTGCGGATCGCGAGCGTCGCGCCGGGCGTGGTGGATACCGACATGCAGGCGACGATTCGCGGCACCGACGCCGCGCGCTTCCCGCAGCTCGAACGCTTCGAACAACTGAAGGCCAGCGGCGCGCTGACCACGCCCGACGACGCCGCGCGCAAGCTGCTCGATTACGCGCTGGGGGAGACGTTCGGCACGGAGACGGTGACGGACGTACGGGCGTTGTAAGCGCGGCCGAGAACGAACGGCGTGGCGCGACGAACGCGGCCCGGTTGGCGCGCTCCGCGCCGGTTGCCTGCCGCGCGGGCCTTCAAGCCGCGCCTTTCGCGCCGCGCGCGATCGGCACCGCCCGCCGGCCTCAAGCCGCGTTGGCCTCCACCCCGCGCCCCTCGCGCCGCGCCGCGATCAGCACCGCCGCATCGCGCTTCGGCGGCGTGCCGAACATCCGCGAATACTCGCGGCTGAACTGCGAGGCGCTTTCATAGCCCACCTTGAACGCCGCTTCCTCCACCTTCACCGCATCGCTGGCGATCATGCGCCGCGCTTCCAGCAGCCGCAGCTGCTTCTGATACTGCAGCGGCGTCATCGACGTCAGCGCCTTGAATTGCCGGTGAAACGCCGACGGGCTCATGCGCGCCAGTTGCGCCAGCTCGTCGATGCTGATCGAGCTGTCGAAACGGTCGCGCAGCGCATGCACCGCGCGCACCACGCGCTCGGCCTGCCCGTTGGCGAGCAGCATGCCGACGATCTCGCCGCCGTTCGGCCCGGCCAGCAGCCAGTAGCACAGCTCGCGCATGATGCCCGGATACAGCACCGGAATCGCATGCGGCGTGTCGAGCATGCGCACCGCGCGCGCCGCGCACTCGGCCAGCTCGGGCCGCAGCGATTCGACGAACACGCCCGGCCCCGCGTGATCGCGTGCGGGCGGCGGCGCCTCGAAGCTTTCGAGCACGCTGCGCATCACCGCCATGTCCAGCCCGATCACGAGCGCGATCGCCGGCTTTGCTTCGGTACCCTGAACGATCTGGCCGACGGCCGGCATTTCCACGCTGACCACCAGCGCCTCGCCGGCGCGATACAGGTAATCGCGCGTGCCGAACGTGGTGCGCTTCGCGCCCTGCAACGCGATGCACAGCGCGGGCCGGAACAGCAGGTGGCTTTGCGGGCGATCCTCGGTGGCGCGCGTGATCAGCATGCTGTCGATCGCGGTGCTGTACAGATGGGCGGCGGGTTGGCGGTCGATATGGTGACGGACCACGTCGAGCAGGGCTTGGGTTTTCATCGTGCGTCCTTGGCGGGCGGCGCGGTAAGCGCGTGACGAGAGCATAACGTCAAGCCGGCCGGCGTCGCGCGATCGAGCAGGATCAGGCAAGAAATTGTCGATTTCCGACATTCACCGCGGCCGGGGGGCCGCCTTACGATGGATCTCGTGTTCTCTTACCCGACAACGAGGTCGACATGTCCCAACACACTTCCCCCGTCGCCGTGCAAACCGGCAAGATCGCCATCGTCACCGGCGGCAGCCGCGGCCTCGGCCGCGACACCGTCGTCAATCTGGCCCGGCGCGGCGTCGATTCGATCTTTACCTGGCATTCGAATTCGGCCGAAGCCGACAAGGTGGTGGCCGAAGTGGCCGCGCTCGGCCGCCGCGCGATCGCGCTGCAGCTCGACACCGGCAACACGAGCGCGTTCGCGGCGTTCGCCGGCAAGGTGAGCGAGGCGCTCGCGCAGCTCGGCCAGACGCGCTTCGACTACCTGGTCAACAACGCCGGCACGTCGCATCACGCGCCGTTCGCAAGCGTGACCGAGGCCGATCTCGACGCGCTCTACAACGTCCACTTCAAGGGCGTGTTCTTCCTGACGCAAACACTGCTGCCGCTGATCAACGACGGTGGGCGCATCGTCAACATCTCGTCGGGCCTGACCCGCTTCTCGTTCCCGGGCAGCAGCGCCTATGCGTCGATGAAGGGCGCGGTGGAAGTGCTGACGCGCTATCTGGCGCGCGAGCTCGGCGAGCGCGGCATCGTCGTGAATACCGTGGCGCCCGGCGCGATCGCCACCGATTTCAGCGGCGGCATGGTGCGCGACAACCCCGAACTGAACCGCCGCATCTCGGAGATGACGGCGCTCGGCCGCGTGGGCCAGGCCGGCGACATCGGCCCGATGATCGCGTCGCTGCTGGCCGACGACAACCGCTGGGTCAACGCGCAGCGCATCGAGGCGTCGGGCGGCATGCTGCCCTGAACGCCGCGCTGCGGAACGGAACGCGGGCCGCCCGCCGCGGCCGGTGCAACCTGGCCGGCCGCGGCGGGCGCTGCGCATTCGGGGCGATCCGGCGCGCGGCCAAACCGTGCGATTCCGGAATTTTCGGGCGCGCGAACTTGGCAGACTGGTTTCACCTTGCAGACAGGCACTGCAACGGACGACCAACCAGGAGAGATTCAGATGGCCAAGGTATTGTGCGTTCTCTATCCCGATCCCGTCACCGGCTACCCGCCGAAGTACGCGCGCGACGACATTCCGAACATCGAGCGCTACCCGAACGGGCAGACGGTGCCGTCGCCGAAGGGCGAGCTCGGCTTCCGCCCCGGCGAGCTGCTCGGTTGCGTGTCGGGCGAACTGGGCCTGCGCGCCTGGCTCGAAAGTCAGGGCCACGAACTGATCGTGACGAGCGACAAGGACGGCGCCGATTCGAACTTCGACCGCCATCTGGCCGATGCCGACATCGTGATCTCGCAGCCGTTCTGGCCCGCGTACCTCACGCCCGAACGCATCGCCCGCGCCAAGAAGCTCAAGCTCGCGGTGACGGCCGGCATCGGCTCCGACCACGTCGACCTGAAGGCCGCGGCCGAGCACGGCGTGACGGTGGCCGAAGTCACGTTCTCGAACAGCATCAGCGTGGCCGAGCACGTGGTGATGATGACGCTGTCGCTGGTGCGCAATTACCTGCCGTCGCATCAATACGCGGCCAACGGCGGCTGGAACATCGCCGATTGCGTGAGCCGCAGCTACGACCTCGAAGGCATGCAGTTCGGCACGATCGGCGCGGGCCGCATCGGGCTGGCGGTGCTGCGCCGCCTGAAGCCGTTCGACGTGAAGCTGCATTACTACGATCCGCACCGCCTCTCGAACGAGATCGAGCGCGAACTCGGCCTGACCTATCACGAGACGCCGCAATCGCTGGTCGCGGTGTGCGACGTGATCAACCTGCAAAGCCCGCTCTATCCGTCCACCGAGCACATGTTCGACGACCGGATGTTCGAGCGCGTCAAGCGCGGCGCCTACCTGATCAACACCGCGCGCGGCAAACTGTGCGACCGCGATGCCGTGGTGCGCGCGGTGGAATCGGGCAAGCTGGCCGGCTACGCGGGCGACGTCTGGTATCCGCAGCCCGCGCCGGTCGATCATCCGTGGCGGCGCATGCCGCACGAAGGGATGACGCCGCATATTTCGGGCAGCTCGTTGTCGGCGCAGCATCGCTATGCGGCGGGCACGCTGGAGATCCTGCAATGCTTCTTCGGCAAGCAGGCGATCCGCCCGGAATACCTGATCGTCGACGGCGGCGCACTGGCTGGCACCGGCGCGGGTTCGTACAAGCTCGACTGAGCACGAGCACGAGCACGAGCACGAGCACGAGCACGAGCACGGCCGGCGGCGCATCTCGCGCCGCCGGCCGTCGTGCGTCGTGCATCGCGCGCCGCTCGTCAGAACGCATGGCGAACGCCGAGGGTGGCCGCCACCTGTTGCTTCGCGCCCGATTGCGCGAGGCCGGTGATGCCCGCGCCGATGTTCGTGCCGTCCATGCCGCCCACGTGCTGATAGACGGCCTGCAGATACACGTTGGTGCGCTTCGAGAAGTTGTACACGGCCAGCAGGTTGGCCTGATGCCATCTCGGGCTGCGGCCGTCGAGCTGGCCGTCGGTGTAGGTGTAGGCGGCGGCCAGCGTCACGGCCCCAGTCAGCGCGTAGCGCGCGTTCAGTTCGAGGTTCGTGAAGCGGGCCGCGCCGCCGGTCAGCGCGATGCCGCTGGTCGTGCCCGACGCGTAGGCGCCGATGCCGGTGGCGTTGCGCAGGCGCGTCTGCGTGAGAACAGCGCCGATCGCGCCGCGCCCGAACGCATAGCGCGCGCCCGCGCCCCAGGTGCGCTGGCGTGCGGCCGTGAAGGTGGCGTCGTTGCTCACCGCGCCCGAGGCGTTGTCGAGCGCGCCCGCGCCGGCGTTGTCGAGTTCGAGGTAAGCCGCCGCGAACGTGAAGCCGCCGTAGACGTATTGCGCGCCGAAGCTGGCCGCGCGATTGTCGGCGAACCGGCCCGCCTCGTTCGAGAGGCCGTACAGCGCGCCGAAGCGCCAGCCGCCCAGGCTGTCCGTTTCGAACTTCACGGAGTTGGCGATCCGAAACGAATTGTCGAGGTTGTCGTTGTCGTACGGGTGTGCGAAATGCACGCCGCCGTACGAGGTGCCGGTCAGCACGAGCGGCCCGAGGTAATCCACCACCACGTCGTACTGGCGGCCCGCCGTGAGCGCGCCGGCCCCCTTGCGTGACAGCCCGACGAACGATTGCCGCCCGAACAGCCGGCCGTTCTGACCGAGCGCGCCGGTGTCGATGCTGAAGCCGTTCTCGAGCTTGAAGATCGCCTGCCAGCCGCCGCCGAGCGCCTCCTGGCCCTGGATGCCCCAGCGCGTGCCGTTGATGTTGCTGGCGGTGGCCTGGAACGCGGCCTTGCCGTGCTGGTTGTTGGTGTAGGTGATGCCGGTGTCGACGATGCCGTAGAGCGCGACGCTCGATTGCGCGTGCGCGGCGGGGCTCAGCAGCGCGAGGCCGGCGAGCGCGAGGGCGGCGGGAAGGAAGCGGTTCAGCATGGCGGCGAAGGCGTGCAAGGCACGAAGAGTCAACGGGATCGCCATGCTAGGGGCGACGATTCGCGTACCTAAGCAATGCTTGGCGATATGCAAATCGGCGAGCGCGCGAACGGCGCTGGCGCAGTCGATTCGCTGCGATGAAGGAGGGCGCAGCGGGGCTTGGGATGCATGGAGCGAAGCCGATGAATCTACGAAAACCCCTTTAATAAAGGCATATTCGTTCGATTCGAGGCACATTTCACGGCCGGAGAGACGCGGGCGAAACGCACCGCCGCGCCATTGTTCGATTCGCCGGAATTCACGCTTTCCGAATTTTCGCGGCCCGCCCGCAACACGCTGCCACGCATCGTTTCTTCAGTGTGCTAACCGCGCGCGATGCACGGCATCCGCTCAGGGCGCCTGCATGCGCCAGCGGCGCGGGGTGGTGCCGGTCAGCTCGCGAAACACCGTCGTGAAATGCGCCTGCCCGGGGAAGCCGCAGGCGAGCGCGGCCTCGACGATCGGCAGCCCGTCGCGCAGCAGGCGCTTGGCCTGCTCGATGCGGCGCTGCGTCAGGAACGCATGCGGCGAGAGCCCGGTCGCCAGCCGGAACTGCGCGGCGAAATGCATGCGGCTCAGGCCGGCGTGACGCGCGATGTCGTGCAGCGTGATCGGCTCGGCCAGGTTCGCCTCGACGTAATCGAATACGCGCCGCAGGCGCGGCGCGGACAGGCCCGCACACGCCCGGCCCGGCTCGCGCGCATAGCGCGTCAGCACATGGCGCACGATTCCGGCCAGCAACGGGTCGCGCTGCCCGGCCATGACGCGCTCGCCGCCCGCCAACCGGCGTGCGAGCGGCGCGAGCACCGGATCGACGCGAAAGCCCGGGTCTTCCAGACGCGGCGGCGCGGCCGCGCCGTACTCGGCGTCGATCAGCGCGGCCGGCACGAACACGTGCAAGGCCTCGTTTTCGCCGCGAAACCGGCATTGCACCGATTCGCCGGGCGCGGTCAGTTGCACACCGCCGGGGCCGCCCGTGCCGCGTTCGAGCAGGCGGCCGTTCTTGTAGCAATCGACGGTGGCCGCGCCGAGCAGCAGGCTGATCGTGTAATGGCGCGCGAGCACTGGCGCGACCAGCTCGCGCCAGCGGCTGCGGCGGTCGAGCCAGTGGCCGATCACGATGCCGGCCGGCGGCCGGGGCGCGAGCGCGGGCGGGGTGCACAGGCTTGCAACAGGCGGCAGCGGCATCTCGCGCCAGCGCCGTTCGTCGGCGGGCGGCGCATGCGGCGCGGCAAGCGCGTCGCGGGGGGCGGTTGGCATCGTCGTCTCCTGGGTCGCGCGCGCCGTGAACCGGGCCGGCGGCTCGGCAGCGCATCGACATGCAGCATAGAAGCGGATCGCGGGCGCGGGCGGCGTCAGCTTGCGCGTGGGAAAAGCAGCACAGTTGGCGTGCGCGCGGTGCGGGGCGAGGGACTGTGATCGAAGTCGCGCGTTGGCCGGTGCGCTTTGGCGGCCGGGTGTTTGCTTGGCCGGATGCGCCAGATGCGCGGATATTCGGACGCTGGGATGATCGGGCTTTGGGATATTCAGGCGTTCAGGCGTTCGGATGTCGACGCACAAATGCCCCAGCGTTCGGACTCCCAAGTGTGCCGACTCCCGGACGCTCGAATGCCCGGGTGCTCAAACGCTCAAACGCTCAAACGTGCGGCACGCAAACGTCCGCTGCGTTGCCGTTGCCGTCTGCCGGATCGCCATCGCGCGCCGCTGCGCGCTTTCTGCCCTTGGCCGGGTTTTTCGCCGTGTCCGTCGCGCCGTCCTTCGCCGCGCCGGTTTTCGGCGCGCGCCGTTCCTGGCTCGGCGCGTGGCCGAACTGCGCGCGATACGCCTTGCTGAAATGGCAGGCCGAGCGGAATCCCGACAGCGACGTGACCTGCGAGATCGACACGTCGCTGTTGCGCAGGATCTCGCGCGCGTGCTTGAGCCGCACCGACAGGTAGTAGTGCGTGGGCGAGGTGGTCAGATAGTGCTTGAACATGCGCTGCATCTGCCGCTCCGACAGCGCGATCAGCCGCGCCAGATCGGCCAGCGGCAGCGGCTCCTCGATGTTCGCTTCCATGAGCCGTACCGCCTCCACCAGCTCGGCGCGCGAGAAGCCCACCCGCGCGTCGACCGGAATCGGCTGCGGATCGCTCGCGCCGCGAATCCGCTGCAGCACGAACTGTTCGGACACGCGCGTGGCCAGATCCTGGCTGCGCTCGGCCGCGATGATGCCGATCATCAGGTCGAGCGGCGCGGTGCCGCCGGTGCAGGTCACGCGGTCGCGGTCGATCACGAACAGCTCGTCGACGATCTGCACGGCCGGGAATTCGGCATGCAGCGCCGACAGGTTTTCCCAGTGCACGGTGCCGCGATAGCCGTCGAGCAGGCCGCTCGCCATCAGCGCGTAGGCGCCGGTGCAGATGCCGCCGAGCGGCACGCCGCGCCGCGCCAGCTCGCGCAGCGCGTGGATCACGGTGGCGTCCACGGCGTCGCGCACCTGGGTGCCGCCGCAGACGATCATCAGATCGGGCAGCGGCTCGGTGAAGTCGAGCTGCCGCGTGGGCCGCGCGATCATGCCGTTGCTGGCCGGCACGGCGCTGCCGTCGGTGGAGTAGACGGTCCAGCTGTAGTGCTCGCTGCGGTCGGCGTAGTTCGCCATGCGCAGCGCTTCGATTGCACTGGAGAACGCGATCATCGAGAACGACGGCAGCGTCAGGAAACCGAAGTGGCGAAGCGTGGGTGCGGGCATGAAATCCACACCGGCGCGGGCCGGTGCCAGAGGTTGGGTCGTGCGTGACGACGCCTGCCCGGAGGCCGCCTCGAAGCGGCCCTGTCATGGCGTGCAAGGACAGCCGGGGGCCGGCGCGGCAGGCTCGTGCCGCGGCGGTTTCGGGGCTCTCGTCGCCGCCGTTATCGTCGGCGGCGTCACCCCCGAATCATTGCGATAAACGCGCGCCCGCGATCAAGGAAATTCGACGGGCGCTTGCCATTTCCCGACACATGCGCGGCCAGCCCGCCACGCGCCGGCAGCGCCGCCGGGCGGCGCGCGGAAGCGGGGCGAGAACACTGTCGTTTCCTGTCGGCTTCGGGACGCATCAGGGCAGGATCGCGCGGGCCGCGTCGCGCACACTCGGGCGACAAGATGCGGTATCCGATAACAGGCGATGGCGGCCCCCCCGGCCCGCGTCGCGCCGAGGCGTAACGAAGCGAGGCAGGGCAGGGCGCTTTCGTGGCGTCGGCGCGGCGGGACGGCCGCCGCACGACGAGACAAGGCCGCGCCACCGCGCGGCGCACATCGCCATTCCTCCAAGGAGCGAGCCAGTGAGCCACTCGACCCGCAAGCCGCGAGGCAAGCATGCAAGCACGCGCCCGGGCGCATCCCGGCAGCCCGCCGCCGACAACCGAGCCGACAACCGAGCCGACAACCGGGCCGCCGGGCGCAGCCAACCGCCGCGCGACGCCGCCTTCGCCGGAGACGACGTGACCGTGGTCGACCGTGCGCTGCTCAAGCGCGCGGTCGGCGCGATGGCGCTCGGCAATGCGATGGAATGGTTCGATTTCGGCGTCTACAGCTATATCGCGGTGACGCTCGGCAAGGTGTTCTTCCCGTCGACGAGCGGCTCGGCGCAACTGATCGCCACGTTCGGCACGTTCGCGGCCGCGTTCCTGGTGCGCCCGATCGGCGGCATGGTGTTCGGCCCGCTCGGCGACCGCATCGGCCGCCAGCGCGTGCTGGCCGCCACCATGATCATGATGGCCTGCGGCACGTTCGCGATCGGCCTGATTCCGTCGTATGCGTCGATCGGCATCTACGCGCCGGTGCTGCTGCTGCTCGCGCGGCTGGTGCAGGGCTTCTCGACGGGCGGCGAATACGGCGGCGCGGCCACCTTCATCGCCGAATTCTCGGCCGACCGCCATCGCGGCTTCATGGGCAGCTTCCTGGAGTTCGGCACGCTGGCCGGCTACCTGCTCGGCGCGGGCACGGTCACCGCGCTGACTTCGCTGCTGACGCCCGCGCAGATGCTCGACTGGGGCTGGCGCATTCCGTTCTTCGTGGCCGGGCCGCTCGGATTGATCGGCCTGTACATCCGCACGCGGCTGGAGGAAACGCCCGCGTTCCGCAAGGAGGCCGAGCATCGCGAGCGGCTCGAACGCGCGCGCCCGCGCGAATCGTTCGTCTCGCTGCTGGCGGGGCAGTGGCGCGCGCTGCTGGTGTGCGTGGGGCTGGTGCTGATCTTCAACGTGACCGACTACATGGCGCTCGCGTATCTGCCGAACTACCTGTCGGCCACGCTGCACTACGACGAGACGCGCGGCCTGGTGGTGGTGCTCGCGGTGATGGTGCTGATGATGCCGATGACGCTCGCGGCCGGCTGGCTGTCCGATCGCGTCGGACGGCGGCCGGTGATGCTGGCCGGCTGCATCGGCCTGGCGGCGCTGGCGATTCCGGCGCTGCTGCTGGTGCGCACCGGCCACGGCGGGCTGATCTTCGCGGGCATGATGCTGCTCGGCGTGCTGCTGTCGTGCTTCTGCGGCGTGATGCCGTCGGCGCTGCCGGCGCTGTTCCCGACGCGGGTGCGCTACAGCGCGCTGGCGATCGGCTTCAACGTGTCGGTGTCGCTGTTCGGCGGCACCACGCCGCTCGTCACGGCCTGGCTGGTGGGCCGCACCGGCGACCTGATGATGCCGGCCTACTATCTGATGGGCGCGGCGGCGATCGGCGCGATCTCGGTGCTGGCCGCGCGCGAGAGCGCCGGCCAGCCGCTGCCCGGCTCCGCACCGTGCGTGGCGACGCAGGCCGAGGCGGCGCGGGATCGGAAGCTCGGCGTGTCGGGAGAGAGTGTTGGTGGCAGTGTAGATCTCGGCGGTCCTCGTCTCGTTCGTAAACATCTACTCTAGACTACCGCTCTGTCTTTGCTCCTTTAGTCTGACTCTCACATCTCCTGC
>NZ_JAAGPF010000262.1 GCF_017104645.1 Burkholderia sp. Ac-20379
ACGGCCGCTGGCGCACGCTGACGCTGGCCCTGCCCGCATAAGCGCCGCCGCCGCGCGCGGCGCACCCGCGCGCGCCTCGGCGACACCACCGCACACGACGCCGCCTGCCGCCCGACAGGCGGCGTCGCACGATCGACGGGCTATTCATCACAACAGCGGATGTGTATCATCCGCGATCCTTTTCAGGAGACACCCATGTCCACCCGCCTTGCGCTCGGCCGCACGCTGTTCGCTACCGCCGCCGCGCTGGCCGCCGGCCCCGTGCTCGCCCAGAGCAGCGTCACGTTGTACGGCGTCGCCGACAACGCGCTCACCTACGTCAACAACCAGAACGGTCATTCGAACGTGTACCTGCGCGACGGCAACCTGTATGCGTCGAAGTTCGGGCTGCGCGGCAACGAGGATCTCGGCGGCGGCACCAAGGCGATCTTCGACCTGCAGGCGGGCTTCAACCTGAACACCGGCGCGCAGGCCTCGGCCGGCACGCTGTTCAACCGGCAGGCCTTCGTCGGTCTGCAGAACGACCGCTACGGCACGCTGACGGCGGGCCGCCAGTACACGCCGTACTACCTGTTCGTGGGCGCCTACGATTCGAGCAACTGGCTGACCGGCGCGACCGGCGCGCACCCGGGCGACATCGACGGCCTCGACACGACGGTGCGCATCAACAACAGCGTGACCTACACGTCGCCGACCGTCGGCGGCTTCACCGCGAGCGCGATGATGGGCCTGAGCGGCATTCCCGGCAGCGCCGGCAAGGGCGACACGATCAGCGCCGCGCTGCGCTATGCGAACGGGCCGCTCGGCATGGCGGTGGGCTACCTGCGCATGAACAGCTCGGGCCAGCCGGCCGGGTTCTCGAACCCGAGCATCGCGCCGAGCGCGAGCTTCGCCACCTCGGTGCTGAACCAGGGCTATCTGACCGCGCGCGCGGTGCAGCACGTGGCGGCGTCCGGCAACTACAAGTTCGGCAACCTGCTGCTGGGCCTGAACTACTCGAACGTGAAATACCTGCCCGGCGCGCAATCGGCGTTCACCGACACGGCGATCTTCAACACCTACGGCGCGATCGCGGTGTACCGCTTCACGCCGGTGTTCTCGGTGGGCGGCGGCTATTCGTACACCACGGCGTCCAAGGCCAACGGCATCTCGAACGCCGCGCGCTATCACCAGGTGTCGCTCAAGGAAGCGTACAACCTGTCGCAGCGCACGATCCTCTACGCGGTGCAGGCCTACCAGCACGCCGGCGGCAACACGCTCGGCGCGAAGGGCGCGGGCGACATCGTCGCGGCCGCGCCCGCCGTGGGCGATTCGCAGCAGTTCACGGCCTCGTCGACGAAATCGCAGTTCGTCGGCATGGTCGGCATCGCCGTGATGTTCTGACGGCGTGGCCGGTTGCGAACGACGCAGGGCGCGCCCCGCGTCGTTTGCACGGCCAGGCCGGCCTCAGCCTGCGATGCGCCCGTCGCGCTCGCGCAGCGAGGCCGGCAGCGCGAACCACACCAGCCCCGCGCAGATCAGGCTCAGCAGCCCGATCGCATAGAGCGCCGGGGTGGTGGAGCCGGTCAGGTCGCGCACCCGGCCCACCATCACCGGGCTGACGATCCCGCCCAGTTGCCCCAGCGTATTGATCAGCGCGATGCCGGCCGCCGCGCCCGCGCCCGTCACGAGCTTCGGCGGCAGCGCCCAGAACGCCGGAATCGAGGCCACCACGCCCGCGCCCATCACCGCCAGCGCGATCACGAGCAGCGTGGTCTGCCGGTCGAAGAAGCCCGCCGCGAAGAAGCCGAGCGCGGCCATCGTCAGCAAGCCGGCCACATACTTGCGGCGCTCGCCGCTCGCATCCGACAGCCGCCCCACCGCCACCATCGCGATCGCGCCGGCGATATACGGCACCGAGGTCAGCAGCCCGATCAGCGTGGGGTTGTGCGTGCCGGCCGTGCGGATCAGGTGCGGCGCCCAGAAATTCAGGCCATACGACGCGATCTGAATCAGGAAGTAGACAAGGCCGAGCATCAGGAAGCCGGGCGTTTTCAGCGCGCCGGCCAGCGAGTGGCCGCCCTGCGGATGGCGGCTCTGCTGCGCGATCTGCCCCGACAGCCAGGCCTTCTCGCCGCCCGACAGCCAGTGCGCGTCGTCGATGCGATCCTTCAACTGCGTGAGCACCAGCAGGCCCAGCCCGATGCACGGCACGCCGCCCAGCAGGAACAGCCAGTGCCAGCCCGGCATGCCGAGCGCGCCGTTCAGATGGCCGAGCACGAGGCCCGCGGCCGGCGCGCCCACCAGCCCCGAGAACGCCGAGGCGAGAAACAGCATCGACGTGATGCGGCCGCGATGGCTCGGCGGAAACCACAGCGTCAGGTAATAGAGCACGCCCGGCGCGAAGCCCGCCTCCATCGCGCCGATCACGAAGCGCAGCCCGTAGAACTGCCATTCGGTGTGGACGAACACCATCGCGGTGGTCGCGACGCCCCACGAAATCATGATCCGCGCGATCCAGCGCCGCGCGCCGACGCGATACAGGAACAGGTTGCTCGGGACTTCGAACAAGACGTAGCCGATCACGAACAGGCTGGCGCCGAGCCCGTAGGCGGTGTCGGACAGGCCGAGATCGCCCTGCAACTGGAACTTGGCGAAGCTGATGTTGATCCGGTCGAAGAACGCGAACAGATAGCAGATCATGATCAGCGGCATGAGCCGCCATGCGACCTTGCGGATCACCTGAATGCCGGATTCGCCGCTGGCGGCGCGCGCCTCCGTTGCGATTGCGCTGTGGGTTGTCATGCTTGTCTCCAGGCCGGGCTGGCGCGTGCCGCCCGGTCGATTTGGTGAATGAGGACTGCTGGATATTGCGTGGCGATCCGGCGCCGCCGGCTCAGGCGATCCCGGCCACGTAATCGGGCGCGGGATGCAGATCGGCGTTGCGGCCGGCCTTGGCCACCTGCCCCGGCACCGCGTGGCCGACCAGCGCCGGCAGCGTGCGCGACAGCGCGATCAGCGCGGCCAGATCGATGCCGGTCGGCACGCCGATCTCGTCGCACAGGTTGACGAGATCCTCGGTGCAGATGTTGCCGGACGCGCCCGGTGCGAACGGGCAGCCGCCGAGGCCGCCGAGCGCGGCGTCGAAGCGGCGCGCGCCCGCCTCGTAGGCGGCCAGCACGTTGGCGAGGCCGAGCCCGCGCGTGTTGTGGAAGTGCAGCGTCAGCGCCGAGGCCGGCACGCGTTCGAGCACGCGCGCGACGACCCGCGCGACCTGGCGCGGGTTCGCCATGCCGGTGGTGTCGGCCAGCGTGATGCCCGCGATGCCCAGCTCGCGATACGCGTCGACGATACGCAGCACGCGATCCTCGTCGATGCGGCCTTCGAACGGGCAGCCGAACGCGGTGGCCACCGTGGCGTTGAGCGAGACGGCCGCGCCGCGCACCTGCGCGACGATGTCGCCGAAGCCGGCCAGCGAGGTCTCGCAGCTCATGCGCAGGTTGGCGCGGTTGTGGGTCTGGCTCGCCGACATCACGAGGTTCAGCTCGTCGGCCCGCGCGGCCAGCGCGCGCTCGGCGCCCTTCGCGTTCGGCACCAGCGCCACGTAGGTCACGCCCGGCGCGCGGCGCATGCCGCGAAACACGGCGTCGCCGTCGCGCAGCGCGGGAATCGCCTTCGGCGACACGAACGAGCCGGCCTCGATGCGCGTGAAACCGAGCGCGGACAAGCCGTCGATCAGCGCGATCTTGTCGGCCGTCTCGACCCATTGCGGCTCGATCTGCAGCCCGTCGCGCGGCGCGACTTCCTGGACGATCAACATCTCCGACGCGCTCATTGCACCGCTCCCTGCTCGCGCAGCCGCGCGATTTCGTCCTCGCCGTAGCCGAGCCCCGCCAGCACGCTGGACGTATGCTCGCCGAGCGCCGGGCCGGGCCAGTGCATGCCGCCCGGCGTGTCCGACAGCTTCGGCACGATGCCCGGCATGGCGACCGATGCGCCGCCCGGCAGCGTGGCCGGCAGCAGCATGTCGCGCGCCCGGTAATGCGGATCGCCGACGATATCGGCCACCGAATAGATGCGGCCCGACGGCACCTCGGCGCGCTCCAGCGCGGCCAGCACGTCGTCGATCGAATGGTGGGACGTCCAGGCGGCGATCGCGGCGTCGAGCATCGCGGTCTGCCCGACGCGGCCGTCGTTGTGCGCGAGCGCCGGATCGTCGGCCAGATCGGGGCGGCCGATGGTGTGCATCAGGCGGCGGAAGATCGGATCGCTGTTGCCGGCGATCACCACGAACGCGCCGTCTTCGGTGCGGTAGGTGTTCGACGGCGCGATGCCCGGCAGCGCGCCGCCGCTGCGCTCGCGCACGTGGCCGAGCAGGTCGTATTCGGGCACCAGGCTTTCCATCAGGTTGAACACGCTCTCCACCAGCGACACGTCCACCACCTGCCCCTCGCCCTGCCCGGTCTTCACGCGCAGCAGCGACATCAGCGCGCCGATCACGCCGTGCAGCGAAGCCAGCGAATCGCCGAGGCTCACGCCGACGCGCGCCGGCGCGCCGTCGATCTCGCCGGTGGTGTAGCGGATCCCGCCCATCGCCTCGCCGATCGCGCCGAAGCCGGGGCGATCGCGATACGGGCCGGTCTGGCCGTAGCCCGAGATGCGCACCATCGTCAGCTTCGGGTTCAGCGCATGCAGTGTGTCCCAGCCGAGGCCGAGCTTTTCGAGCGCGCCGGGGCGCAGGTTCTCGATCAGCACGTCGGCTTCGGCCACCATCTGCTTGACGATCTCGACGCCTTCGGGCGATTTCAGGTTGACGCAGACGGATTGCTTGTTGCGCGATTGCAGATACCACCAGAGCGAGGTGCCCTCGTGCAGCTTGCGCCATTTGCGCAGCGGATCGCCGGTTTCGGGCGCTTCGATCTTGATCACGTCGGCGCCGAATTCCGCCATCAGGCGGGCGGCGAACGGGGCGGCGATCAGCGTGCCGATTTCGATCACGCGAATCCCGTGGAGCGGGCCACTCATCTTGCTGTCTCCGGTTCGAATCTTGATGGAGCACAGCGTAGGGTTGCCGGGCGGCGAACGTCCAACCGCATTTCGCCAAGCAGCGTTCGCCGTTCGCGAACGCTGCGCGGTGCGTCAATCGTGGCGCGGCGCCTCGGTTTCGCGGGCCTCGATGGTGCGCAGGTGCTCGAACAGCAGCCGGCCGACGGGCGAGAGCGCCGCCACCTCGCGCACCACCAGCACCAGCCGCCGGCGCGCCCAATCGTCGTCGAGGCCGATCGCGGCGAGCCCGAGCGGCCGCCCCATCAGTTCGTACACCTTGCGAGGCAGCACGCCCACGCCCATCCCGGCCTGCACCATCCGGCACACGGCGTCGAAGCCCGGCACGTGGATCCGCAGCCGCAGCGGGCGGCCGGCCTGGCGCGCCGCGAGATGGGTGCGCATGTTGATCGAGCTGGAGACGTGCAGGCCCACGTGATCGCTGTCGAGCGTGGCCGCGAACGGCAGGCTGTCGTGCGCGGCGAGCGGATCGTCGGGGCGCGCGACGATCACCAGCGTGTCGTGGCGGTAATGCTCGACATGCAGCGCGCGCGTGTCGGCATCCTCCGAGCAGATGCCGATCTCGACCAGGCTGTCGTCCACCGCCTCCACCACGCCGCCGCTCGGGCGCTCCTCCAGATCGAGCTTGACGCGCTCGTGCTCGGCCTGGAACGCGCGCAGATCCTCGGGCAGGAACTCGACGATGCCCGACAGGTTCGACGACATCCGCACGTAGCCGCGCACGCCGCTCGCGTAGCCGGCCAGCTCGGCGCCGATGTTCTCGATGTCGCGCATCACGCGCCGCGCATGGTGCAGCAGCGTCTCGCCGGCCGGCGTCAGCGTCATGCCGCGCGCGTTGCGCTGGAACAGCGCCGCGCCCACCACCTGCTCCAGTTCGAGCAGGCGCTTGCTGGCGGCCGAGACGGCGATCGCCTCGCGCTCGGCCGCGCGCGTGAGCGTGCCCTCCTCGTGCACGGCGAGAAACAGTTGCAGCGTGGTGAGGTCGAGGCGTCGCAGCAGGGTTTTGAGCAGCATGGCCGGATCGGGCGGTGGCGGGTGCCTCATTGTGCCCAATCTGCGGCGCGGCGCGCGAATCGGGCTTGCCCGAGGGCGCTTGCCCATGCCTGCGAAAACTGCCGCCCGGCGCGCCGCCTTGCCTGCTAGAATCGCGCCGATCCGTTCTCCGAAGGAATCTCCGTGGACAGTTGCCGCGAACCCGCCGCGCAACGCCGCGCCGCCTGAACGCCCGCAGCCTGCCTGGCTGACGCCGCGTCCGGTTGCGCGGCGTGCGTCATCCTTGTTTCACATTCGGCCGCCTGCCGCGCGGTATCGTTACGGGTTGCCCGCATGCAGCCGGTTCGATGCCGGCCCGCGCGCGGCCCCCAGCCAGGCCTTGCACACATGACCGTCGAATTCATCCTCCGCCTGCTCACCGCGTTCGCCTGCGGCGTCGCGATCGGCATCGAACGCCAGATGCGCCAGCGCACCGCCGGCCTTCGCACCATCACGCTCGTCACCTGCGGCGCGTGCCTGTTCGTCACGCTCGGCGTGATGACCGGCAACGGCGTGGCGGGCATCACGCAGATCGCCGCCTACGTCGTGTCGGGCGTGGGCTTCCTGGGCGGCGGCGTGATCATGCGCGAGAAAGGCGCGATCCAGGGCATCAACACGGCGGCCACGCTGTGGTGCTCGGCCGCCGTCGGCGTGCTCGCGGGCAGCGGCCTGTACGTGCCCGCGCTGGCCGGCACGGTGGTGATCCTGGCCGTCAACACGGTGCTGCGCGCGCTCAGCCACGCGATCAACGCCACGCCGGTGTCGAACGCCGACCTGATCCGCGAATACCAGATCACCGTGATCTGCCTGGCCGCCGACGAGATCCACGTGCGCACCCAGTTGTCGAACTCGATGTATGCGAAGCCACTGTCGTTCCAGAGCCTGACGAGCGAGGACGTGCACGAAGACGGCGCGCCCGAGCGCATCAAGGTGACGGCCACGCTGAAGCTGCATCCGAAGGATCAGCCGAAGCTCGAGCAGATCGCGAGCCGGATGAGCATGGAGAAGAGTATTTCCAGCGTCAGCTGGACGGCGAAGGAAGCCGAGCCGCTGATGGAATGAGCGACGCGCCGGGCGGCGCGCCGCCGCCCGCGCTCAGGGCGTTTCGATCAGGCCCAGGCCGATCGCCTTGACCACGGCCTGCACCTTGTTGGCGGCGCCGAGCTTGGCCAGGATGTTGTTGATGTGGAACGTGACGGTGCGCTCGGAAATATTGAGCTGATCGCCGATCTCGCTCGCGGTGCGGCCCTCGCTGGTCCACGCCAGCACTTCGCGCTCCCGCCGCGTCAGCGTCACGGACGACGACGGCGACAGCTTCGGCACCAGGAACTTGCCCATCAGCGAATGCGACAGGTTCGCGAGCCAGTTGGCCTGCAGCGTCAGGCTGTTGATCTCAGCCGGCGTCAGGCGGTCGGAACGGCGCGCGATGGTCAGCAGTCCGAACACGCCGCGCGCGGCCCAGGCCGATTGCGCCGCTCCCACCGACATGCCGAAATCGCGCGCATCGCGCCACAGCGCCGGCTCCTCCGCGGTGTCCACGTCGGGCCAGACGATCAGGTTGGGGCTTTGCGCGCCGTCGCGCACGGTGGGATCGATCTCGATGTAGTTGCGCGCCTGATAGTGGGCCATCCAGCCCGCCGGATAGGTGTCGAAGATCTCGACGACGGGCTGCGCGCCGGCCTGCGGCACGCGAATGCCGTAGCAGCAGTATTCGAAACCGATCCGGCGCGAATACGCCGAGATCTGCTGAAACAGCTGCTGCTCGTTCTCGGCCGCGTTGAACTGGTGGTAGGCATCCTGCCAGCGTAGTTCCATCATCTCTCCCACAGCTTCCACGCTGTCATTCTTGCTAGGTTACATCCGGGTCTCAGGCTTGATACATTGCCGCGCATGACACCCCCGCTGCTTCATCCGTACTGCGCACCGTCGGCGGACGGCTACGTCCGCCTGCCGCTGCATGCCTTTGCGTCGCTTGCGTTCGAACACGTCGCGTCGGGGCTCGACCCCACGCTGTCGGCCGAACTGCGCGCCGAAGGCCTGCCCGCCGAATTCGCCGGCTTCACCGAATGGCGCCGCGCCGCATCGCCGGGCTTCGCACTGCTGACGATCGGCTGGGACTGGTATCGCGAGCCCGCCGCCGGCCGCTGCCTGATCGCCTGGGACGACGTGCGCAGCAACCTGATGGGCGTCGACCGCTTCGGCGCTGACATCGGCATGCACGCCACCGCCTCCGCACTCGTCACCTGTCTGAGCACATTCGACTGGGCCACGACCGTCACCGGCGCGCTCGCGGCCGGCCCCGTATCGCCCGCTTCGGGCATCCGCCTTTCAATCTGACAACACGTGCATCCGGCGACACTTTATCGCCGGATCTGTTGCAAAACACGCAACGTTTGCATTTTCGGTTCAACTCGGCCCGCAACGCAATCTCGTTATTGAAACACATCCGGCGCGCAAACCTTTGCGCACCGGTACGGCCTGTCAGGAATAGCAGTTACCGGTCCTCGGAGCGCGCGCTGTAATGCGCCCATTCCAATCGGAATAACCACGAGGACACCATGCAGACTTACGTACACGAGGCAGGCCGACTTTCCCCCCAGCTCGCGGCCGAACTGGGGTCGTACCGTTATCGCGTCTTTGTCGAACAGCTCGGCTGGCAATTGCCGAGCGAGGACGCGCAATTCGAGCGCGATCAATACGATCGCGACGATACGGTTTATGTCTTTGCGCGCGACGCACGCGAGGCGATCTGCGGATGTGCCCGCTTGCTGCCGACCACCCGGCCCTATCTGCTGCAGGAAATCTTCCCGCACCTGCTGGCCGAGGACATGCCGGCGCCGCGCTCGTCCGATGTTTGGGAACTGTCGCGTTTCGCGGCCAGCGCCGAGGATGGCGCCGAGGGCAACAGCCTGGCCTGGTCGGTGCGGCCGATGCTGGCGGCGGCCGTGGAATGCGCCGCGCGGCGCGGCGCGAAACAATTGATCGGCGTGACGTTCTGCAGCATCGAGCGGCTGTTCCGCCGCATCGGCGTGCACGCCCACCGGGCCGGGGCGCCCGAATCGATCGACGGCCGCATGGTGGTGGCCTGCTGGATCGACATCGATGCGCAGACGCTCGCCGCGCTCGATCTCGATCCGGCGCTTTGCGCGCCGCAGTCCGAAGCGGCCTGACCTTGCCGCGTCCGGCGCGAGCGGGGGGCCGCCCGCGCCTTCGTTGCATCGCTCGATAACGGGGCGCGTTCGCCGCCCCGCTCCCGCGCTCAGCCGAGCGCCGCCAGCATCAGGTCGAGGTTCTGCACCGCCGCGCCCGATGCGCCCTTGCCGAGATTGTCGAACACGGCCGTCAGCAACACGTGGCCGTGCTCGTCGTTCGAAAACACCCCGAATTCGATGTCGTTGGTGCCGTTCAGCGCCTGCGGATCGAGCTGGGCGACATCCTGGCTCGCCGTGGCCGGCAGCACGCGCACGTGGCGCGCGCCGTCGTAGTGGCGCGCGAGGCCCGCATGCAGGCGCGCGCCGTCCACGCCCGCGGGCAGCAGCCGCGTTTCAAGCGGGATCGTCAGCACGATGCCCTGCCGGTATGCGCCGTACGACGGCACGAACAGCGGTCGGTGCGCGAGGCCCGCATGGCGCGCGATTTCCGGCGGATGCTTGTGCGCGAGGCCGAGCCCGTACACGCGCAGCGCCGGCGCGTTGCCCTCGCCGCTTTCATGCGCGTCCACCGCCGCGCGGCCGCCGCCCGAATAGCCCGACACCGCGTGGATCGCCACCGGGTAATCGGCCGGCACGAGGCCATGCTCGATCAGCGGGCGCAGCAGCCCGACCGCGCCGGTCGGGTAGCAGCCGGGGTTGGTCACGCGCCGCGCCGCGGCGATCCGGCCCGGCTGCGCCGCGTCCATTTCCGGGAAACCGTACACCCAGGCCGGATCGGTGCGATGCGCCGAGCTGGCGTCGATCACGCGCACCGACGGGTTGCGCACGAAACCCGCCGATTCGCGCGCCGCCGCGTCGGGCAGGCACAGGATCGCGATGTCGCATTCGTTGATGGCGGCCGCGCGCCGCGCCGGATCCTTGCGGTCGGCGGCGGGCAGCGTGGCCAGCCGCAAATCGGTGCGGCCGCGCAGCCGTTCGTGGATCTGCAGGCCGGTGGTGCCCTGGTCGCCGTCGATGAAAACGATGGGTCCGCTCATGTCGTGATGCTCCTTGATTGCGCGTGGTGACCGCGAACACGTCGCGGCTCGGAACGCCGTCGCCGATCGACGGCATGACCGATCATCGCGCTCGCGCTACACTTGGAAAAGTTGAATTTCGCGACGACGAGATTCATATTTTCTGAATGTAGGTTTTTCCGTCATGCGCGAAATCAGTCTTGACCGTCTCCGTACGCTAATCGCGATCGCCGACCTCGGATCGTTCGCCGCGGCCGCACAATCGCTGCACCTCGCGCCGCCCACCGTCAGCCTCCATATTTCGGAACTCGAAGCGCGGGTGGGCGCGCCGCTGCTGTCGCGCACGCGCGGCAACGTGCGGCCGTCGGCGATCGGCGAATTGCTGATCGAGCGCGCGCGGCGGCTG
>NZ_JAAGPF010000263.1 GCF_017104645.1 Burkholderia sp. Ac-20379
TCGCGCGCCGAAGCCGGCCTGGCCGGCGACCCGAACCTCTACGTGATCCGCTTCGAGCAAACCGTCGCGCGCTTCGGCCAGGGCCGCTATCGCGACGCGCACCGGCTGTACCGCGAGCTGCGCGACGCGCCGCACCGGCGCACCATCGTCGAGACGCTGTACCCCGGCCACGGCGGCAGCTTCGAATGGGCCGAGCGCAAATTCCTCGGCCACCACGATCCGGTCGAAGGCAAGCGCGTGCTGGTGATGATGGAAGGCGGCGCGGGCGACCTGTTCATGCACGCGCGCTACCTGCAATGCCTGAAGGAAGACGGCGCGGCCTCGGTCGACGTGCAGGTGGTGGACGCCGCGCGCGGCGTGCTGCGCACCGGCGGTTTCGTGCGCGAAAGCGGCCCGCACATCGGCACGCTCGCCGACGAATGCGATTGCGTGACCTGGCTGTTCAATCTGTTCGCGCGCTACCAGCCCACGCCGCACGCGCCGCGCTTCGACACGCCCTACCTCGACGCGCCGCCGGCCGCCGCGCTGCCCGACGCCGTGCGCGGCGCACTCGATGCGCCGGGCGGCGCACGCATCGGCCTCGTGTGGCGCAGCAATTCGGGCGTGCGCCACGAGCCGTATCGCTCGATCGCGCTCGACGCGCTGACCCCGCTGCTCGGCCAGCCGGGCTGCCGCTTCTTTTCGTTACAGATCGGCGAGCAGAACGACGCCGAACGCGCGACGATCGCGCGCCACGGCGTGGTGGATCTCGCGCCCGCGCTGCGCAGCTTTGCCGACACGGCCGCCGTGCTCGACCGGCTGGACCTGCTGATCTCGATCGATACCGGCGTCGCGCATCTGGCCGGCGCGCTCGGCAAGCCGGTCTGGCTGATGCTCTCGCAGGCCGGCGACAGCCGCTGGCTCAACCACGTCGACTACACGCCGTGGTACGCCACGATGCGCCTGTTCCGCCAGCCCGCGCTCGGGAATTGGCAAGCGCCGATCGCGGCGGCGGCCGACGCGCTGGCGGCGCGCGATTTCGGCTGACACCGCCGCGCGCGTTCGGCCGCGCGATATGCTTGCGCGCGCAACCATCATGAAAACGGCCCGCGCCGAAGCGCGGGCCGTGTCTCTCAGGTTCCGGGCCTCGCGGCCCCGGCCCATCGTCAAGCGGCGATCAGGCCGTGCGGATCGATCACGAACTTGCGCGGCGCGCCGCCATCGAACTTGCGATAGCCTTCCGGCGCCTGATCGAGCGAGATCACCGTCACGTTGACGATATCCGCGATCGGCAGGCGGTCGAACAGGATCGCCTGCATCAGGTTGCGGTTGTACTTGAGCACCGGCGTCTGGCCCGTGTGGAACGAGTGCGACTTCGCCCAGCCCAGGCCGAAGCGGATGCTCAGGCTGCCGTGCTTGGCGGCCACGTCCTTCGCGCCCGGATCGTCCGTCACGTACAGGCCCGGGATGCCGATCGCGCCGGCCGGGCGCACGATTTCCATCAGCGAGTTCAGCACCGTGGCCGGCGCTTCCTCGTTGCTGCCTTCCGAACCGTGGCCGTGCGCCTCGAAACCCACGCAATCCACCGCGCAGTCGATTTCCGGGCGGCCGACGATCGCCGCGATCTGGTCGCCGAGCGGCGTGTCCTTCGACAGGTCCACCGTTTCGAAGCCCACCTTGCGCGCGTGTTCGAGGCGCTCGGCGTTCATGTCGCCGACGATCGTCACCGCCGCGCCGAGCAGGCGCGCCGAAGCGGCCGCGGCCATGCCCACCGGGCCCGCGCCCGCGATATACACCGTCGAGCCGGGCTTCACACCGGCCGTGACGGCGCCGTGATAGCCAGTGGGCAGGATGTCGGACAGGCAGGTCAGATCGCGGATCTTCGCCATCGCCTGGTCGCGATCCGGGAACTTGATCAGGTTGAAATCGGCGTACGGCACCAGCACGTATTCGGCCTGGCCGCCGATCCAGCCGCCCATGTCGACGTAGCCGTACGCGCCGCCGGCGCGCGCCGGGTTCACGTTCAGGCACACGCCCGTGCTCTGCTCGCGGCACATCGGGCAGCGCCCGCAGGCCACGTTGAACGGCACCGTGACGATGTCGCCGATCTTCAGCGTTTCGACGTCCGCGCCCAGTTCGATCACTTCGCCCGTGATTTCGTGACCGAGCACGAGGCCGACCGGCGCCGTCGTGCGGCCGCGCACCATGTGCTGATCGGAGCCGCAGATGTTCGTGCTGACGACCTTCAGGATCACGCCGTGGCCGATCTTGCGCCCGCTCGGGTCGACCATCTTCGGATAGTCGATGTTCTGCACTTCGACCTTGCCCGGGCCCTGATACACGACTCCTCGATTGCTGCTCATCGCTTCGTCTCCTGTCTCTCTGGCTTGGTGCTGCACTGCGCCCGGCGCGGCCGCGCACGGGTCGGGCAGCAAGCCCACAGAGGGTAGTCCGGCAGGCGGGGCACGCGACGTACTAAACGCGACACGGGGTTGCCCGCCGCCGACATGGGGAACGGCGCCCGGCAGCGCCGGTCGAATCGCACGCGCGACACGTTCGCGCGGCATGCTGCAGCGCAATTCGCGGGCGAGTCGGGCCCGGCAGCGGGATTATCATGTCGGCTCGCACGCGGCGCGGCAATGCAGCATGACCGCGAGCGGCCCGGCGGCCCGAGCCCTGGCGGAATCCCTGCGCACCGCCGCCGCCCGCGGTTTTGACGATCGATCGATGAAGACTATTTTCAAACTCTCGCCTCTTGTTGTTTCCCTGCTGATCGGCGCCTGCACGAACAAGGACGATGGCGCGGCGTCCCCGCCGGCCGAAGTGAAGGCCATGCGCATCGATCTTGCCTTCACCTGCACGCACGAGGCCGGCCATCTTCCGCCGCCCGACGCGAACACCGAAGCGCTCTTTCAATATGCGCGGTCGCTCGAGAAGGCCGAGGGCGCGAAGGACTACAACGCGATCGCCCGTTACGAGCGGATCGCCGCGGCGAACGGCAACGACCAGGCCAATCGCGATCTGCAACGCCTGATCTCGCGAGGGCTGGCCAGTTCGCCCGATGCGCCGAGGGAAAGCGTCGATCTCGCCACGCAGCGGATCGATCGGGGGGTGCCGGGCGGCTACGTCGACATCGGTCATTACCTGGCAAGCGGCTATGGCCTGAAGCAGGATCCGGTGCTGGCGCTGCGCTATTTCCGCAAGGCGGCCGACCTGGGCAGCCCGGAGGCGCAGGCCTACGTCGCCGAGCAACTGGCGCCGCACGACAAGGCACCCGACATCGCACGCCAGATGCGCGAGTGCGCCATGAACCAGGGCAATGGCGACGCGGCCGCGTCGCTCGGCATCGACCAGCGCAACCTGAAGCACTACCCCGAAGCCATCGCGGCGTTTCAGAACGGCGCGATGGACGGCAATGCGCTGGCCGCGCTGTCGCTGGAAAACGCCTTCGGCGCTTCGTATCCGGGGCTGCCCGCCGATGCCGAGCGCGCCCGGCGATACAAACTGATCGGGAAGTTCATCGGCAGTCACGACGGTCAGCACCCCAACGTGCCCGACATCGGCAAGATCGTCCCGTTGCCGCCGGCCACACTTCCCGAATGGGACGGCACCTTCCAATGGGAAACGGAGCAAGCCGCCGCGGCCGAGCCGCCAGCGCCGTCGGACGCGCTGGTCGAGCAACTCGCCGCGGCCCGGCACCTCGATCCGGCGACCGGGCTGCCGCTGGCGCATTGAACCGGCGACCGCGCCCGGCACGGGCGTGCAAAATCGCAGAAAGCGCAACAATGCACGGCCCAGCGCCGTGCGTCGTTGCGCGAAACCGCGCGAGCATCCCGGCATCTGGGCAGCCCCGGAAAAACCGTTAGTTCTACCAGCTTGTTTCCGCAACCGGCTCTGCTAACTTGCCGCTGCATGTCCCTCCGCCCCAGGAAAACCGCACCGTGAGCGACCCCACGTTCCTGTTCGATCTCGACGGCACGCTCGTCGACACCGACGCCCTGCACCTCAATGCCTTCAACGCCCTGCTCGCCCGCTGGCAGCGCAGCATCGATCTCGCCTATTACAAGGCGCACGTGATGGGCGCGCCCGATTCGGCGATCTTCGGCGGCTTGTTTCCGGGCATGCCGGTGGACGAATACACCGAGCTGGCGGCCGACAAGGAACGGATGTTTCGCGCGCAACTGGGCGCGCGGCTCACGCCCACGGCCGGCGCCGAGGCCCTGCTCGACCATCTCGATCGAACCGGCGCGCGCCGCGCCGTGGTCACCAACGCGCCGCGCGAGAACGCCACGCTGATGCTGGCCGCGCTGGGGCTCGCCGCGCGCTTCGAGGTGCTCGTGATCGGCGGCGAACTCGCGCACGGCAAGCCGCATCCGCTGCCCTATCTGACGGCGCTGGCGCATGTGGGCGGCGACGCCGCGCATGCGGTGGCGTTCGAGGATTCGGGTTCCGGCGTGCGCTCGGCCAGCGCGGCCGGCATCCATACGTTCGGCATGCTGACGGCCTTGACCGATGCGCAACTGCGCGAAGCCGGCGCGCACGCGACGATTCGCGACTTCACCGATCCGGCGCTGTGGGCGTGGATCGAAGGCCGGCGCGGCTGAGGTACGCGCGTCAGCCGCCGTTGCGGGCCGGCGCCTGCCAATGCAGTTCGAGTTCGTCCTGATCCTCGAGGAACGGCAAGCCGTCGGCGACGAGTTGTGCCAGATACCGGTCGAAATCGTCGGCCAGCACGGCGTAGCTGTCGGGATCGTGCAGGTAGCGGATCACCTGGCCGGGCTTGCCGTCCGGCGCGGGATCGAAATCGATGTACAGCCGCGACGAGCCGCCGTTGTTCATGCAATGCGAAAAGCACAGGCGGCGGCCCATCGGCACGGTGGCGTCGATGCGCGGGTCGAACAGTTCGCCCGGCGCGAATTCGGCGAGATCGTAGATGTCGGCGATGCTCTCGCGGCCGAAGCCTTCGGCCGCCTCCTCGACGATCTGATCGACCGACAGCAGATAGTACGGATAACTGCCGACATCGGAGCCGAGCACCATCACGCCGATGCGGGTGTCGCCGTAGGTCTGGTGATAGGTGCCGTTGAGGCGGCGCAGCAGATCCACCAGCGTGGCCGGCGCGTGCGGATAGACGGCGCGGAGCACGTCGAGCTGCGATTGCGGCGCGCCGCCGGCGTGGGCCAGCGCGGCATTGCCTTCGGCGTTCAGCGCCAGACGGAGGGCGGCGAGGTAGGTTTCGGCTGGCGTCATGATGGATCGTCGTTCGGTTCGGGCGCGATGGCGCGGGTCGATGGCAAAAAGCGCGGGCGGCGGCAGGGCCGACAATCGCATCCTACTTGTTCGCCCGGATCACCGCCGCCGCGGCCGCATCGGCGTCCGACGCCACGCTGTCGTGCACCCGCGTGCTCTGCCCCGGCAACGGCTGCTCATTATCGAGCAGATGGCCGCCGCGCTCGTGGGTATCCACCGTCACGCGCATCGACAGCCCGATCCGCAACGGATGCGCGGCCAGATCGGCCGGATCGATCGAGATCACCACCGGCACGCGCTGCACCACCTTGATCCAGTTGCCGGCCGCGTTCTGCGACGGCAGCATCGAGAACGCGCTGCCGGTGCCGGCCGAAAAACCTTCCACGTGGCCGCGATACACCACCTTCGACCCGTAGATATCCGACACGATGCTGACGGGCTGCCCCGCGCGCATGTTGCGGATCTGCCCTTCCTTGAAGTTGGCCTCGATCCACAGCGCGTTCAGTTGAATCAGCGACAGCAGCGGCACGCCCGGCCCGACCTGCTGGCCGACCTGCACCGAGCGCTGGCCGACGGTGCCGTCCACCGGCGCGACGATGGTGGTGCGCTTCAGGTTGCGCCACGCCAGCTTGAACTGCGCGGCGGCCTGCACCACCGACGGGTTGTCCTCCACCGCGAGCCGGCTGCCCAGCACGCGCGCCGATTCGAGCTGGGCCTGCGCGGCGGCCAGCTGCGCCTGCGCGGCAATCATCTGCGCCTTGGCGCGCGCGGTTTCCTCGGGCGACACCACTTCGACACTGGCATGCGCGCGCGCATCGTAGGCGCGCCGCGCGACGTCGAGATCGGCCTGGCGCGCGGCCACGGCGTCGGCGTACATCGCGTTCGACACGCCCGCGTTGGCGGCCTGCCGCACCGCCTGCGCGAGCTGGGCCTTGGCCTGCGCGAGCGACACGGCCGCCTCGGCGTCGTCGAGGCGCACCAGCGTTTGCCCGGCGCGCACGCGCTGCGTGTCGCTGATCAGCACGTCGATCACGGTGCCCGGCACCTGCGCGGCCACCTGCACGATGTTGCCCGACATGTACGCGTCGTCGGTCTCCTCGTAATAGCGGCCGCTCAGGAACCAGTAGATCGCCGCCGCGATGGCCAGCACCGACACGAGGCAGAAGAACAGCGCGAAGTGGCGCCGGCGCGCGGCGCGTTTCGCTTCGAGCCGGCCGGCATCGTGCGGGGCGCCGGCGGTGTCGCGGCGCGCGTTGTTGTTGTCGTCGTGCATGCGGTCAGTCGAAATGCGAGTCGGTCAATCGATCGTGGAGGGGAAACGCGAGTTCGTCGTGGGCGATCGCGGGGGCGGCCATCTTCGTCACGTCGAAGCCGCCGCCGAGCGCATCGATCAGGCCGATGCGCAGCGCGCGGCGCTTGGCGAGCAGGTCGATCAGTTGCGTGCGCTCGTCCACCAAGGTCAGGCGCGCGGTGTTGACATCCTTTTCCATGCCGAAGCCGCGGCGGTGGCGCTCGTCGGCGATGTCGACGATCTTCTGCGCGGCGGCCACCGAATGCTGCTGCTCGTCGAGCAGGATATCGACCGTGCGCAGTTGCGTCAGTTGCCGCGCGACCTGCCCGAGCGCCTGATCGACGCTCTGGTTGTAGAGCGCGATGCTCAGATCGGCGTTGGCGACCTCGCCGGCCAGCTTGGCCTTCAGGCGGCCGCGATCGAAGATCGGCAGCGTGATGGCCGGCCCGATCGAGCCGCCGAACGCGCGGCCGCGCAGCAGCGCGGCCGGCGTCAGCGCGAACAGCCCGCCCACCGCCGACAGGTTCACGTTCGGATAGAACTCGGCCTTCGCGCCGTCCACGGCCGAGAACGCGCCCTGCACGCGCAGCCGCGCGGCCACGATGTCGGGCCGGCGGCCGAGCAGCGCCACGGGGAGCTTCGGCGGCAGCGGCGCGTCGACGAGATCGCCCGGATGCGGGCGCTTGAGCGCGAGGCCGCGCTCGGGGCCCTTGCCGGTCATCACGCCGATCTGCACTTCGGAAAGCTTGATCTGCTCGTCCACCATCGCGAGCTGCGCGATCAACCGGTTGCGCTTGATCGCGGCGTCGCTGGCGTCGTAGGCGTTGTCGATGCCGCGCGCGGCGCGCTCGCGCAGCACGGCGTTGATCTGGTCGCTGGCGGCGCGCTTTTCCTGCAGCAGGTCGCGCTGCGCATAGGCCTGATCGAGCTGGCAATACAGCGTCACGAGCGTGACGGCCAGCGTGAGCCGCGCCTGCTCGGCGTCGACGCGCGCGGCGTCGCGGTTAGACAGCAGCCCGCGCGTGGCGGCCGCGTTACGCCCCCACAGGTCGATCTGGTAATTGAAGCCGGCATAGAGCGAGGACGACGAAATATTCGGATCGCTGAACAGATCCACCGGCACGTTGAGGCCGCCGACATTCACGTTCGCCACGCCGTCGCCGCGCGGCACGCGCGCCTTGCTCAGCGACGCGCCGGCCGTGCCCACCAGCCCCGTCATCGACGCGTACTGCTGCACCTGCGCCTGCGCGATATCGATGCGCGCCTTGGCCGCCTGCAGGCTCGGGTTGTTCTCGTAGGCCTCGGCCACCAGCCGGTCGAGCTGCGGATCGCCGAGTTGCTTGACCCAATCGGGCGCGGGCCACGCGCCGTCCGGCCGCACGTTGCCGCTCACGCCGGCCAGCGCGTTCGCGCCGGGCACGTGCGGCTGCACCTTGGTCTGAAAACCGGACGGCACGCAGCCGCCCAGCGCGAATACCGCCGCGAGCACGCCGCCCGCGAGTGCCGGGCGTCCCGGCAAGCTGCGTCGGCTCATCCGTGGCGCACCCGTTCACCGGCGCGCGCGGCCCAGCCCGGGCGCGCCTGTTCGAGCGGGCCGAGACGGCCGAACAGGCCGTCGCTGACGCCGAATGCGATGCCCTTGAGCTTGGCCGCCTTGTCGTCCTCGCACAACACCACCTGCACGATCTGCCACAGCGTCAGCAGGCTCGGCACGATCGCCACCGGAAACCGCATGCCGTATTGCATGCCGAGCTGCACGGCGTTGCGCGCACTGTAGTAGCGCCGATACCACGGATGGTTCATCGCCGACATCTCGAACGGCCCGATCTTGTGGCGGCGCTTGTTGCCGATGCGGTGCGGCAGCACGAGTTGCGGCACCACGTAGAGCGGCACGTCGCGCGCCAGCGCGCGGAAGCAATATTCGGTATCGACATGATCGATGAACAGCGATTCGTCGAAGCGGCCGAGGCGCGCATAGGCCTCGCGCGAAATCACGCTGCCCGACGAGATCAGGAAGCCGCAGCGCTGCACGGGCGCGTCGGCATCCATCGGCAGGCGGCGCACCGACACGCCGTCGGTGGCCAGTTCGGGCAGATAGCGGCGGTCGTTCTCGTCGAAGATGCGCGGGCCGGCCAGGAAGCAGCGCGTGCCGAACCCGGCGCACACCGCGCGCATCGTCGCGAAGAACGGCGCGGGCACCGTCGAATCCTGATCGAACAGCGCCACCGCATCCATGCCGCGCGCGAACAGTTCGGCCAGCCCGGCGTTGTAGGCGCCCGCGATGCCGCCGCGATTGCCGTGATGGAGCAATGCGTAGCCATCCTGATCGGCCGCGCGCCGGGCGGCCAGGCTGGCGGCCGGCGTGTTGTCGACCACCACCAGCGCGTCGCAGTCGCGCGCCACGTCGCGCAGGCGCGCGAGCTGATCGTCGCGCGGGTGATACAGGATGATCAAGGCCCCGAGTTTCATGGTGTTCCCCGTGTGGTTCGCCGTGTGGTTCGCCGTCGTTGCGGTCATGGCCGTGCGCGCCTCAGTGTCCGATCGTCATGGCCGCGCCGCGCTTGGGGCGCGTCAGCCACATCATGCAGGCCAGCGTCAGGCAGGTCATGCTCGCCATGAAATACATGTCGCCGGTGGCCATCATGTAGGCCTGCTTGTGCACCACGTTGCTGATCGACAACAGTTCGCGCGTGCCGGTGATGCCGGTGGCGTGCAGCGCATCGATGTAGCGCTGCGTGTTGCCGTCCGATTTCGTCACGGCCTGCGAGACGATGTCGTAGTGATAGGTCGCGCGGTTCTCCCACAGCGTCACGCTCATCGCGGTGCCGAACGCGGCCGACAGCGTGCGCAGGAAGTTCGACAGGCTCGACGCGGCGGCCAGCTTGTCGTCGGGAATGCGCGACAGCGTGGCCGCCGTCAGTGGAATGAAGAAGCACGGCAGGCCCATGCCCTGGATCAGCCCCGGCGTGATGATCTGCGTGAACGTCATGTTCAGCGTGAAGTGCGCGTTGTTCCATTGCACGCAGGCGAACACCATGAAGCCGAAGGTGGCCAGCACGCGCGCGTCGAAGCGGCTCGAATACAGGCCCACCAGGATCGAGAACACGAACGCGAGAATCCCGAGCGGCGCGGCGGCCAGCCCGGAGTGGAACGCGTTGTAGCCCATCACGGTCTGCAGCCAGAGCGGAAACACCACGCCCACCACCGAGAACGCCATCATGCCGAGCGAGATGATCAGGACGCAGAACGAAAACGTGCGGTCGCGAAACAGGCTCAGATCCACCACCGGGTGATTCTCGCCGCGCTCCCAGATCAGCAGCGAGACGATCGCCAGCGCCGCCACGATCGCCAGCGTGCAGATCAGCGGCGAGCCGAACCAGCCGCGATCGTGGCCGAGGTCGAGCATCGCCTGCAGCGCGCCCACGCCCACCACCAGCAGCGCGATGCCGACCACGTCGATCGGCCCGGCCTGCCCGCCTTCGCGCGAAGGCTTCAGCAGCGTCATGCAGACGGTGAACGAGAACAGCCCGATCGGCAGGTTGATCAGGAAGATCCACGGCCACGAATAATTGCTGACGATCCAGCCGCCCACCACCGGGCCGAGAATCGGCGCGAGCAGCACCGTCATCGCCCAGAGCGCCAGTGCGAGCGTGCGCTTGTCCTTCGGGAACGCGCGCATCAGGATCGTTTGCGAGAGCGGCACCATCGGCCCCGAGCACAGCCCCTGCAGCGCGCGGCACACCACCAGCACGTGCAGATCGTTGGCCAGGCCGCACAGCATGGAGGTCAGCGTGAACAGCACGATCGAGGTGACGAACAGGCGGCGTTCGCCCACGCGCTTCGCGAGCCAGCCCGTCAGCGGCACGGCGATCGCCGCCGCCACCGAGTACGAACTGATGACCCAGGTGCCCTGGCTGTTCGACACGCCGAGGCTGCCCGAGATCGACGGCACCGCCACGTTGGTGACGGTCGAATCGAGCACCT
>NZ_JAAGPF010000024.1 GCF_017104645.1 Burkholderia sp. Ac-20379
AACCGCGGCGCCGGCGAGCCCCGCCGCCGCGGTGATCATGGCGAGCAGCGTGTGCCACATGCGCTCGCCGCTGCGATCCGAATGTCGGCCCCACGCGAGCATTCCGATCATCCCGCAAAAATAAGGCGAGCCGATGAAGCCCGCCACGAACAGGCTCGCCGGCCGGTGATACAGCTCCAGCGGCGCGCCGACCTGGGCGATGCTGCCGTGGCGTTCGGCGTCCGCGCCGGCCTGCAGCAGCACGATCTTGTCGGCCAGCGTCATCGCCTCGATCTGGTCGTGCGTGACGTAGACCACGCTCGCGCCCGCGAACTGCCGGTGCAGACGGCCGATCTCGATGCGGGTCTGGCCGCGCAGCGTCGCATCGAGGTTGGACAGCGGCTCGTCGAACAGGAACACGCCGGGCTCGCGCACGATCGCGCGGCCGATCGCCACGCGCTGGCGCTGGCCGCCCGACAGCGCCTTCGGGTAGCGATCGAGCAGCGCGTCGAGTTGCAGGATGCGGGCCGCGTCGCGCACCCGCCTGTCGATCTCGGCCTTCGGCGTTTTCGCGAGGCGCAGGCCGAACGCGATGTTCTCGTAGACGGTCATGTGCGGAAACAGCGCGTAGCTCTGGAACACCATCGCCACGCCGCGCTGCGCGGCCGGCACGTCGTTGACGCGCCGCCCGTCGATATGCACGTCGCCCTCGGTCACGTCCTCCAGCCCCGCGATCATGCGCAGCAAGGTGGATTTGCCGCAGCCCGACGGGCCGAGAAACACGCAGAACTCGTGGGCGCCGATCTCCAGGTCGATCCCGTGAATGACGGGCGCGCCGTGCCCGTAGGCTTTTTGCACGCCGGCCAACGAAATGCTCGCCATTGCTGCGTCTCCGTGATGTAATCGCGCTCACTCAATGATTAAGCGCTTAATCTTCTGCAATCGAAAAAACCGACCTGTGGCCGATCGGTTGATTCGTCTCCGTATTGCTTGTCGTGCGTTCTGATTGCCGGAACATGATGCAACGCGCTCGCGTTGTCATGCAAATACTGAACACGCCGTCCCAGATACTAAACATCCGATCGATGACCACGCTGAACGAAGTCGCCGAAGCGGCGGGCGTCACGCCCGCGACCGTCTCCAACGTGCTGCGCAACCGCGGCCGGGTGGGCGCGAAGACGCGCGAGCGCGTGCTGGCCGCCGTCGAGGCGCTCGGCTACCGCCCGCACCTGGCCGCGCGCGCGCTGGCCGAGGGGCGCGCGCCCACGCTCGCGCTGATGGTGTCGAGCATCGCGAACCCGTTCTATCCCGAGTTCGCGCTCGCGGTGGAACACGCGCTGCGCCGCAGCGGGCGGTTCCTGATCATCTGCAACACCGAGAACGATCCCGACATCGGGCGCGCGTATCTGCAACAGATTGCCGGCACGCTGTCCGAGGGCGTGCTCGTGATGAACGCCAACCTCGATCTCGACGATCTGCACCGCACCATGGAACGCGGCACGCCGGTGGTGCTGTGCATGTGGGAGCGCCCCGAGGCCGCGCCGGCGCTGCCAAGCGTGGCGGTGGATTTCCGGCGCGCGGGCGAACTGGCCGCGCAGCATCTGCTGGAGCTCGGGCATCGCCGGATCGGCGCGATCGTCGGCAGCAAGGTGTCGGGCATCCACGCGGCGCGTTACGAGGGCTTTCTCGACGCGCTCGCGGTGGCCGGCCTCGACGGCGCGGCCGCGCCGCTGCGCTACGGGCCGGATACCGTGCAGGGCGGCTACGAGGCCGCGCGCGCGTTGCTCGAGGCGCACCCCGAGCTGACCGCGCTGTTCGCCACCAACGACCTGCCCGCGCTCGGCGCGATGCACGCCGCCGCCGACGCGGGGCTGGCGATCCCGGCGCAGCTCTCGGTGGTCGGCATCACCGACATTCAGCTGGCGCGCGAATCGCGGCCCGCGCTGACCACCGTGGCGGTGCCGACGGCCGAGGCGGCCGCGCTGGCGGTGGAGCTGCTCGGCGATTTGATCGAGGCCGAAGCCAAGGGCGCCGATGCGCGAGCCGACGCGGTGCGCACGCGCGTGACGTCGCCGCCGTGGCTGGTGGTGCGCGCATCGACGGCGCGGCCGCGCGAATAGCGCGCCCCGCGCTCAGATCGCCGCGGCGATCTCGGCCGTCACGGCCAGGAAGCGTTCGATGTCGCGCGGCGCGTGGCAATGCAGCGGCGAGACGCGCACCGCCCCTTCGAGGCCGAACGAGCGCAGCATGCGGCCCGAGTACAGGCTCGTGCCGATCCGCTCGTAGACGATCACGCCGCGCTTCGCGTACTCGCGCACGGCGGCCGTCGGATCGAGCCCGTCGAAGCCGATTCCGGCGATCAGGTCGCGGCGCGTCAGGTCGTCGTGATCCCAGAACACCGTCACGCCGTCGATCGCACGCAGCCCGCGCTGCGCCGGCGTGCCGTCGAGCAGCAGCACGAGCAGCGCGCGCTCGTGTTCCTCGATGCGCTGCATGCCCTGCACGAACTGCTCGCGGCGATCCTGCGCATCGCCGAACTGCGCGCCGATCCACGCCACGTAATCGACGATCGCGCTGATCACCTCGAAATGCGCCGGCGCGGGGCTGCCGAGCTCCCACACGTCGGGCGCCTTCGCGTCGAGCCGGTGATGCGGCAGCGTCGCGAGCCGCTCCGACAGCCAGGTCACGCCCGCGCCGCGGCAGCCGAAGAATTTGTACGGCGCGAAGTTGATGCCGTCCACCGGCGTCTTCTGCAGGTCGATCGCCGCGTGCGGCGCGTGCTGCACGGCGTCCACGATGATGAACAGGCCCGGCTTGCGCGCGCGGGCGCGCTCGACGATCGCGGCGATGTCGAGCTTCGCGCCCGAGATGTTCGACGCGTACATCACGCTGAGCAGCGCGGTGTCGTCGTCGATCAGCGCGACGATCGCGTCCACGTCCACGCCGCCCGTTTCGGGGTTGCTAGGCGCGACGCGCAGCGTCTTGCCGGTCAGCGCGCAGTAGCGCTGCATCGCGTCGAACGACGACGGGTGCTCGAGGATGGTGGTCACCGCATTGCCGCCGGGCACGTTCTCCATCACCGCGCGCACCATCTCGAACATCGCCGCCGACGCCGTCAGCGAGAGGTACACGCTGCCGCCGCGCGCGTTGAGGATATGGCGCACATCGGCCTCGCCCTTGGCCTGCACGTCCTGCAGGAACAGCGCGCGCGCGTGGATGCGCTCGGGGCAATCGGGCAGCGCGTCGATGCGCGCGAACGCCTCGGAGGCCGCCTTCAGCCGGAACGAGCCGCCGGCGTTGTCGAAAAACAGCCGCTCGCTGCCGTCGGCATCGTGGTCGACGTAATGAAAGCGCTGCTTGATCTGCGCCATGAGGGCGTCGGAGAACAGGTGTCCCTGGCTGGTCATCGGAGTGGTTCCTGAAAGTGAATCGGGTAAAGGCTTGGAATGGCGCGATGCAGGGCGGCTCAGTCGTCGAGCGACGCGAGGTAGGCGCGGCCCTTCTCGGCGTCGTACTGGCGCTCCCATTTCGCGATCACGAGCGGGGCCAGCGCGTTGCCGACCACGTTCAGCGCGGTGCGGCCCATGTCCATGATGCGATCGACGCCGGCGATGAACGCGAGCCCTTCGAGCGGCAGCCCGGCGCTGGCGAGCGTGGTCAGCAGGATCACGAACATGAAGCCCGGCACGCCGGCCGCGCCCTTCGACGTCACGACCATCGTGAGCACCAGCACCAGTTGCTCCTGCAGGCCGAGATGCACGTTGTAGAGCTGCGCGACGAACAGCGTGCCGATGCCGAGGTAGATCGACGCGCCGTCGAGGTTGAACGTGTAGCCGGTGGGCACCACGAACGTGGTGATGCTCTTGGGCACGCCGTAGTCCTCCATCTTCTTCATCAGTTGCGGCAGCACCGAGGCCGAACTGCAGGTGGAGAACGCGATGATCAGTTCGTCCTTGATCACGCGCAGCAGCGTGAAGATCCGGAATCCGAACAGTCTGGCCGTCACGCCGAGCACGCAGACGGCGAACAGCGCGATCGCCAGATAGGTCACCGCCACCAGCTTGATCAGCGGCAGCAGCGAGCCGAAGCCGAAATTCGCCACCGTGATCGCGATCAGCGCGCACACGCCGAACGGCGCATAGCGCATCACCATGCCGGTCACCTTGAACATGGTGTCGCCGATGCCCTTGAAGGTGGCCAGCACCGGCGCGCGATATTCAGCCGGCACGGTCTGCAGGCCGAGCCCGAACAGCACCGAGAAGAAGATCACCGGCAGCAGATCGCCGCGCCCCATCGACATCACGATGTTGTCGGGCACGATGCCGAGCAGCAGCGTCATGAAGCCGTGATGGCCCTGCGTCTGCTGCGAGGTCTGCTGGAAGCGCGTGATGTCGGTGTGCGCGAGTTGCGAGAGATCGGTGCCCACGCCCGGGTGCAGCACGTTGCCGAGCACCAGGCCGAGCACGATCGCGATCGTCGTGACGATCTCGAAGTAGATCAGCGTCTTCAGGCCGATGCGGCCGAGCGAGCGCCCGTCGCCCACGCCCGCGATGCCCACCACCATGCTGGTGAACACGATCGGCACCACCACCATCTTGATCAGGCGGATGAAGATGTCGCCGGCGGGCTGCAGGAAGCCGTCGATCGCCTGCGCGCGCAGCGACGGGTAGTGATTCAGCACCGCGCCCACCGCGATGCCGGCCACGAGGCCGATCAGGATCTGCCAGGCGAGGCTGACGCGCGGCTTGCGCTCGGCCCGAGCCGGGCGAGGGGTGTCGATGACGGAGTCCATGGTGTCTCCAGAGGCTGGCGGTTGGCATGCATCGGCATGCGATGGGCCAAAACATAAGCAGCCAAAAGAAACGAAAAAAGCGATATTTTGTTATGAGAAACTATCGCTTTAATTCATCCATGCGGTCGCCGTGCTCACGTTCAAGCAAATGGAAGCGCTGTACTGGATCGTCAAGCTCGGTTCGTTCGAGGCTGCCGCCGCGCGGCTGAACACCACGCAATCGGCGATCTCGAAACGCGTGCAGGAGCTGGAGCGCGCGTTCGACATCGCCGTGTTCGACCGCGCGAACCGCAGCGCGCGGCTGACCGAGAAAGGCAGCGAATTCTTCGATTACGCGCAGGCGCTGCTCGAGCAGCGCGACCGGGTGGTCGAGCGCATCAGCTCGAAAACCTCGCTGGTGCGGCAGATCCGCATCGGCGTGACGGAGCTGACCGCGCTGACCTGGCTGCCGCGCCTGATCGCGGCGATCCAGGCCGAATACCCGAAGGTCACGGTGGAGGCGGAGGTGGATCTGAACGCCACGCTGCGCGAGCGGCTCGCGGCGGGCACGGTGGACGTGATCATCGTGCCGCAGACGCACGAGGCCGAAGCCGTCTCGGCCACGCTCGTGGGGCACGTCGAGAATGCCTGGATGTGCGCGGCCCATCTGGCGCCGCGCAAGCGGCGCATCGCGCTGGCCGACATCACGCAGTTCCAGCTGATCCTGCAGGGCGGGTTGTCCGGCACCGGGCATGTGTACAGCCGCTTCCTCGAGGCGCAGGGCGTGGCCTTGCAGAAGACGCTGGCCAGCAGCAGCTTGATCGCGCAGATCGGGCTGGCGCTGTCGGGGCTCGGCATCACCTACCTGCCGCGGGCCTGCCTGTCGCGCATGCTCGAACAGGGCGCGCTGGTGGAGGTGGCCACCACGCCGGCCCTGCCGCCGATCCGCTACCTCGCCATGCATCGCGGCGACGAGCCGCATTCGCTGAGCGCCGCCGTGGCGCGGCTCGCGGCGCAGTCGTGCGATTTCACGTCGAACCTGCTCGATCCGGGCAAGTGACTGCGATGTGGGGTCAGGCGTCGCGCCGGCCGGCCATCGAGCTGCGCCGGTAAGCCTTCACGAAGATCCGCTGATACGCGGCGCCAAGGCACGCGGCGAGCCAATAGACGATTCGCGCGTCGCGCCCGATCACCACGCGCCGCGCATTGCGGCGCACGCCGCGCAGGATCCGCTCGGCCACTTCGTCGGGCGACGTGACGGCGATGGTCTGGTTGCCGCTGCGGCGATGCATCGCCACGTCGCGGCCGGTCAGGTCGCTGACGCGCGGATCGATGCGCGACGCGTTGACGATGTTGGTGGCCACGCCGCCCGGATGCACGCAGGTCGCGCTGACCGGCGCCCGCATCAGTTCCAGTTCCATCCGTAAGGATTCCGTATAGCCGCGCACCGCGAACTTGCTCGCGTTGTAGGCGCTTTGCGTGGGCGCGGCCACCAGCCCGAAGATGCTGGAGAGGTTGACGATGTGGCCGTCGCCCGATTCGATCAGATGCGGCAGGAACGCCTGGGTGCCGTTCACCACGCCCCAGAAATTCACGCGCATCAGCCATTCGAAATCGTCGATCGACATCGTGGCCGCCAGCGCCGTGAGCGACACGCCGGCGTTGTTGAAGAGCAGATGGATCGCGCCGTGGCGCGCCTTCACGTCGCGCGCCCAGGCCATCACGGCGTCGCGGTCGCCCACATCCACGCGGTACTGCGAGACGGTCACGCCCGCGCTGGCGCACAGCGCGGCCGTTTCGGCCAGGCCGGCCGGCTCCACGTCCGACAGCGCGAGATGGCAGCCCGCGTTCGCCAGCGCGCGCGCGAGGCTGCGGCCGATGCCCGAGCCCGCGCCGGTGATGACGGCGAGCTTGCCGTCGAACGATTTCATGCCGGGCAGTGCGTGCGCGCGCCGCTCAGGCTTCGTCGAGCCAGGGCATGTCCACCGGCGACACGACCAGTTGCTGGCCTTCGCGCTTCGTCTCGAAGATGAAGCCGACCAGGATCATCGAATCGGCGTAGGGGATCGGAAACACGTGCGGGTTGTCCGCGTCGCGCAGCGGATGCTCGGGCGTGTTCGCCGTGGCCGCCGCGTTCTCGCGCACGCTTTCCAGCTCGTCGGCCATGGCCTGGCCGCTGACTTTCAGAACACGGCTGCGCAGATCGGTGAAGGGCTCGATCCGCGCCCCGTCTTCGTGATACTCGGGCACTTCGTAGATGAACCAGGACATGGGTTTCTCCCAGGAAAAGGTCGCCATTCTAACAAGCGCGCGGCCCCGCCCGCCGGCGCCGGCGCGCCGTTCGCCGGTCTGCAGTAAGCTCGTGCGTCGCCGTCATTCCCCGTTCCCATGCGCATCGTTCCGCTGGCCCGTTCCCGCTCCGCCCTGCCCACGCTGATCTGCCTGCCCGGCGCGATGTGCAGCCCGCTCGTCTATGAGGAGGCCGCGCGGCTGTCGGGCCTGAACGCCGACGCCCTCGCGTGGCTGGAGGACGACGGCGCGTTCGCGCTCGACGCGATCGCGCGGCGCATCGTCGACGCCCTTCCCGGCGGGCAGGATCTGATCCTGGTCGGGCATTCGCTCGGCACGCCGCTCGCCGTCCTGGCCGCGCTCGCCGCGCACCGGCGCGCCGACGTGCGTATTCGAGGCCTGGTACTGGCCAACAGCGGCGCGAACACGAAGGGGCATGGCGACGCGTCGGGCATCGTGCGGCGCATCGAGGCCGAATGGGGCGAGCCGATGTGGCAGGCGTTCGCCGCGCGCTGCTTCCGGACGTTGCCCGCGCCGCCGCTGCGCGACGAGATCGTCGGGTATCCCAAGCAATTGCGCAGCGCAGCCGTGGCGCAGGCGATCCGCAGCCAGATCGAGACGGACCTGCTGCCGCTGCTGCCCGGTCTGCCGGCGATGCCGGCGGCCGTGGTGCACGGCGCGTTCGACGTCGCGCGCACGCTCGCGCATGCCGAGGAACTGGCTGGGGCGATTCCGGGTGCGGCGTTGCATGTGCTGCAGACGGGGCATACGAGTTGCGCGGAAGCGCCGGGGGAATTCGCGGGGATTGTGCGCGAGGTGGCGGAGCGGGCGGCAGGTTCCCGCTGACGGATGCCCACTGGGCGCCCGCACCCCGCGCGATTTCCCTCCCGGCCGGCCTCTTCGCCGGCCTTTTCTTTTGGCGGCCCTCGACACCCGCCCCGCTCGCTCCCCCATTTTTCCCCTTGACCTTATATCTTTCGATATATATCTTTCGATACATCTTTAGATATCTACGAAGGAGAACACCATGCGTCGTTCCCACCATCACCCGAGCCGCGACGGCGTCGACAGCGACATTCGCCATGCCCACGGCCACGAGCACCACTATCACCATGGTCACCACCACGGCCATCATCACGCGCATCACCACGGCCACGGCCCCCGCCACGCCCTGCACAAGCTCTGGGCGATGGCCGGCGGCCGGCGCGGCGGCGGCCGTCACGGCTTCGGCGGCGGCTTTCCCGAAGGCTTCGGCGGCCCCGGCGGCTTCGACGATCCGCGCATGCCGCGCGGCCGTCAGTTCAATTCCGACGACCTGCAACTGATGCTGCTGTCGCTGCTCGCCGCGCAGCCGAGCCACGGCTACGAGCTGATCAAGGCGCTCGACACGCGCTCGCAGGGCTTCTACGTGCCGAGCCCCGGCATGGTCTACCCGGCGCTGACCTATCTCGAGGAAGTGGGCTACGTGACGGTCGAAGTGGACGGCAACCGCAAGCGCTACGCGCTCGCCGACGCCGGCCGCGCGCAGCTCGATGCGGAACGCGAGCGCGTGAACCTGCTGTTCGCGAAGCTCGAACACCTCGGCCGCAAGATGGAATTCATGCGCCGCGCGATGGCCGGCCAGACCGACGCGGCGGACGGCACGCCCGACGGCGGCTGGCTGCCCGAATTCGTCGAGGCGCGCATGGCGCTGAAGGCGGCGCTGTTCCGCAAGAGCGCCGCGGCCCCCGGCGAACAGCAACGTATCGCCGCGATCCTGCGCCGCGCGGCGGCGGACATCGACGGCACGCCCGAAGCCTGAGCGCGGCCCGACCCAACCCGGAGAATCGATCGATGCAGAACCCGACTGAACGCGCCGTGACGCGCGTGCGCCATACCCTCAAACGCCGTGCGCTGACCGTCAAGCAGGTCACGCGCGTGACCCCGCACCTGCTGCGCGTGACGCTGACCGGCGACGATCTCGACGACTTCGTCAGCGCGTCGTTCGACGATCACGTCAAGGTGTTCTTCCCCGCGCCGGGCGACACCGATGCGCCGCTGCCCGAACTCGGCCCGAACGGCCTGGTGCTGCCCGAAGGCGCGCCGAAGCCGATCATGCGCGACTTCACGCCCCGCCGTTACGATCGCGAAGCGCGCGAGCTCGACCTCGAATTCGTGCTGCATCACCCGGGGCCCGCTTCGCAATGGGCCGCGCAGGCCGCTGTCGGCCAGCCGCTCGCGATCGGCGGGCCGCGCGGATCGTTCGTCGTCCCGACGGATTTCGACTGGCATCTGCTGATCGGCGACGACACCGCGCTGCCGGCCATCGCGCGCCGCCTCGAGGAGCTGCCGGCCGGCACGCGCGCCGCCGTGGTGGTGGAAGTGGCCGACGCCTCGGCGCAGATCGACTTCGCGACGCAGGCCGAGGTCTATGCGATCTGGCGCTATCGCGACAGCCCGGCGGCCAGCCACGGCGCGGCCGGCGCGCAACTGGTCGACGCCTTGCGCGATCTGCCGCTGCCGGACGGCGATGGCTACGTGTGGGCGGCCGGCGAAGCCGCCGCGATGCGCGCGGTGCGCCAGCACCTGTGCGACGAACGCGGCGTGCACAAGTCGCGCATCCGCGCCTCGGCGTACTGGAAGCGCGGCGCCGAAGGCGTCCACGAATCGCTCGACGACTGACGCCACCGCGCAGCAATGAACCAGCCGGCCGCCCAGGCCGGCTTTCGCATGGAAAGGATGTGAAGATCTGAAACGGCGCGTGGCGAATCGGCATCGCCGCCGCCGCGCCGCCATCTGCGTGCCCCGCCGTCGTGGTATATATCTTCGGATTGCTTGACGTCCGGGCCGATGTGGGCCGCGGCGCAGCAGGTACGCAGAACGCGGCGGCACGTGGGCCGGCCGCGATCGCTGCGAACGACCAACCGGTGTTCGCCTTCGCGAACACGCGTTCATCGCTTCGGCGCACGATCATGAACACGGATAACACTACGCACGCTTCGCTCGCCCGGTCGCTCCGGATCCTCGGCTACGGCGTGCTCGCCGTCATCGCGATCGCGCTGTTCGTGGCGATGTGCGCGATCCTGCACGACGGCGAACTGAACCGCGAAATCGCGCGCGGCTCCGCCACCGACACACCCGAATTGCACAGCGGCACCGGCAGCTCGCCGGACGTCGCGCCCGAATCCGCCACCGCGAAATCGCCGGGCTGATCGCACTCGGCCTCGCACCGCCGCCACTGAATCGTTTCTGAAAGCCGCACGGAAAGCATTCTGAAATATCATGCTGCGGCGCGGCACTTCGACGGTTGCGCACTGCAAAAAGTTCATCGACGCATGCGATGCGCGCGTCGCTGCAGAGTGCCGCGCGATCCCGTATCCTCTCACCTCACATCCCGCAAAGCCTCACCGCTCGCGCTCACAAGAACGTCATCGGCACGCGGGAAGATGCGATTTCGGCGTTTCGATTCCATCGATTTTCCAAATCGATTCTGCATTTTCTGGCCGGAAAGCTGCAGATTAAGCAATAAACTTTTCCGCGTGCGGCGGCGCACAATCGATCGGCAACGGCATACGATAGCGACACGCTTCCAACAGCAGCCTTCAACAAGGAGTCCGCATGAACCCGAGTCAAGTCCTGTCCAATGCGTTCGCGATGCCGCTCACGAGCCCGGCTTTTCCGATGGGGCCTTACCGCTTCATCAACCGTGAGTTCCTGATCATCACGTACCGCACCGACATGGACCGGCTGCGCGAAATCGTCCCCGAGCCGCTCAAGGTCACGCAGCCGCTCGTGCACTACGAATTCATCCGCATGCCCGATTCGACGGGGTTCGGCGATTACACCGAAAGCGGCCAGGTGATCCCCGTCGAGTTCGACGGCAAGCCCGGCGGCTACACGCTCGCGATGTACCTCAACGATCACCCGCCGATCGCCGGCGGCCGCGAATTGTGGGGATTCCCGAAGAAACTCGCGCAGCCCACGCTCGAAACGCATATCGACACATTGCTCGGCACGCTCGATTACGGCCCGGTGCGCGTGGCCACCGGCACGATGGGCTACAAGCACAAGGAACTCGATCTGGTCGAACAGCAGCAGCGCCTGGCCGGCGCGAACTACCTGCTGAAGATCATTCCGCACGTCGACGGCAGCCCGCGCATCTGCGAACTGGTCCGCTACTACCTGCAGGACATCAAGATGAAGGGCGCGTGGACAGGCCCGGCCTCGCTGCATCTCGCGCCGCACGCGCTCGCGCCGGTGGCCGATCTCCCGGTGCTCGAAATCGTCGAGGCCCGTCACATCATGGCGGATCTGACGCTGGGCCTCGGCGAAGTCGTCCACGATTACCTCGCGAAGTAACGCACGCAGTAACGCATCGCCTCACCTGAAACTCCTCCAACCACTACTCAGGAACACGATCATGAGCAATCTGAATGGCAAGACCGCAGTCGTGACGGGCGCCGCAAGCGGCATCGGCAAGGAAATCGCGCTGGAGCTGGCCAAGGCCGGCGCAGCGGTGGCGATCGCCGACCTGAACCAGGACGGCGCGAACGCCGTGGCCGAGCAGATCAAGGCAGCGGGCGGCAAGGCGATCGGCGTGGCGATGGACGTCACGAACGAAGACGCCGTGAACGCCGGCATCGACAAGGTGGCCGCCGAGTTCGGCACGGTCGACATCCTCGTGTCGAACGCGGGCATCCAGATCGTCAACCCGATCGAAAACTATTCGTTCTCCGATTGGAAGAAGATGCAGGCGATCCACGTGGACGGCGCGTTCCTGACGACCAAGGCCGCGCTCAAGCACATGTACAAGGACGATCGCGGCGGCGTGGTGATCTACATGGGCTCGGTGCACTCGCACGAAGCGTCGCCGCTGAAGTCGGCCTACGTGACGGCCAAGCACGGCCTGCTGGGTCTGGCCCGCGTGCTGGCCAAGGAAGGCGCGAAGCACAACGTGCGTTCGCACGTGGTCTGCCCGGGCTTCGTGCGCACGCCGCTGGTCGACAAGCAGATCCCGGAACAGGCGAAGGAACTCGGCATCAGCGAGGAAGAAGTCGTCAAGAACGTGATGCTCGGCGACACGGTGGACGGCGTGTTCACCACGGTGCAGGACGTCGCGCAAACGGTGCTGTTCCTGTCGGCGTTCCCGAGCGCGGCGCTGACGGGCCAGTCGTTCGTCGTCAGCCACGGCTGGTTCATGCAATGAAGCCGCACGCCCGTACCGAGAGACAGGCGAGCGACCCCGACCTGCGTCCCGAGGCCGGCGCGCCGGCCGCGCGCACGCTGCCGTACGAAACCGTCGCGCTCGTGCTGCAAGGTGGCGGTGCGCTCGGCTCGTATCAGGCGGGCGTGTTCGAAGGCTTGCACGAAGCGGGCATGCCGCTCAACTGGATCGCCGGCATTTCGATCGGCGCGCTGAACACCGCGCTGATCGCCGGCAATCCGCCCGAGCGGCAAGTCGAGCGGCTGCGCGAGTTCTGGAACACGATCTGCCAGCCGGCGTTCTTCCCGGCGCTGCCGTCGGCGATCGAATTCGCGCTGTTCAACAGCGTCGAATCGGTCCGGCAGGCGTTCACCGCCTCGCAGGCGGCCAGCGCGATCATGCAGGGGCAGCGTGGCTTCTTCGTGCCGCGCTTCCCGCCGCCGCTGCCCGGCGTGCGCGACGACGATCCGACCCGCGTCAGCTATTACGACACGTCGGCGCTGCGCGAGACGCTGCTCGAGTTCTGCGATTTCGATCTGATCAACTCGGGCAAGATCCGCGTGTCGGTCGGCGCGGTGAACGTGGCCACCGGCAACTTCACGTACTTCGACAACACGAAGATCACGCTGCGCCCCGAGCATTTCATGGCCTCGGGCGCGTTGCCGCCGGCCTTCCCGCCCGTCGAGATCGACGGTCAGTACTACTGGGATGGCGGCGTGGTGTCGAACACGCCGCTGATGGAAGTGCTGCGCGCCTCGCCGCGCCGCGACACGCTCGCGTTCCAGGTGGATCTGTGGAACGCGCGCGGGCCGTTGCCGGCCACGCTCGCCGATGTGGCCGAGCGGACCAAGGACGTGCAGTATTCGAGCCGGACACGCCTCGTGACCGACACGCTGCAACGCGAACAGCGCTTCCGCAACGTGCTGCGCCGCGTGCTCGAGCTCGTGCCGGAAGACGTGCGCAACAGCGATCCGTGGTGCCAGCAGGCCGACGTGCTGTCCACCGGCAAGCGCTACAACGTCCAGCATCTGATCTACCAGCAGAAGCCCTACGAGCACGACTACAAGGACTATCAGTTCGGTACGTCGACGATGCGCGACCACTGGTCGGCCGGCCTCGCCGATATCCGCAACACGCTGGGCGTGCCCGACGCGCTCGAGTTGCCGACCAACGACGCGGGCTTCGTCACGCACGACATCCACCGTCCGCGCTGACGCCGTTCGGGCAAGCCGCGCCGCTCGCGCGCGGCCTTGTCCTCACATCGCATGGCCGGCGCGGCTTCGCCGGCCATGCGATGCCTCCTTCCTCCCCCTCCTTGCCCTGCTTCCGCCATGCCGATCCTGATCGTTCTCCTCGTGTTCGCCGCGCTCGTCTGGGGCGCGATTGCCGCGTTTCATGCCGTGGCCGCGCAGTTCGGCGCGGGCGTGGCGATCGGCGTGTCGTGCGTGGCGGCGGTGCTGCTCGCGCTGGCCGTGGCGGCCTGGCTGCGCAGCCGGCGCGAGATCGCGCCGAACACCAGGGAAGGCGGCTGGACGCATGCGGTGCGTCACGGCGCGGTGGAACTGAAGCTGTCCGCCACGCAGGGGCTGCTGTGGCTCTCGCAGGACGGCGCCACCGGCACCTACACGCTGACCGACGTGGCCGGCTGCCGCGCGCAGCAACACGGCGAACGCTGGCAGCTCGCGATCGCGCTGCACGATGCGCGGCACCCGGCGTGGGCGCTCCCCATGCCGAGCCAGCGCGAGGCGAAGCGCTGGGCGCGCGTCGTCACGCTGGCGAAGGCCGGCAAGCTGTAACGCGCCGCCTGCCGCACCGCGCACAAAAAACGAAACGCCCGGCCCGCACGCTGCACGATATGCAGCGGCGGCCGGGCGTTACGCGTTGCCGGCGGATAAGGCCGGCGTCGGCGATCGGGCTTACTGCGCGCCGAGCTTCTTGATCAGCACGTCGAGTTCGGCCACTTCCTCTTCGGTCAGGTCCGTCAGCGGTGCGCGCACCGGGCCGGCATCGTGGCCGACCAGCTTCGCGCCGGCCTTGACGATGCTGACCGCGTAGCCTGCACGGCGGTTGCGGATCTTCAGGTACGGCAGGAAGAAGTCGTCGATCAGCTTGCCGACCGTTTCGTGATCTTCAGCGGCGATCGCGTGGTAGAAATCCATCGCCGTCTTCGGGATGAAGTTGAACACGGCCGACGAGTACACCGGCACGCCCAGCGCCTTGTAGGCCGCTGCGTACACTTCCGCGGTCGGCAGGCCGCCGAGGTAGGCGAAGCGATCGCCGAGGCGGCGGCGGATCGTGACCATCGGTTCGATCTCGCCCACGCCGTCCTTGAAGCCGATCAGGTTCGGGCAACGGTCGGCCAGACGCTCGAGCATGTCGGCGTTCAGCTTCGAATTGGCGCGGTTGTAGATGATCACGCCGATGTCCGGCACGGCCTTGCACACTTCTTCGGCGTGCAGCGCGATGCCTTCCTGCGACGCTTCGGTCAGGTAATGCGGCATCAGCAGGATGCCGTTCGCGCCGAGGCGCTGCGCTTCCTGCGCGTACTCGATCGCCACGCGCGTCGGGCCGCCGGCGCCGGCCAGGATCGGCACCTTGCCCTTGCAGGTTTCGGTGGCAGTGCGCACCACGTTCGAGTAATCGGCTTGCGTCAGCGAGAAGAATTCGCCCGTGCCGCCGGCCACGAACAGCGCCGAGGCGCCGTACGGGGCGAGCCATTCGAGGCGTTCGATGAACGTATCCGCGCGGAAATTGCCTTGCGCGTCGAAATCGGTGACGGGGAAGGACAGCAGCCCTTCGGAGATGATCTGCTTCAGTTCTTGCGGCGTGGTCATGAGCTTGCCTGCTTCAAGGGTGAATGAGGTTCGGGAATTCGATGCGGCGTGACGGGGTGCGCGCTCAGCGCACCAGGCACGGACGCTTGTTGTCGAACTTCCAGTTGGGGATCAGGTACTGCATGGCGATGCCGTCGTCGCGCGCGCCCAGGCCGTGCTGTTCGTACAGCGCGTTGGCGCGTTCGAGCGCATCCATGTCCAGCTCGATGCCGAGGCCCGGCTTGGCCGGCACCTTGACCTTGCCGCCGACGATCTGCAGCGGGTCCTGCGTCAGGAACTGGCCGTCCTGCCAGATCCAGTGCGTGTCGATCGCCGTGATCTTGCCCGGCGCGGCGGCGGCCACGTGCGTGAACATCGCCAGCGACACGTCGAAGTGGTTGTTCGAGTGCGAACCCCAGGTCAGGCCCCAGTCGTTGCACATCTGCGCGACGCGCACCGAGCCCTGCATCGTCCAGAAGTGCGGATCGGCCAGCGGGATGTCGACCGATTGCAACTGGATCGCGTGGCCCATCTGGCGCCAATCCGTCGCGATCATGTTGGTGGCCGTCGGCAGGCCGGTGGCGCGGCGGAACTCGGCCATCACCTCGCGGCCCGAGTAGCCGTTTTCCGCGCCGCACGGATCTTCCGCGTAGGCCAGCACGCCGTGCAGGTCGCGGCACAGGCGCACGGCTTCGGCCAGCGACCACGCGCCGTTCGGATCGAGCGTCACGCGCGCGTCCGGGAAGCGTTCGGCCAGCGCCTTCGCGGCTTCGATTTCCTCGTCGCCGGACAGCACGCCGCCCTTGAGCTTGAAGTCGTTGAAACCGTAACGGGCCTGCGCGGCTTCGGCCAGGCGCACCACGGCTTCCGGCGTCATCGCTTCCTCGGTGCGCAGGCGCTCCCAGTCGTCGCGGCCGTCGGCGCCGTTCGCGTACGGCAGGTCGGTCTTGTTGCGGTCGCCGATGTAGAACAGGTAGCCGAGCATTTCCACTTCGTCGCGCTGCTGGCCTTCGCCGAGCAGGGCCGCCACGGGCACGTTCAGGTGCTGGCCGAGCAGGTCGAGCAGCGCGGCTTCGAGCGCGGTGACGGCGTGGATCGTGGTGCGCAGATCGAACGTCTGGAGGCCGCGGCCGCCGGCGTCGCGGTCGGCGAACGCCGAGCGCACGCGGTTCAGCACCGCCTGCAGGTTGCCGATCGATTGGCCGACGACGATCTGGCGCGCATCGTCGATGGTCTTGCGGATCGATTCGCCGCCCGGCACTTCGCCGATGCCGGTGTGGCCGCTGCTGTCGCGCAGGATCACGATGTTGCGGGTGAAGAACGGGCCGTGCGCGCCGCTCAGGTTCATCAGCATGCTGTCGCGGCCGGCTACCGGCACGACGCGCAGCTCGGTCACGACAGGGGTGGCGTTCGCTTGGACGGAATTCGATGACATGGTGCGTTACCTGAAAAAGGCGCCGGCATCGGCGCTGGAAAAACGGTTCGAAAATCGGCGGCGCAGGTTGCGCGCCGCCACTCATTCATGCGCCGGGCGTTACTGCGAGCGGCCTTGCAGCGTGCCGCCGCCCTGCGTCGAATCGGCCGGCCGGCTGCGGGCGAAGAAGCCCGCCACCGCCGCGATCAGCGAGGCGACCGCCAGCCCGTACAGCCCGCCCTTGATCGAGCCGGTGTGCTGCTGCAGATACCCGAACGCGGCCGGCGCGAAGAAGCCGCCGAGGTTGCCGAGCGAGTTGATCAGCGCGATCACGCCGGCCGCCACGCGGGCGTCGAGATACCCCTGCGGAATCGGCCAGAACAGCGACGAGGCCGCCTTGAAACCGATCGCCGCGAAGCAGATCGCCACGAACGACAGCGTCGGATCGCTGGTGGTCGACGCGAACAGCCCGCACGCCGCGATCACGAGCGCCGTGGCCATCCACGCGCGCTGGTGGCGCCAGCGCGCCGATGCCATCGCGAAGCCGTACATCGCCACCATCGCGATCAGCCACGGAATCGCATTGAGCAGCCCGACCTGGAAATCGGACAGCCCGCCGATCTTGCGGATGATGGTCGGCAGCCAGAACGTGGCCGCGTAGATCGTCAGCTGGATCGCGAAATACAGGAAGCAGAACAGCAGGATCTGCGGATCGCGCAGCAGCTTCATGGTGGGCACGTGCGCGTTGCCGCGTGCGTCGCGCGCCGCCTGTTCGGCTGCGATGGTGGTGCGCAGCACCTGCTTTTCCTCGCCTGTCAGCCAGTGCGCGTCGTCGATGCGCGACTTCAGCAGCATCCAGCTCACGCCGCACAGCAGGATCGAAAAGCCGCCCTCGATCAGGAACATCCACTGCCAGCCCTTCAGCCCGAGGCCGGTGATCGACAGCAGGCTGCCCGTGATCGGCCCGGACAGCACCGACGCGAACGCCGAGCCGCCGAGGAAGATCGCTACGGCCTTGCCGCGCGACGCCTGCGGCAGCCACTGCGTGAAGTAGTACACCACGCCCGGGAAGAACCCGGCCTCGGCCACGCCGAGCAGGAAGCGCAGCACGTAGAACGATTGTTCGTTCTGCACGAAGGCCATCGCGCCCGCGACGACGCCCCAGGTGCCCATGATCCGCGTGAGCCAGGCGCGCGCGCCGAACTTCTGCATCAGCAGGTTCGACGGCACCTCGAACAGCGCGTAGCCGACGAAGAACAATCCGCTGCCGAACCCGTAGGCCGCGGCGCCGATGCCGAGATCGGCATGCATGTGCGAATTGACGAAGCCGATGTTCACGCGATCGATGTAGTTCGCGATGAACATGATCAGAAACAGCGGCATCACATGCCGCATCACCTTTGCGACCGCCGAATCGAGCGGGGCCGCTGCCGTACCGAGAGCTGCTGTCAACGATGTCTCCTGAATCGGCCGAAACCGGCCTGAACGACAGGACGCAACACCGTTCGTCGCACGCTGGCGATTTGCTGTGATACGTCGTCTGACAACATTGTAGTCGGACAACCTATCCGCTCGTTAGCCGCGTTAACCCTGAAGTCGTTCTATTCAGTGCCAAAGCGTATCACAGGACGCTTTCAGCGCGTTGACGAACGGCCGCCGAGCGCCCTGCTAGGACATCAGACAACATGAAATTTTCGCCATATTGCCCGATCTCGTCTGACAACGGCGCGCCATGGTTGTCCGACGAGATCGGGCGGTGCATCGCTGGCTCCAACGGCGGCGATCTGTCCGTGATTTCCCCATATCTGCCGTCGAATCGGCTCGCAACGGCCTCATTGCGGGGGTTTGCGGCTATGATGCCGGGATCCGGGACATCCGACGACACAGCGATCCGTCCCGTTTTCCCCAACCCGTTTCAGCACCGCTTCCGCCCGCATCCATCCATGAGCAGCCTGTCCGAGAAGGTCGTCGCCTCCCTGTCCGAAGAAATCCGCCGCGGCGCGTTGCGGCCGGGCGACCGGCTGCCGACCGAGGTCGCGATGATGAAACAGCTCTCGGTGAGCCGCTCGGTGATCCGCGAGGCGATCTCGCGGCTGCAGGCCGCGCGCATCGTCGAGACGCGGCACGGCGTGGGCACCTTCGTGCTCGCGCCGCAGAACGACGCGCCGATGCGGCTGCCCACCGCCGACCTGTCGAACATGCTCGACGCGATGGCGGTGATCGAATTCCGGATGGACGTGGAGGCGGCGTCGGCGGCATTGGCCGCGAAGCGGCGCACCGATCAGAACCTGCGGCAGATGCAGCTCGCGCTCGAACGCTTCGAGGCCGAGCTCGAACGCGGCAGCACCGACACGCTCGCGCACGACATCGAATTCCATCTGCATATCGCGCAGGCGAGCGGCAACCGCTATTTCGTCGACGTGCTGAGCCAGCTCGGCCGTTCGGTCAGCCCGCGCACGCGGCTCGGCAGCGCGGAAATCGCCGAACTCGATCAGATCGACCGGCTGCGCAGCGTGCTCGACGAGCACCGCTGGATCTATCACGCGATCGAACGGCAGGACCCGGACGATGCGCGCGCGGCCATGCGCGTGCACCTGAGCAAGAGCCGCGAACGCCTGCAGCAGGCGCACGACACGAGCCATCCGAGCGCCTGACGGCACAGTTTTCCCCGATCCCGAAAAACCTCACCTTTCGCGCCTGTGCGGCGATTTGCGTGCGCGCGCAACGGTGAGTGCGCTCACCGTTTTCCCGGCACGCATCGCCGGCGCACTGTGCGGCGATGTGCGTTGCACGCTTGCCAGAAGGGCTTTTCAGCCAGGATGGCGGGTCGCACCGGTGGATCGCGATGCGTTGCGGTGAGTGCGCACGTTCACGGCGACGCACGCCGCGACGGCCATGCCACACAGCTCCCGAAAAACCTCACCGTTACGCATGAATCGGTGTGCGAGGGTGACGCGTTTGCCAAGCCGTTCATCACCGCTTGCGTGTCGGGTCAGGCCTCCGCACTCCAGCTCGCGAACGCTTCCGTCAGGAAATCCACGCACACGCGCACCTTCGCCGACGTCGCCAGCCGCGCCGGATACACGGCCCACACATTGGCCGGCTGCGTGACGTCCGGCAACACGCGCTTCAGCGCGCCGCTGTCGAGCAGCGGCCCCGCTTCCCAGATCGAGCGCAGCACGATGCCGCGCCCGGCCAGCGCCCATTGCACGGCCACCTCGCCGTGATTGGTCGACAGCGCGCCGCCCACCTTCACCGAACTGGTTTCACCGCGCTGCGTGAGCCGCCACACGCCGAACGGGTGATCGCGCTCCTTGATCGCGAGGCACTGATGCGCACCGAGATCGGCGATCTGGCGCGGCGCGCCATGGCGCGCGAGGTAATCGGGCGACGCGCACAGCACGCGGTAATTCGACGCGAGCCGTTTCGCGATCAGGTGTTCCGCGATCTCGTCGCCGATCCGCACGTCGAGATCGAAACGCTCGGCGGCCACGTCCACGAGCCGGTCGAACAGATCGAGCCGCACGTTGATCTGCGGATAGCGTTCGCTGAAATCGAGCAGCGCCGGCGCGAGCACGTGCCGCCCGAAGCCGAAGCTGCTCGACATGCGCAGCGTGCCGCGCGGCACCGTGCGCGTGATGGAAACGTCCTCGACCAGGTGATCGACATCGTCGAGAATCTTCTCGGCCCAGGCCACCACGCGCTCGCCCGAATCGGTCACGGCCACGCGCCGCGTGGAGCGGTGCAGCAGCCGCGTGCCGAGCTGGGTTTCGAGCAGTGCGATGCGCTTGCTGACATAAGCGGGCGAGACGCCCAGTTGCTCGGCCGCCGCGCTGAAGCTCGCGACGCGCACGACCACGCTGAACACGCGCAGGTCGTCGAGATTGGGCGCCTTGGTCACGGGATTGTTCACGAAGTGTGTAAAGTCGTTTAACCGGAACTCGATTCTAATCCCTAACGGAATCAATAGAATGCAGGCATGCGGTGCGCGGCGCAGCCAGTTGTCGCGCACTTTTTCGCCCGATTGCACCGGGCTGCGAACGATCAGGACAGGAGGCGCTGGCGATGAGCGAGAAGGTCTACAAGATTGCGGTGATCCCGGGCGACGGCATTGGCCGCGAAGTCATGCCGGAAGGCATCCGCGCGCTGGATGCGGTTACTCAGCGGTTCGGCATCCGTTTCGAGGCCACCCATATCGATTGGGCGAGCTGCGATTACTACGCACAGCACGGCCAGATGATGCCGGACGACTGGAAGGCCCAGTTGTCGGGCATGGATGCGCTGCTGTTCGGCGCGGTGGGCTGGCCCGACACGGTGCCCGATCACATCTCGCTGTGGGGCTCGCTGCTGAAGTTCCGCCGCGAATTCGACCAGTACATCAACCTGCGCCCGGCGCGCCTGTTCGATGGCGTGCCGAGCCCGCTCGCGAACCGCAAGCCCGGCGACATCGATTTCATGATCGTGCGCGAGAACACCGAAGGCGAATATTCGTCGGTGGGCGGCACGATGTTCGAGGGCACGGATCGCGAATTCGTCTCGCAGCAGGCCGTGTTCACGCGCACCGGCACCGAGCGCGTGCTGAAGTTCGCGTTCGAGCTGGCGCAAACGCGCGCCAAGCAGCTGACGGTGGCGACCAAGAGCAACGGCATCGCGATCAGCATGCCGTGGTGGGATGCGCGCGCCGCCGAAATGGCGGAGCGCTATCCCGAGATCAAGTGGGACAAGCAGCACATCGACATCCTCTGCGCGCGCTTCGTGCTGAACCCGGACCGCTTCGACGTGGTGGTGGCGTCGAACCTGTTCGGCGACATCCTGTCCGACCTCGGCCCGGCCTGCACGGGCACGATCGGCATCGCGCCGTCGGGCAACCTGAACCCGGATCGCAAGTTCCCGTCGCTGTTCGAGCCGGTGCACGGCTCGGCGCCCGACATCGCGGGCCGCAACATCGCCAACCCGATCGCGATGATCTGGTCGGCGGCGATGATGATCGACTTCCTGGGCCACGGCGCCGGCGTCGAACGCGAGGCGCACGACGCGATCCTCGCCGCGATCGAGCACGTGCTCAAGCACGGCCCGCGCACGGGCGATCTGGGCGGCAAGGCCAGCACGCAGGAAGTGGGCGAAGCGGTGATCGCGCAATTGCTGGCGTGATGGGCTGACGCGTTTCGTATCGCGTATCCCGTTTCACGCTTCATGTTTCACGCGCACTGAAAAGGGCGAATCGTTTTGCAACGATTCGCCCTTTTTTCATGGGGTTTCGCGGTGTGCGAAAGCGAGCGGTGAAGCGCGGCGCCATGCGGCCCGCACCACTCGCGCGCTCCCGAAAAGCCTCACCTCAAGCGCCGCTAGCCCCCGAATTCCCTCACCTTGAAACGATGCAACGGGGCATTCGCGCGATTCACGGTGAGCTGCGCCGCCGAGAATCGCTAACTGTTGACGGTGCGCGCGGCGCGAAAGGTGAAGTACATCATCACGCAACGCGCACCGCCATTGCTTGCGCGCGCATCGACCAGCAAGTCGTTAGTTGCGCTGAACGTGTCGCCTTGAAATGCGTTCCGGTGAGCAGCCGGCAACACGCCCTCGCACCTTACAAACCGAGATCGGACAGGCTCGCGTGATCATCGGGGCGGCGGCCGAGCGGCCAGTGGAACAGGCGATCCTGTTCGCGGATCGGCAGATCGTTGATGCTGGCGTGGCGGTGCGCCATCAGGCCGTTCTCGTCGAATTCCCAGTTTTCGTTGCCATACGAGCGGAACCAGTTGCCCGCGTCGTCGTGCCATTCGTAGGCGAAGCGCACCGCGATGCGGTTGCCGTCGAACGCCCACAGCTCCTTGATCAGGCGATAGTCGAGCTCGCGCGCCCATTTGCGCGTGAGCAGGCCGACGATCGCCTCGCGGCCCGTGACGAATTCGGCGCGGTTGCGCCACTTGCTGTCGCGCGTATAGGCGAGCGACACGCGCTGCGGATCGCGCGTGTTCCAGCCGTCTTCGGCGGCGCGCACTTTCTGAATGGCGGTTTCGCGCGTGAACGGCGGCACCGGCGGACGAACTTCGCTGACTTCGGACATCGCTTGCTCCTGGTTTCGTGGGACTGCGTTTTAGTAAGGATTACCAATAGACTGCCGCGCGACCGGCGGCAGTTGTTCCTGCCTTGCCGCCGGTATCCGGTGCGGCAAGGCCTCTGCATCACATCATCCGGCCGCGCGCGCCTCGAACGCGTCGAGCAGCACGCCGCCGGCCGCCCGTGCATCGCGCGACGCCGCGGCCTCGCCACTGACGAGCGCCACGCCGATCGCGCCGTCGATCAGCACGAGCCACTGGCGCGCCAGCGGCGGCGCGGCGCTCGCCGCCACGCCGTTCGCTTCCGCGTAGGCCTCGCACGTTTCCTGCACGAACGCGAGCAGGCGTTCCTTGTGATAGCGCGCCACGCCGCGAATCGGATCCTCGACGTCGCCGATCTCGCCGGCCGCGTTGAGAAACGCGCAGCCGTGAAAGTTCGGCTGCTCGAACCATTCGTGCAGCACGTCGAACATCGCCAGCAACTGCGCGCGGGGCGTGCCGCCGCGCCGCTGCGTGCCGCCGATGAACCAGGCCATCCAGCGATCGTCGCGCCGCGCCAGCGCCGCCGCCACCAGCGCTTCCTTCGATTCGAAATGCGTGTAGAAGCTCTTGCGCGCCGCGCCCGAGCGCTTGACGATGGCGTCCACGCCGGTGGCGTGAATGCCGCCCGCGTACACCAGTTGCTCGGCCGCCTCGAGCAGCCGCTCGCGCGCGCCGCCCGATTGCGCATCGGCGTCTTGAGGAACCGCTGAGGATCGTCGTGTCGTATCGTTCATACCGCCTAAGGTAGAACGATCATTCTCCTTTGTCAAGCGAGGCGGCTCGCGCTATGGTGCGCGGACACTTCAAGGAGACGGCATGGCTTGGCAACCCGGCACGCGCAGGCGTGCGCTGAAAGGCATCTTGGCCGGCGCGATGGCGCTGACGGCGGCGGCCTGCACGCCGGTGGCGGTGCTCACGCATCACGTGTCGACCGACGTGGCGAACGTGCCGCCCGGCCGCTACACGCTCGACCCGCACCACTGGAGCGTCGGCTTCGACGTCTCGCACTTCGGCTATTCGCGCTTCACGATGCGCTTCGACAAGGCCAGCGCCGTGCTCGACTGGCGCGCGGGCGGCCCGGCCGCGAGCCAGGTGTCGGCCACGATCGACGCCGCCAGCCTCGACACCAACGTCGCCGCGCTCGACGCCATCGTGAAGGGCGGCAGCGCGCTCGACGTCGCGCGCTATCCGGCGATCCGCTTCGAGAGCACGGGCTGGACGCCCACTGGCGATCACACCGGCAAGCTGAGCGGCAACCTGACGATCCGCGGCACCACGCAGCCGGTCACGCTCGACGCCACCTTCAACGGCTACGGCCGCAACCCGCTGACCAAGGCGCCCACGCTCGGCTTCTCGGCGAGCGGCAGCTTCAGCCGCTCGGCGTTCGGCATTCCGACCTGGTACCCGGCCGTCGGCGACGACGTGCGCGTGCGGATCGAGGCGGAATTCGAAAGCCTGCCGGCGGACGTGCAAGACAGCGCGAAAAGCCCCGCCCAGTAAGGCGTTCAGGCGCGGCGGCGAAGCGTTTTCCGCCGCCGCGTTTACGACATTTTTTCTTGATCGCCGCGCCCGCGCGTTCCTACACTGCGAACCATCGATCCCGGTTCAGGAAACGCCATGTCGACGCCCCGCCTCGCCCCCGTTCCGTCCACCGCCCGGCCCGCCGGCTACGTGCCGACGCCGCACGATCGCATCGTGCTGCGGCGGTTCGATCCGGCGCGCGACGGCTACGACACGCTGACCGACCTGCTGCATCGCGCGTTCGCGCGGCTCGGCGCGATGGGGTTGAACTGCCCGTGCGTCGACCAGCCGGCCTCGGCCACGCGGCAGCGCGCGATGGCGGGCACCTGCTTCGTCGCGATCTGCCGCGGCCACATCGTCGCGACCATGACGCTGCACGACCGCGACGCCGCCGCCAGCAACGATCTCTACCGATCCTGCGACGTCGCGAGCCTGCGCCAGTTCGGCGTCGATCCGGTCTGGCAGGGGCGCGGCGTGGGCCGCGCGCTGGTGGCGTTCGCGCTGCGCTGGGCCGCCTCGCGCGGCCATGCGCGGCTCGCGCTCGACACGCCGTACCCGGCCTCGCATCTGATCGCGTTCTACCGCGGCCTCGGCTTCGAGATCGCCGATATCGTCCGCTTCGCGGGGCGCGGCTACGACAGCGCGCTGCTGTGCCGGCCCACCGCGTTGCCGATCGCACTGCAGGATGCGGGGCCGCGCGTCGTGACCGTCACGTCGTGCCAGCGGCGCGGTTGAACCGACCGGCAAAATTCCGTGCGGCCATGAAAAATGCCGGTGCAATCGATGCACCGGCATTTTTTCCAGCAGGCGCCTGCTACGCACCGATCACACCGTCCAGTCGAGAATCACCTTGCCGCTCTCGCCCGACAGCATCGCCGCGAAGGCCGTCTCGAAATCGTCCACGGCGTAGCGGTGCGTGAGAATCGGCGAAAGATCGAGCCCGCTTTGCAGCATCGCGACCATCTTGTACCAGGTCTCGAACATCTCGCGGCCGTAGATCCCCTTGATTTCCAGGCCCTTGAAGATCACCTGGTTCCAGTCGATCGCCGTCTGCGCGGGCGGAATGCCGAGCAGCGCCACCTTGCCGCCGTGATTCATCGCGTCGAGCAGGCTCGTGAACGCGCTCGGCACGCCCGACATCTCCAGGCCCACGTCGAAGCCTTCCGTCATGTGCAGGTCGTGCATCACGTCGCGCAGCGATTCGCGCGACACGTTCACGGCGCGCGTCGCGCCCATCTTGCGCGCGAGGCCGAGCCGGTAATCGTTGACGTCGGTGATCACCACATTGCGCGCGCCCACGTGTCTGGCGATCGCCACGGCCATGATGCCGATCGGCCCCGCGCCCGTGATCAGCACGTCCTCGCCCACCAGGTTGAACGACAGCGCAGTGTGCGTGGCATTGCCGAACGGGTCGAAGATCGCGGCCAGATCGTCGGAAATCTCGGGCGGGATCTTGAACGCGTTGAACGCCGGAATCGCCAGATATTCGGCGAACGCGCCTTCGCGGTTCACGCCCACGCCCACCGTGTTGCGGCACAGATGCCGCCGCCCGGCGCGGCAATTGCGGCAGAAACCGCAGGTGATGTGCCCTTCGCCCGACACGCGATCGCCGATCTCGAAGCCGCGCACCTCCTGCCCCATCTCGACGATCTCGCCCACGTATTCGTGGCCCACGTGCATCGGCACGGGGATCGTCTTCTGCGCCCAGTCGTCCCACTTCCAGATATGGATGTCGGTGCCGCAGATCGCCGTGCGGCGGATCTTGATCAGCACGTCGTTGTGGCCGACCTCGGGCTTCTTCACGTCGGTCATCCGCAGGCCCGGGCCGCGTTCGAGTTTCGCCAGCGCTTTCATGGTTCGTTCTCCTCAGATCACGCCGAGCGTCTTGCCCACGCGCACGAACGCGTCGACGGCGCGGTCGATCTGTTCCAGCGAATGCGCCGCGCTCATCTGCGTGCGGATCCGGGCGCGGCCGCGCGGCACCACCGGGAACGAGAAGCCGATCACGTAGATGCCTTCGGCCAGCAGCGCATCGGCCATGCGCGTGGCCACCTGCGCGTCGCCGAGCATCACGGGGATGATCGGATGTTCGCCCGGCACCAGCGTGAAGCCCGCGTCGCTCATGCGCTGACGGAAATGCGCGCCGTTCTCGCGCACGCGCGTGCGCAGCCGTGCGCCTTCGCTGCTGGCAAGCAGTTCGAGCACGGCCAGCGACGCCTCGGCGATGCTCGGCGCGAGCGTGTTCGAGAACAGGTACGGGCGCGAGCGCTGGCGCAGCAGCTCGACGATCTCGCGGCGTGCCGACACGTAGCCGCCCGATGCGCCGCCCAGCGCCTTGCCGAGCGTGCCGGTGACGATGTCGACGCGATCGGCCACGCCGCAATGCTCGGGCGTGCCGCGGCCCTGTTCGCCGATGAAGCCCACTGCGTGCGAATCGTCGACCATCACCAGCGCGCCGTAGCGGTCGGCCAGGTCGCACACGCCCTTCAGGTCGGCGATGATGCCGTCCATCGAGAACACGCCGTCGGTCGCGATCAGCTTGAAGCGCGCGCCGGCCGCGTCGGCCTCCATCAGCTTCGCTTCGAGATCCTGAAGATCGTTGTTCTTGTAGCGGAAGCGCTTGGCTTTCGACAGACGCACGCCGTCGATGATGCTGGCGTGATTGAGCTCGTCGCTGATGATCGCGTCGTCCTCGCCGAGCAGCGTTTCGAACAGGCCGCCGTTCGCGTCGAAGCAACTCGAATAGAGAATCGTGTCTTCCGTGCCGAGGAACGCGGACAACGCGGCCTCCAGTTGCTTGTGCACCGTCTGCGTGCCGCAGATGAAGCGCACCGACGCCATCCCGAAGCCGTCGCGCTCGAGGCCCGCGCGCGCGGCCGCCACCAGGCGCGGATCGTTGGCGAGGCCGAGATAGTTGTTCGCGCAGAAATTCAGCACACCGGCGCCGCCGGCCAGCTTCACGTCGGCCGCCTGCGGGCTGGCGATCTCGCGCTCGGTCTTGTAGAAACCGTCCGCGCGGATCTGATCGATTGTCCCGCGCACGTGGGCGAGGAAGGCATCACGCATCTGTTCGCTCCTGAATGGGTCGTGGCGCGCGGCGCCACCGCTCGTGGCGGCCGCCGCACGGCCTGCTACTGTTATAGTCGCCCGTTGGGTTTATCGTATTTTTCCTGTATTTCGAACACGAGTTCGAGATATCGAACGGACTCTAAGCGAACGGAATTCAAATGGCAAGTTCTTCCGGCACGCGCCGTGCGCCGCCGCTTGCGGCCGGCGACGCCGCCACGCCGCCGCGCGTGGGCGAGACGATCCAGCGGCTGCGCAACGAGCGCAAGCTGACGCTCGACGACCTGTCGCGCGCAGCCGGCGTGTCGAAATCGATGCTGTCGGAAATCGAGCGCGACAAGGCCAACCCGACCATCGCCGTGGCCTGGCGCCTGACCAACGCGCTCGGCATCAGCCTCGACGAACTGTTCGCGCCGCCGAAATCGCCGGAGACGATCCGCGTGGACGGCCAGCACGACATTCCGACGCTGGCCGGCCACGATGGTCAATATCAGTTGCGCGTGTGGGGCCCGATCGAGCTGGCCGGGCGTTTCGAGTGGTACGAACTGACGCTGCCGGCCGGCGGCGCGCTGGTGTCCAACGCCCACGAGCCCGGCACGCGCGAGCATCTGACGGTCCTGGCCGGGTCGGTCGAGATCGAGGCCGGCAGCCACGCGCGCCGGCTCAAGACGGGCGAAACCGCGCGCTACGCGGCCGACGCGCCGCACGCGATCCGCAACGCCGGCCGCGGCGAGGCCAAAGCCCTGCTGATCGTGATCCATCGCTGAAATCCCGCGCCGCTCCTGTCGTATCCGGCAGTTGCGCAATGTACTGTATGTTTGTACAGTACATGCTCACGAGGGAGCCGCTATGACCGAACAGGACCTGGCCGCGCTCAGCTTCAAGGCTGCGGCGCAAGATATGGAGATGATCGTCCGCGCGATCGCCACGCGCTACATCCGGCTGGAAGTGCCGCTGACCTGGCGGCTGCTGCACGCCATCGAGGCGGAGGCGCTGGCCGATCTCGGTTTTGCCGCTCGGCACGACCCCTTCATCCGCTGTCTGTTCGAACGGCCGGCGGATTTCGAATTCCCCGAAACCGACGATCCCATCGACGTCGCGCAATCCAATGCGCTGCCGGCGGTGCTGTCCTACGCCGTGGCGGCGTTCGAGGCCTCGTTGCGGCAGCCGCTGCTCGGCCCGGCCGATCCGGTGCCGACCTCGCGCCCGCGGCGCGTGCGGATCTGGGGCGGCTGAAGCCGCGCGGCCGGAGCGGAGTGCCCCTGGATATTCACGGCGCGATGCACTACGCTCATTTAGCAACTAACGGATTTATAAACATGTCTCTCCCAACATCGTCCCCTGCCGGAACGCACGCGAGCGCCGAACGCGATCTGTTCGACGGCAGCGAGGCGGACTGGGTCGCCCAACCGGATGCGTCGTTCGACGCCTGGCTGGCCACGCAGGATTTCCGGCGCTCGTCGGCCGATGTCTATCGCGCGCAATGGGGTGCATTCCTGACCTGGCTCGGCGAGCGGCAGCAAACGCTGGCCACCGTCGATACGCAGGCAATCGCTCATTTCGTCGGCGAGTTGCCGATCAAGAAAACGCAACGGGTCCGTTATTTACGGCTGATCGAGCGCGTGCTCGATCACGTGCGGCGCAACGAATTCGGTTCGACCAACCCGGCGCGCTTCATCGCTCAGGATGGCGAAGCCACCTGGCGCCGCGCACGCGACAACGAACCCACCAGTTTCCTGCTGCCGTCCGAACGCGCGGCCCTGCTCGCCTATCTGTTTTCGCCGTTGCCGTCGGCCGGCATGTCGCAATGGAAAGAGCGCCGCGACCGGGCGCTGATTGCGGCCTTTCTGGGCGGCGGACTGAAAACCGGCGAAGCGCGCGCAATTACGATTAGTTGCATTCGTACGGGCGAACCCACGGTGCGGATTCCGTCGGCGCATCCCGATTTCGAGCGGGAAACGCATCTGTCCTCGTTCGCGATCGCGCTGTTCGACGCCTGGCTGGCCGAACGCCGCCGGTGCGATATTCCCGGCGAACTGGTGTTTCCGTCGTCGCTCGCCGGCGGGCCGATGCACAAGGCCACGATGTTGCGCGCCGTGGACGCGATCATCGAAGCCGCCGACATCGCCACGTCGCGCGTCGAACGCGCCAGCCCGCAAACGCTGCGCAACACGTTCGCGGCCGAGCTCTTCGAAAACGGCGTCGAGCCGGAACGCGTCGGCCATTGGCTCGGCTTCATGCAGCCTGTGTCGGCGAATCGCCTTCATCGCGCGTGGCGAACTTGGCGAGAAAATCTCGAAAAAACGCCGAACAGCGCAGGCGAATTGGAGGAGCCTTCGGCCGAGAGCCTGCGTCTGGCCTGAAGCCGTGAACGGTCAGATCCTGCAAAAACTCACCGTTCAGCTCCCGTTTTCCCTCACCTTTCGCGTTACGGCGCGTCTCGGCCAGCCCGTCGTTTGAACTGTGCGACGGCTTCGAAGCGCGAAGCACAGTCGCCCGACGTGTGGTCGCACTCGGGGCACAGTAATTCGAAGCCGTCCGATGTGCTCGACAGTTCCGGTTCGCCTTCTTCGCACTTCGGGCAGTGCCCCGGCACGCGGACATGCGCGTCGAGCGAGGCGCCGATCGCGGCATACGCCGTCGTATCGAGCTGGCCGGCATCGGCCAGGCGCTGCAACAGCACCGCGATTTCGGACGGTACGCCCTGTGCCGCCCGCAACGTTTCGATTTCTCGCGTAGCCGCGCTCAACTCGTCGCCCTGGCTGCGCAGTTGTTCGTCGAGCCGATCCGCCCGCGCCTTTGCCGCGCTCAACTGCTGCAGGAATTCGAATTCCTTGCGATTCACATCGCGCAATCCCGCCTGATACGTGCCGGCCATGCTCCGCAGCGAATCGAGCTCGACCAGCATCGGCTTGACGCGGCGCTCGGCTTCAGCCACTGCGTCCTTGATCTGCTGCGCGTAATGTTCGGTGCTTTGGCGCGATTCGACGTGCAAAGCGTCGATTCTTTCTCTCAATGACGCATTGTGTTGCTGCTCGGCTTCGAAACGCCGGTTCAGCAATTCGTTTTCGCTCTCGAGCCGCTGGGTCAGCGCTTGCAACGAATCTTGATGCGCGGCGCCGTGCGTCGACGCGGTGGCGCGATCGATTTCGGCTTCGGTGAGTTTCATCTGCAGTTGTTCCGCACGGTTCTCGCTGCGCGCCAGCGCCGCTTCGAGTGTTTCGTGACGGATTTGCGCGTCGCGTACCTGCTGCGCGGCAGCCGCAATTTCGTTGTTGGCCGCCAGCCGTTCTTCGTCGAGCGCCGTTCGTGCCTCGCTCAACGCCGCTTCGTATAGTGCGCCGAGCAGTTCTCCGGCTTTGCCCTCCAGCGATTTCGGCAATGCGCTGCCCTCGAGCCGCACTTTCGATGCTGACCGGATCCTTTCCCAGAAAAAATCGATGTCTTTCGGAATGTCGCTGGCGCTGCCTGTTTGGGTCAGGTCGCGAACATTGGCGGCCGATGGCCGAATGCCCAGATCGAAAAAGAGGCGCTTGCAGGCATGCAGGGAGAGATCTTGGCGGCGAGCGCCGCCGGTGCGCATGGTGTCGAGTTCGTCGCGAATCGATTGGCGAATGTCGTCGAGGGTCATCGTGGAAGCGGTGCAGAAGCTTTGAACGTAGCAATCATAACGAAACACGTATCGATTGATACTAATTCGCTGTAAATACCACAGCGTGACTGCACAGCGCCGTTTGAGGTGCTCCACAGACGCTGTGAACCTGTCGGTCTCATGCAAATCCGTGAAACAAATCGAAGAATCGAGGCTAAGCCGTTGTTTTTATAGACCTAAGCTGTGTTCTCAAAATATTTGGGGATGTTTCACACAGCGAAGGTGGGAAAGAGGGAATGTTTCAGAGAACTCGCGGGGCGCTAGTAGAGAGTAATAGAAGTAAACACCCTTGAAACCCTTGTTAAAAACGTTAACGCCACCGCACAGCCTTGCTGGTAAAGGGATTCCGGGCGATCAGGTGAAGCTTTACGGGATGCATGGTGATCCTTTCCGGGACGCGAAGTGATGGAGTTCGGGGGCGAGCGTGAGTGCTTGCGGGAAAGATCGTGAGCGGATTCAGGAGCACAGCATTTTTGGCCTGATACCAAAGGTGAAGCTTTTCGGGAGGCCGTTCCCTGGCGATCCCGCATGGTGCCTGAATCGCGCGTTTCTGTGGCGTAAACCCATAGGTGAGGCTTTGCGGGGGGCTGGCCGACGGCGATTTCCGGCCTCGATTTGCCCATTTATTGGGCATAGGTGAGGTTTCTCGGGAGCTGCCGGCCAGGTGACGTGAGCTTTTACGGGAAAAAATACCGTTTTAAGGGGGCTTGGGCGCCTGCACAGGCTTGAGGTGAGGTTTTTCGGGAGCCAATGCCTGCAATTTCAGCGCCAGCCGGGCCACAGGTGAGAGATTTCGGGATCGGGCAGGAAGCCGTCAAAAAATGGCTGAGGTGAGATTTTTCGGGACCATTTCACAGGCCAAAAAACGCATAAGGTGAGGCTTTTCGGGAGCAGTGGGCATCCACTTAGCCGTAAACCCGCGCCGATACAGGGATTTGCGCCGCGATTTTTGCTGGCAATTTCGTGACGGGTGAGATTTTTCGGGAGACTCCGGTTGCGGTTCGGATCGCGAGGATTGGCGTTGAGGTGAGTGTTTCCGGGATCTTTGGGAAATCGCTGCTGCATTGCGAAGGCATATCTAAGTATATGAAAACAATGAATTTTCTATTGTGATTGCCGGTTGAGGTGAGATTTTTCGGGACGCGCTAAAAGCGCTTCGGTGATCGACCGGTTTGGTCAAAGGTGAGGCTTTTCAGGATCGGGCGAGCTGTGAGGCCCCGTATGTCGGTGCTTTCGCTCAAATGCCTCGGTTCACCGGTGATTCCTGAAAGGTGAGGTTTTTCGGGAGGCGTTGTGCGGATGCGGCAGAAGATGCGTGCTCCGTGAGCTTGCGAGGCTGTGGACAACCCTTGCTGGCAGGGCGTTTGGCCGATTTCCGGAAGCGTTCGGCCGGTTTGGCGCGGCACGGGGAATCGACGTCGAATGCCGTAGCGTTACGCGGGGCTGTGGGTGCGTGTTCGCGTCTGTGCCGGAGCGATACCGATCGGTGAGGTTGACGAGGCGCTGAGTGCTCCCCGGGGGACACGGCGAGGCTCACAGACGCAAATGATGTTCGAGAAGCGTTACGGGGCCGTATGGCGGCCCGATGAGGGGCGGCGCACCCCTGGGCCTTCGCATATGGCGCGCAGCGGCCGATGGGGCTCGTCGTGCGGTAGCGAAGGTGCATCCGTTGCCACGCACAGGAACGGTGAGCCGAGCAGGCCTCGACGGTGAACCGGAGCGGTGCTTGTCTGTGCGGTGCTTGCGATCCGTGGAACCGCAGTGCCGGTGTTGTGCCTGGACGGTGAGCTTGCTGCGGTGCTGCCGGGCACCATGAAGCGCCGCACGCGTCGTGGCGCCTGCCGGGGCGGGGCCGCTTGCTGATCGAGCGCTGGCCGCGGCACCGACGATCGCTGTGCCGCCGCCTCGATCCGCGGAACCACGGCCGGCGCGGCGAGCCTGTGCCCACAGCACAGCGCAGTCCCTGGCTTGTCCGACACAGCGGCCCGTTTGCGTCGATTTATCCCGCGGCAGCCCCGGTTTCCTGTGCAGAATTTTTCCCGGATGTCCACGAGAAAATTTTTAAGGTGAGGGAATCCGGGAGGGCTCTCGACGGCTTCGGATCGGTGCGGCTATCATGCGCGTCCGCGTCACCCGCGACAGCAAAGGTGAGACGCGCGCCGTCGGCTTTTCCACCGGTGAGCTTTTGCAGGAATTCGCTTGGGGTGAGGCGATACGAATCGTGCAACTTCACCCCCTAAGGTGAGGTGAGGCGTGTAGACGCCTATCACCACAGTCGCTATCCTTGCGGGAAACTTACCCTGTCCGATCCGAAGCATGGCCACGACCACCAAGCGCGCGAAGAAAACCGATGTCGATGTGGTGAACGCCAGCTCCGCCGAGTTGCGAAAGGCGGTCGAGGCGATCGCCATCCAGCCCAAGAGCGGCAAGATCACGCTGCTGACGCGCAAGCTGTTCAACGTGCTGCTCGCCGTTGCCCAGCAAGCCGACGATTCCGGCGACACGTATCGGGCCCTGCTGTCCGATATCGTCGCGAACTCCGCCTTCGATTCCAACGACACGGCGCTCGTCAAGGAGCACCTGCGTCGCATGGTGTCGGTTCAGGTCGAGTGGAGCACCGGCACGTCGAGCCAGAAGCCTGGCCGTAAATGGGGCATTTCGACGCTGATCGCCGATGCCGAAATTCTCGAGGATCCGGCCACGCGCCGGGTCTGGGTGGAATTCTCGTTCGCACCGAAGATCAAGAAGAAACTGCTCGACCCGGTGCAGTACGCCCGCCTGAGCCTGCAGTTCCAGAGCCAGTTGCGCAGCAGCGCAGGCTTGGCGCTGTACGAGATCTGCGTGCGTTACCTCACGAACCCGAGCCATCTGACGATGCGCGAGCCGTGGGAATGGTGGCGCCCGATCCTGTCGGGTACGCCCGACACGGAGGCCGGCGACGAGGCGAAGCGCGAGTACAAGTATTTCAAGCGCGACTATCTGCGTCCGGCGATCGCCGAAGTCAACGCCGTCACGAACATCTTCGTCGAGTTGATCGAACATCGCGAAGGTCGGCGCGTGGCCGAAATCCAGTTCCGCGTGTCCGAGCGCAAGCAGCCAATGCTGGCGCTCGACGAGCATCCGAACGTGTTCGACAGCACGCTCGTCGACCGCATGGTCAAGCTCGGCATCCCGTTGAAGGAAGCACAAACGCTTTACGCCGACAGCGAGGAAAACCGGATTCGCGCGGCGCTGCAGATGACCGAGCAACGCATGCGCAGCACGACGCTGCCGCCGGTGCGCAGCGCCGGCGCCCTGTTCAAGGACGCGTTGAAGAAGGGCTACGCCCCGCCGGTCGCCGAACCCGACGCGCTGCCGGGCACGACCACTGCAGCGGGCAAGCTCACGTCGGTGGGCGGCGGCGCAGGTTCGACCGACGATCCGAAGGCGCGACTGCGCGGCGAATACGATGCGTACCGCCGCAAGGAAGCGAAGGCGCTGTACGAGGAACAAGGCGACGACGCACGCGATCTCGCGCGCAACTCGTTCGAAACCGATGTGCTGCCGGCGCTCGGCTCGCACCTGCGCGACGACTGGCGCCGCCGTGGCCTCGAATCGAAGCTCGTCGAAACGGCGTTCTTCGATTGGCTCGCGCTCAAGACCTGGGGCGAGCCGACCGACGGCGATCTGTTGGCGTTCACGTTGAGCCATTCGCGCGCGGCCTGATTGCACCGCAACGCGTAACGAAACAGACCAAGGCCGAGCCCTGCGAACAGCGGGCTCGGCCTTTGTGTTTGTGCGATGTCCGTTGCCAGGGTCTTGCCGTGGCGCGCTCCTCTTCCCTGCGGCACAAAGAAAAACACCCCGAAATCCGATTGGACTTCGGGGTGCGGATACTGGCGTGCCGGCTGGCCGACGCTGAATAGCGACGGCCGGGCTGGCTCAGCCGAGCAGCATCTTTTCGAGTTGCTGCAGGATTTCGTCGCGCTTTTCGCGTGACAGCCCACGCAGACGCAGTTCGAGCCGATCTTCGCCGTAGGACTTCAGGTCGCCGACCGTCGAGCCGTTCATCTTGATTTCGTGGCGTTGCGCGTAACGTTGCCGGCCGGCCGGCTTCGTATTTTCCTGCGCGTTCGCCCTGCCCTTCACGATGTCCGCCACCTGACGCGTGCTCAGATCGTCGGACAGGATCTTGTTGATCAATCGCAGCGTCGCGTCGGTGCCGCGCGCCGTGTGATAACGGCCAACCTGGTACGCCATGTTCGAACCGAAACGATCGGTGCGCGCGACCATCTCCTGCATCACGGCTTCCGGCAGCTTGCCGATCGAGAGCGCGACGGCAATCGTCGATTCGTCGATGCCGAGATGCTCGGCCAATTCCTTCTGGCTCTGGAAATGGCTTTCCTCGATGAAGCGCCGCCAGACCACCGCGTTGTCGAACACCGTCTGCGAATCGCGTTGGACGTTCAGATCGTAGCCGAGCTTGTAGCTCTCGATGCCGATCGGGAGATCGATCACGATCGCCTTCACCGAATCCTTGTTCGCTTCCTTCAATGCGCGAACGCGGCGGCCGCCGTCGCTGACGAAGAACGTGCCCGGATTGTCGTAATCGGGGATCACGTGGATCGCCTGCTGTTGCCCCTGCTTCGCGAGATTGACGGCCAATTCGGCAATCGACGACTTCAGATAGAAGTGGCGCGGATTGAACGGGCTGGCCTTGATCGCCTTCAGCGGCAGCTCGATGATCTGGCCGGGCTGGTAGCGGTTCTCGCTGCGCCATGCGTGATATTGCGCGGACTCGTCGGTCGGCGCTTCGGTTGCCGGCGTTTCAACGATCGTGACGGGGATGTTCTTCTTCGGCGCCTTGGCCGGCGCGGGCGTGTCGGACTTCACCAGCCCGTCGATCGCATTGAGCCGATCGAGCGCCGTGCGCTTCTCGCTGGTGGTCGTGTCGGGGCGCGCCTGGAAGCCTTTGGCAAATTGGGAGGGTTTCATTCAGGATCCTTTATGCGCATAAACTCAGGGCAGCATGGCGACGATTTCGTCGGCACATGCGCGAATTTCTGCTGCGGCAAGTCGTGCGCCACGGTCGTTCATCTGCAGGACAGTCTGCCCCAGCGCCATCGCCTGCTTGTAGGCTTCGCGCGTCGGGATCTGGGTCTTCAACAACGGGAAGCCCAACTCTTCGATTGCACGCTTAAGCTCCCGCGTCAGCATGCGCTTCTCTTCCGTCTTGTTCAGCAGGAATACCGCGCGCAGGTCTTCATTCATGACCTGCGCTTGCTGGATCAGTTTGACGAGGCCTACGCTCGACCAGTAATCGGCCGGCGATGATGAGGTCGGAATCACGGCTACCGTGGCTGCCAGCAGCACGACGCCCGATACCTTTTCGGTGATTGATGGCGGGCAGTCGACCACGATGATGTCGTAGTCGTTGATGAACTTCTTGATCTCGCGATGGATCTGGCCACCGGCTTCCGCGAGGTTGACGACCGGAAACGGAATGCCGTTGTCGCTCTCCCCTGCTGCGCTCGACCAGTGGACGAGCGTATTTTGACCGTCGGCATCGACGACGAGGACGCGCTTGCCCTTCTCATGGAATGCCGCGCCGAGGTGCATGGCGATGGTGCTTTTACCCACACCGCCCTTCTGCTGAGTGACCGCAATGATTTCGGCTGCCAATTTTCACTCCTGTTTTGGTCGTCGAAATTTTACCCGATGAATTTCTTATTTCAATCATTAAGTGTGAGGCGGCTCAAGATTTAGCCATTCGGCCGAGGTTTATGCGCATAAAGGTGGCCAGCTCGGCCGTCTGTTCGCTCGGCGTTCGCCGTCGCGCTGACAGAAAGCCTGCCGGTTTATGCGCATAAACTCCCGCCACCGTCGCGTCGCTACAATAGACGCCCTCTCTGCTTTTCCTAGTGAGCCCACCCGAATGATCACGATCTACCACAACCCGCGTTGCTCGAAATCCCGCGAAACGCTGGCACTGCTCGACACCTTGAACAAGACCGGCGAGGCCGTACAGGTTGTGGAATACCTGAAGACGCCGCCGACCGTCGCCGAATTGAAGACGCTGCACGCACAACTTGGCCGTCCGCTGCTCGACATGGTTCGCGACAACGAAGCGCCGTTCAAGGATCTTGGGCTTGGTGAAGATGGGGTTAGCGATGCTGCGATTTACCAGGCGATTGCCGCTCACCCGATCCTCCTGCAACGCCCTATCGTCGTGCGCGATGGCAAGGCTGCGATTGGCCGCCCCCCGGAATCGGTTGCCGCGTTGTTTTAATAATCCTTATCAATATTGAATCAGGACGGCGATGCGCCAGCGATGGCTGGCGTGCGGCGTTGCATCCTCACACCTTCCCTTCCCCATTTTTCGAGCGATTTCCCGCCGCATTTCACCGTCAAACTTGTGCGCTATGCTGTCCCGGCGCAAGGGATTACGGTCGCACTGGACAGCCTGGGACGTAACTCCGCACATGCGTAGCCCAAGAGTTATCCACAGTTTCTGTGGGTAACCTTGTGGAAAGCCGGCCCCGATCGCCCGCGGGTCAGGACTTGCGCTGGCGTGCCCACCGCCGGGCCATCGCCGCGCATTCGCGAACGAATCCGGCCGGATTCTCAAACGAACGGAAGGAGAACGTGATGACTTATCGAATTGCCGTGGTCGTCGGCAGCCTGCGACGCGAATCGTTCAACCGGGCGCTCGCGAAGGCCGTGATCTCGCTGGCCCCGGACGACTTCTCGTTCGAGTTCGCCGACATTGGCGCGCTTGCCCTCTACAGCCAGGATCACGATGCGGCGTTCCCCGCCGAAGCCACCGCGTTCAAGCAGCAGATCGAAGCGGCGCAGGGTTTGCTGTTCGTCACGCCCGAATACAACCGCTCGATTCCGGGCGTGTTGAAGAATGCGCTCGATTGGGGCTCGCGGCCGTGGGGGCACAACTCGTGGAGCGGCAAGCCGGGGGCGATACTCGGCACGTCGCCGGGCGCGGCCGGCACGGCGCTGGCGCAGCAGCACCTGCGCAACGTGCTCGCCTATCTCGATGTCGCGACGCTCGGTCAGCCCGAGATGTTCATCAAGCACGACACGAGCCGAATCGATGCGGACGGAACGATCGTCAACGACGACACGCGCAAATTCCTGCAGGCGTTCGTCGATCGCTACGTGGCGTGGGTACGCCGTCACGCGAGCGTTTGAGCCGCCAAGGGGGCGCTCGCGACGCGGGCGCCGACGGCACGCGCAAGCCGGCCTTGGCACCCGCGCACTGCATCGCGCGGTGGCACGCAAGCTCAAGCCCGCGCCGCCGCCTTGCGCGCGTCGCGCGCTTGCCGAATGCCGCGCAGCAGTTCGTCGAGCAAGCCGATATCGAACGGCTTCGACAGCACGCGCGCGCTGACGCGCCGCGTGCGATCCAACTCTTCCGCATAGCCGGTCACGAGGATCACGGGCAGCGTGCCCGGGCGACGCTCGATCGCTTCGGCGAGATCGATGCCGTTGAGCTTGCCCGGCATGTGGATGTCGGAGATCACGAGATCGAACGGGCGCGCGTCGTCGTCGGGATCGGCGGGCGCGTTGATCAGCGCGAGCGCGTCGTCGGCGTTCGCCGCGTAGGTGATGCGGTGGCCGAGCAGGCTCAATAGCGCTTCGGTGCCGGCCGCCACGTCGCCGTTGTCCTCGACCAGCAGGATCCGCAGGCCTTCGTTCGGCGCTTCGGCGTTGGGGACGGCCTCTTCGAGCGCCGCCGGCGCGGCGGCCGGGACGCGGTCGCTTTCGCCCGCACGCGGCAGATACAGCCGCACCGTCGTGCCCTCCCCCACCTCGCTGTCGATCGTCGCGATGCCGCCCGAGCGCTCGCAGAACGCGAACACCTGCGGCAACCCGAGCCCCGTGCCCATGCCCTTCGCCTTGGTGGTGAACAGCGGCTCGAACGCGTGCGCGAGCACCTCGGGCGCCATGCCGTTGCCGGTGTCCGTAAGCGCGATCTGCACGAAATCGCCGGTCAGCGGAAAGCGATCCTCGCGGCGGAACGTGATGTTCTGCGCGGCGATCGTGAAGCGCCCGCCGGTTGGCATCGCGTCGCGCGCATTGACCGAGAGGTTGATCACCGCGAGTTCGAGTTCGGCGATGTCGACGCGAATCGGCCAGACGCCGGGCGGCATCTCGACGATCAGCGCCGATTTCGAACCGAGCGAGGTTTTCAGCAATTCGCGGCACGACGAGCCGAGCCATTGCGGCACGTCGATCGTCTCGCTGCGCAGCGGCTGCTTGCGCGCGACGCCGAGCAATTGCCGCGTCAGCGACTGGCCGTTCTTCAGCGCACGCTCGATGGCCGTCAGCTCGGTGTCGATCAGCGCCGTGCCGCGCAGCCGGACGATCTGGATGTTGCTCGAGATGATCATCAACAGATTGTTGAAATCGTGCGCGACGCTGCCCACCAGGTTGCCGAGCGCTTCCATCTTGCGCGACTGGCGGTAGGCGGATTCGATCGAGCGCCGCATCGATGCTTCGGCCTGCCAACGATCCCACGCTTGTTCCTCGACGCGCAGCCGCTTCAGCGACAGCCAGATCACGCACCACAACGCCAGCGACGGCGCGAACATCGAGATGAACAGCACGCTCAGATGTTCGTACCACGCGCTCCAGATCGCCGAGGTGCGATACGCGCAAGTCACGTAGACGGGATACGAGCCCACCTGCCGGTACGCGACGATCTCGTTCGAGCCGTCTTCGTGTTCGACGCGGATGATGCCCGAGCGCGGGTTGCGGGCGTCGGCGTTGACGAACGGCGCGTCGTGTTCGTCGAGCTTTTCGTCGCCGGTGTCGGGCGGCGGCGGATACGAGGCCAGCACCGAGCCGTCGCTGCGCGTGAGCGCCATCGACATCGGCGATTTGTCGCCGCCGAGCAGGTCGCGGTAGAACGCGTTGAAGTATGAGGATTTCAGCGCGATCGACACCATGCCTGCGAAGCTGCCGTCGCTGTGACGGCGCGGCACGCCGGTGTTGAAGACGAGGCTCGGGGTGGTCGAGCGCAGCGGGCCGTGCATCGGCCGCGAGATGTGCTCGATCACCTTGCCGTCGCGCACGCCGATGAAATCGTCGCGGTTCGCGATCGACGCGTGCGGCGCCGGGTAATAGAGGCTGTTGGCGAGCAGCATGCCGCTCGCGCCGAAGATCGACACGGCCGCCACCTGCGGGTAGCCGCCGCCGATCGTGTTGAGCGTGTCGTGGATGTCGGCTTCGGCGTTGCGGATGGCCGGATCGTCGAGATCCTGCACCAGATCGACGATGCGCGCGTCGAGCGTTTCGGTCAGGTCGAACACCTTCAGCGCGTGTTCCTCGGCGACGCGCACCGTGCGCATCGTCACGTCGCGCGCGGTGGCTTCGCGCGCGCGCAGATCGTTGTACGCCATCACGGCCACGTAGACGCAGGGCAGCACGATCGCCGCGGCGAGCAGGATGATCAGCGTGATGCGGCGGACCGCGAAATCCTGCTCGGGCGCGCCGCTCGAAAACGACGCGTCCTCGTCCTGCCAATCGGCGGCGGGCGAGGAGCGTGTGGCGTCGGGCCGGTCGGGCGTCATGATGATGGGAACCGCTGCGTGTGATGGCCTTTATCGAATGATCGCCATCATAAACGAGTCGCGGGCCGCGTCCTGCGATTCCGGGCGCGCGGGCGCGATCTGCGTGGCGCGCGTGCCGCGCTCGGTTTGCTTGGCGTGTCGGGCTTCAGGCGGCCGCGTCGCGCGCAATGGCTGCCAGCCGGTCGGCCAGCGCCTGCGGCTGCGACAGGAACGGCGAATGGCTGCTGTCGAAGCGGTGCACGCGGGTCGGGCGATCGGGCGTGAACGCGTCGGCTTCGGCGATGAAGCGCTGCTGGAGCGCCGGCAGGATCACGCGATCCTGCGAGCAGGCGATGTAGTGGCGCTCGATCGCGCCCCAGCGCGCCGGCGTGGTGACGATCGGCGTGGCGAACGGCGCGGCCGGCACGTCGCACGACAGCAGGCGCACCGCGGCGCGGCACGTGGCGTCGTCGACGTCGGCGAACAACGCTTCCTTGAGACGGGCCTGATAAGCCGGGTCGCGGCTGGCTGGATTCATGCGCAGCGCGCCGACCGTGCGCGGGCTGGCGCACATCAGCGATGCCAGCATCTCGCCGCGGTTTTCAGGCGCGCGGACGTAATCGAGGCCGTCCACACCCGAAGCCGGCATGAACGCGGCCAGGTAGACGATCGCCGCGATGCGCTCGGGCGCTTGCTCGGCCGCCGCCGTGATCGCCAGCCCGCCCATGCTGTGCCCTACCAGCACGACGCGCTCGTGGCCAAGCGCGCAGGCGCGGTCGATCGTGTCGAGGATGTGATCGGTGTAGGCGTCGAGCGTCACGGCCGCGACCGGAGAGGGCTCCTGAGCAAACGCATCGAGGTCCGTCCCGCCGAATGACTCCGGGTAGCAGGCACTCACTCCATGCGCAGGAAGATCGCGCGCGAGGCTGGCGTGACCGTGTGCCGCGAGCGCTGCGGCGACGCGTTCGTAAGCCCACGCGCCGTGCCAGGCGCCGTGCACCAGCACGAACGGCAGGCGGGTTTCGTCACGGGATGCGCGGTGCGGATCGGAACCGTTCAAGGGGTGTCTCCTCGTTTGAGATGGGGCGGGTCATGCCTCGCCCGAGAGGCGATTGTCGATGCGATTGCCGGTTCCCGCCAGCACCGCCAATCTAAGTGTGAATGCTCACTAACTTCAAGGAAGCTCGCCGCCAGACAACGCGCGACGCCGTTTCCCATCTCGAAAATCGGCGAATGTCGGGCATCCAGATAACAAACAGCTTTCATTTTCATGAAACTGTTTCCTCAACGCCACAGAATGGCATGCTGCCTATTCCATTCCGGCCACATCTCGCGCTAATTTTCGGAGTCCCCCTTCATGAAGCCGCGTCATGAATACCGACTACTTCTTTTACCGCCGCCCCGAGACGCCCGGTCCGTATTCGCTCGACGACCTCGGTGACACCACGCCGTCGATCGCGGCGGCCGATGCGATCCGCGACGGCATCGGGCTCGTGATCAACGGGCTGGCCTGGCGCGAATCGGAAGCGGTGCCCGGCGCGTGGTTCGGCGAAGGCGGCGCGACCTTCCAGTTCACCGCCGATCTCGACGGCCAGGTCACGAGTTTCATCGGCTCGCGCCTCGATCGCCGTCAGGTGCTGCAACTGGCGCGCGCGATGGGTTTGATCGCCCTCGATCTGCAACGCGACATGGTGTTCGCGTAAGCGGCCGGGCCCGCGCCGGGCCAGCGGCAGCGGGTGTCAAACATTGCTATACTTCCCGCCATTTCCGGCTATCCACCGGTCAATCAAGCCTGTCTGCGCGCATCGTTCGCGCATCTAGCACGCAACTCCATCCCCATCGGGCATGGCTACTTCCATCGCCCGCGAGGGCGTCTTAGCGGAGCCTGTCTTGGCCGTTTCCAATCTAGCCGTGGACGAAACCCAAACCGACGCCGCTGCCGTCTCATCGGGCAGCTCCTTCTATCGCGCGATGCGTATCCTGCCGGCCGCGCAGCGCGAGGCCATGTTCCAGGTTTATGCGTTCTGCCGCGCCGTCGACGACATCGCCGATGAAGGCGGCCCGCGCGACGTTCGCGCGGCCGGCCTCGACCGCTGGCGCGCCGACATCGACGCCTGCTTCGCCGGCACGCCGCGCGCCTCGCTCGTGCCGCTGACGCGCGAAATCGGCACGTTCGGCCTGAAGCGCGAGGATTTCCACGACATGATCGACGGCATGGCGATGGACGCCGCCGAAGATATCTGCGCGCCCGACGAGGCCACGCTCGATCTGTATTGCGACCGCGTCGCGAGCTCGGCCGGCCGCCTGTCGGTGAGGATTTTCGGGATGCAGGAAGCGCCGGGCATCGAGCTGGCGCACCATCTTGGCCGCGCGCTGCAACTGACCAACATCCTGCGCGACATCGACGAAGACGCCGGCATCAACCGCTGCTACCTGCCGCGCGAGCTGCTCGAACGCGAAGGCATTCCCGTCACCGATCCGAAATCGATCGCCGCGCACCCGGCCCTGCCGCGCGTGTGCGCGACGCTGGCCGAGCGCGCCGCCGCGCATTTCGCGCGCGCCGACCGGATCATGGACGGCGCGCCGCGCGTGCAGGTGCGCGCGCCGCGCATCATGTCGGGCGCCTACCGCTGCATCCTCGAAGCCGCGCTCGCGCGGGGCTTCGTCGCGCCGCGCACGCCGGTGCGCAAGCCGCGCCTGCGGATGATGCTGATCGTGTTGCGCTACGCGCTTTTCTGATCCGATAGCATGCTGCCACCGGGCGATCGGCGGATCGCCCGACGCTTCGGCGGCGATGCTCAATGTAAGTACCCGCTTTACCGGAATGTCGCGCTGCTTGTGCTGTGTCGGGCGCGCATCCGGGGTTCCCGCGGAACCTGAAACGCCCGGTCCTGCGCTTGTGCGGGCCGGATTCGCTGTTCGCGGGCGACGGAGCCGCCGCCCTGCCCGCGTCGATCGACGGCGCGTGCCGCCGAGCCGTACCGCACGCACCGCATGACAAAGAGGGACCGATGAACGATCTCACCGACTCGACCACGCCGGACGACGCGCAACCCAACCGCGCCGTGCCGCCCGCCACCGGGGATCTGCACGCGAAGCCGGCCGAAGTCGCGGCCGCCACGCCGTCCGTTGACGCCGTGCCGGTCG
>NZ_JAAGPF010000264.1 GCF_017104645.1 Burkholderia sp. Ac-20379
GCCGCCGCCGTCGCCGCCGTAGCCGGCCAGCCGCGTGGCGGCCTGCGCCGACTGCCAGCGGATCGCGCCGCCGCCGTCGACGATCACGGCTGCGCGCGCATCGAGCTCGAGCACGGTGTCGGCGTAGCGCTGCGCGCGCGAGCGCTGCACGTGGGCGGCGATCCGCGCGCACACCTCCTCGGGCCGCACCGGCTTGGTCACGTAGTCGATGCCGCCCACCCGGAAGCCCTGCACCACGTGCTCGCTCTCGGCCAGCGCGGTCATGAAGATCACCGGCAGGTGCGCGTGGCGCGCGTCGAGCTTCAGGCGCCGGCAGGTCTCGAAGCCGTCGAGCCCAGGCATCATCGCGTCGAGCAGCACCACGTCGGGCGTGACGCGCGCGAGGCACTTCAGCGCGTCGTCGCCGCTCAGTGCGACCAGCACCGCGTAGCCGTCGGCGCGCAGCGTGTCGGACAGCAGCGCGAGGTTGTCGGGCGTGTCGTCGACGATCAGCACGACCGGGCGGTTGCCGAGCACGCCGGGCAGGGCGGCGTCGGGGAGCGGGCGCGCGGCGTCAGTCATCGGCGCCGAGCGGGAGGCGGTCAAGCTCATGCTCGAATTCCTTCAGTTGGAACAGTTCGGCGCGTGCGCGCAGCGCGGCGAGCGGGGCGGCCAGCGCCGGACGTCGGGCCACGGCTGCGTCGAGCGCCTCGATCAGGCCCTGCACGTAGCCGACGTCGAGCAGCGCCTTCAGTTGCGCGTGCATCGAGCGGGGCAGGCACGGGGCGTCGTTTGCCGTGGAGGATGCGGGCGTCGGCAACGCCTCGACGTAGGCCGGCGACGCCGGATCCGTGGCCGCATCGTCCAGGCTCGCCTCGGTCACCGCGTCCGCGCGCGCCCATTCGAGGCGCAGCAGCGCCGCGAGCTTGTCGAGCAGCACCGGCACCTGCACCGGCTTGACGAGGTAGTCGTCGCAGCCGATCGCGATCGCGCGTTCGCGATCGTCGGCGAACGCGTTGGCCGACAGCAGCATGATCGGCGCCGACGAGATCCGCCGCTCGCGGATCAGTCGGCTGGTTTCGTAGCCGTCCATGTCGGGCATCGAAATATCCATCAGGATCGCGTCGGCCGCGCGCGTGCCGAGCCAGCGCAGCGCGTCGATGCCGCTGCCGGCCTCGACGATCTCGAAGCCGAGCGGCGCGAGCATCTGCACGACGATCGCGCGCTGGTCGGGCAGGTCGTCGACGATCAGCAGCGTGCGCCGCGCGCCGCGATAGCCGCGGATGTCGGCCAGTTCGGTGCGCGCCGGGGCGGCGGTGCGCACGGCCGGCGCGTACACCTTGACGACGAAGCGCGTGCCGCGCCCGACCTCGCTGTCGACGTCGAGGCTGCCGCCCAGCGCGTGCGTGAGCAGATTGCAGATGGTCAGCCCGAGCCCCGCGCCGTGATCGTGCGCGCTGGCCGCCTCGCCGCGCTCGAACGGCAGGAACAGCCGCGCCATCTGGTCGGCCGGAATGCCGGGGCCGGTGTCGATCACCTCGAACGTCAGCGTGTCGAGCGCATGGCCGACGCGCAGCGTCACGCCGCCCGTCTGCGTGAAGCGGATCGCGTTGCCGATCAGGTTGGTCAGGATCTGGCTCAGGCACTTCTGGTCCGACTTGACGGTGGGCGGCAACCAGCCGGCCGGCTGCACGACGAATTCGATCGCCTTCTCGACGGCCTGCGGGCGCAGCATCGCCGTCATCTGCGCGAGGAATTCGGGCAGCGCGATCGGCGCGACGTTCAGTTGCAGCTTGCCGGCCTCGATGCGCGCCACGTCGAGCAGGCCGTCGACCAGCGCGAGCAGGTGCTCGCCGCTGCGGTGGATGGTGCGGATCGCGTTGAGCCGCGCGGGCGGGATGTCGTCGCGCGCCTGCAGCAGCAGTTGCGCGTAGCCGAGGATGCTGTTCAGCGGCGTGCGCAGCTCGTGGCTCAAGCCCGTCACGTAGCGGCTCTTCGCGCTGTTGGCCGATTCGGCGGCGGCGCGGGCGCGCTTGAGCGCGGCGTCGGTTTTCTGGTGCGCATCGATCTCGAGCATCAGCAGCTCGGTCTGGCGCTGCGATTCCTCCTGCGTGACGCGTCGGTTCTCGCGTTCGAGCACCAGCCACCACGCGGCGATGCAGCCGATCAGCGACAGCGCGACGAACACCTTCACGTAGCTGCCCGTCACTTCGCGCCAGGCCGGCGAGCCGGGCGCCGCGAGCGTGTCGGCGCTCTGCGACCAGATCAGGTAGAGCACCGTCGCGAGCAGCACCAGCATCGCCAGCACGATGCCGAGGTAATGCGCGAGCCGCACGCCGGTCGCGCCGAGCCGCGCGTTCGGGAACAGCCGGTGCAGCGCGCGGTCGAGCTGCGAGGCGATGCGCGCGTGCGGCTTGCAGCGGTCGTTGCAGCGCGAATCGAGCGAACAGCACAGCGAGCAGATGGTGCCGCCGTAGGCCGGGCAATACGCGGTGTCCTCGTGCTCGAACGCGTTCTCGCAGATCGCGCAGCGCCGCAGCGCGGCCAGCGGCCCGAGCGGCGCCGGCTCGGCCTGGCGCGCGAGGTAGTAGCGCCCGCGCGTGAGGATCGCGATGGCCGGCGCGCAGACGAACGCCACGCCGAGCGCGATGAACGGCGACATCGCCTGCGCCAGCTCGCCGAACGCGCCGCCGTGCGCCAGCATCGCCGTGACGGCGGCGATCGCCATCGCGCCCACGCCCACCGGGTTGATGTCGTACAGGTGCGCGCGCTTGAACTCGATGTCGCGCGGGCTGTAGCCGAGCGGCTTGTTGACGACCAGATCGGCGAACAGCGCGCCCACCCACGCGATCGCCACGTTCGCATACATCGACAGCACCTTGCCGATCGCATCGAACACGCCCATCTCCACCAGCAGCAGCGCGATCAGCACGTTGAACACGAGCCACACCACGCGGCCCGGATGGCTGTGCGTGAGCCGCGCGAAGAAATTCGACCAGGCGAGCGAGCCGGCGTAGGCGTTGGTCACGTTGATCTTCAACTGCGAGACGATCACGAACAGCACCGCGGCCGGCACGGCCCAGGCCGCCAGCCCGAGCGGGTCGAGCAGCAGGTGATAGGCGACCAGATACATCTGGGTGGGCTGCACGGCGTGCGCCACGTCGATCTCGTGCTGGATCGCGATGAACGCGAGAAATGCGCCGCCGAGCATCTTGAGCGCGCCGGGCACGATCCAGCCGGGGCCGGCCGCGAGCAGCGCGATCCACCAGCGCCGGCGGTTCGTGCGCGTGAGCGGCGGCAGGAAGCGCAGGTAATCCACCTGCTCGCCGACCTGCACGATCAGCGCGAACACCACGGTGGCCGCCTGCCCGAACGCGATCAGGCTGAACGCGCGGCCTTCGGGCGCGAAGCCCGCGAACGTAGCCCATTCGCGCAGCAGCTCCGGGTGGTGCCACAGCATCGCCGCGTAGGGCAGCACGAACAGCACGAGCCACAGCGGCTGCGTCCAGCTCTGCAGCCGGTTGATCAGCGTGATGCCGAACATCACGATCGGAATCACCACCAGCGAACTGATCACGTAGGCGAGGCCGATCGAAATCGGAAACATCAACTGGAGCGCGAGCGACATGATGGCCGCCTCCAGCGCGAAGAAGATGAACGTGAAGCTCGCGTACAGCAGCGACGTGACGGTCGAGCCGATATAGCCGAAGCCGGCGCCGCGCGTGAGCAGATCCATGTCCACGCCGTGGCGCGCGGCGTAATAGCTGATCGGCAGGCTCGTCAGCCAGATCAGCATCGACACGGCCGCGATCGCGCACACCGCGTTGGTGAAGCCGTAGTCGACCACCAGGCTGCCGCCGATCGCCTCCAGCACGAGGAACGACACCGCGCCGATCGCGGTGTTCGCGACCCGGAATTCCGACCAGCGCCGGAACGAAATCGGCGTGTAGCGCAGCGCGTAATCCTCGAGCGTCTCGTCGCCGACCCAGGCGTTGTAGTCGCGCCGCACCTTGACGATGCGCTGCGTGCTGGGGCGCGCCGCGTGCTCGGGGGCCGGTGCGGGGCTCGGGTGCGTCGATGCCATCTCGGGTGATCCAGGTTGGTGCGTCCGTGGCGGGAGGCATGCGTCACGCAAGTTACATTCCAGGCACGGGTCGGGATATACGTCAATCGACGTATTCCGATCGTTTATTTGGCTTCCTACATTTCGCCTCACACGCCGGCCACGGTTCGCCGGCGGTGCGACCCGACAAGGAGAATGTGATGTCCGTAGACGATCGATTCGATGACGAAGCCCCGTCGCCGCTGCGCCGGCGCCTGATCGGCGGCCTCGCCGCCGCGCCGCTGATGGCGCTCGGCCTGCCGCGCGCCGGTTATGCGCAGACGCCGCCGACGGCCAAGGTCAACACGACCCGGCTGGCCGTCACGGACACCACGGTGACGGTCGGCCAGCTGCACTCGGCCACCGGCACGATGGCGATCTCCGAGACGGGGTCGATCCAGGCGGAGCGGCTCGCGATCGAGCAGATCAACGCGATGGGCGGCGTGCTCGGCCGCAAGATCCAGATCATTCAGGAAGACGGCGCGTCCGACTGGCCGACGTTCGCCGAGAAATCGAAGAAGCTGCTGGAGAACGACCACGTGGCGGCCGTGTTCGGCTGCTGGACCTCGGCCTCGCGCAAAGCGGTGCTGCCGGTGTTCGAGAAGGACAACGGGCTGCTGTACTACCCGACGTTCTACGAAGGGCTGGAGCAGTCGAAGAACGTGTTCTATACCGGCCAGGAAGCGACCCAGCAGATTCTCTGGGCGCTCGACTGGGCGTCGAACACCAAGAAGGCCAAGAGCTTCTTCCTGATCGGTTCGGACTACATCTGGCCGCGCACCTCGAACAAGATCGCGCGCCGCCACATCGAGCAGCACCTGCACGCGAAGGTGGTGGGCGAGGAGTACTACCCGCTCGGCACCACCGATTTCTACTCGCTGATGAACAAGATCAAGCTGGCGCGCCCGGACTGCATCTTCGCGACCGTGGTGGGCGGCTCGAACGTGGCGTTCTACAAGCAGCTCAAGGCGGCCGGCATCACGCCGCAGAAGCAGTTCCTGCTGACGCTGTCGGTAACCGAGGACGAGGTGCTCGGCATCGGCGGCGAGAACTTCGCGGGCTTCTTCTCGTCGATGAAGTACTTCGAATCGCTCGACAACGACAACAACAAGAAATTCGTGCAGGCGTTCAAGGCGCGCTACGGCCAGAAGGCGGTAATCGGCGACGTCACGCAGGCGGCCTACCTCGGGCCGTGGATCTGGAAAGCGGCCTGCGAGCGCGCCGGCAGCTTCGACGTGGACAAGGTGGTGGCCGCCTCGGCCGGCATCGAGCTGAAGAACGCGCCGCAGGGCTACGCGAAGGTCGATGCGAACCATCACCTCTGGAGCCGCTCGATGATCGGCGAAGGCCAGCCGGACGGCCAGTTCAAGGTGGTGGCGCAATCGGCCGAGCCGATCCAGCCGAACCCGTTCCCGAAGGGCTACATGTAAGCCGGCGCGGGGCCGCGAGGCTCCGCATGCCGCGTCACGCGCATGGCGGCGGCCGCCCGGGCCGCCGCGCGAGGAGGTTTCCAATGTCCGCTACCGACATTTTCAATATCACGCTGATGCAGGGCTTCGCCGGCCTGAGCCTGTTCAGCGTCCTGCTGCTGATGGGCCTCGGCCTCGCCGTGATCTTCGGCCAGATGGGCGTGATCAACATGGCCCACGGCGAATTCATGACGATCGGCGCGTACACCGTCTATCTGTTCTCGTGGTGCGCGCAGAACGTCTGGCACGCGATCACGCCGGTGTATTTCTTCATCGCGATCGTGGCGGCGTTCTTCATCGCGTTCGCGGCCGGCTGGCTGGCCGAATGGGCGCTGATCCGCCATCTGTACCGCCGCCCGCTCGACACGCTGCTCGCCACCTGGGGCCTGAGCCTCGGGATGCAGCAGGTGTTCCGCTCGACGTTCGGCCCGAAGGAGGTCAGCCCGCAACTGCCCGACTGGCTGATGGGTTCGTGGGAGCCGTCGCAGGGCCTCGACATTCCCGTCAGCGGCATGTTCGTGATGGGGCTGGCGCTGGTCATGACGGGCGGGCTGCTGCTCGCGCTGTACCGCTCGCGCTGGGGCCTGCGGGTGCGCGCCACGGTGGCCAACCGGCCGATGGCGAACGCGGCCGGCATCAACACGCGGCTCACCGACCGGATGACGTTCGCGATCGGCTGCGGCGTGGCGGGCGTGGCGGGCGCCGCGTTCACGGCGATCGGCTCGACCGGGCCGACCAGCGGCTCGCTCTACATCGTCGATTCGTTCCTGGTGGTGACGTTCGGCGGCGCGGCGAGCCTGCTCGGCACGGTGGCCTCGGCGTTCGGCATCGCGCAGATGCAGTCGATCAGCGAGTTCTTCCTGTCCGGCTCGACGGCGCGCGTGCTGACGCTGCTGACCGTCGTGATCATCCTGATGCTGCGCCCGCAAGGCCTGTTCGCCTCGAAGGTGCGGCGCGCCTGACGCGCCGCGACGAATCGCATCGACCGTTCAACCGCATCCCGTACTTCCGACCGGAGAAGGACCATGGAACCCATCCAATCCGCGGCGGGCGAGCTCGTCTCGCCAGCCGCCCCCGCCAAGCCGGGCGGCTGGCGCGCGCTGGCGCGCCGCGCCGACGCCTCCGGCTACGCCGGCATCGTGCTGCTGGCGATCCTGATCGTCGTGGTGTTTCCGCTCGCGCTCGACGCGTTCCGCCTGAACCTGATGGGCAAGTATCTGACCTACGCGTTCGTCGCGGTCGGCCTGGTGATCGCCTGGGGCTACGGCGGCGTGCTGAGCCTCGGGCAGGGCGTGTTCTTCGGCCTCGGCGGCTACGCGATGGCGATGTTCCTGAAGCTCGAGGCGTCCGATCCGATCTCGACGAAGACCCAGACCACGCCCGGTATTCCCGACTTCATGGACTGGAACCAGTTGACCGCGCTGCCGGGCTGGTGGCAGCCGTTCCATTCGCTGCCGTTCGCGATCCTCGCGGTGCTGGCGGTGCCCACGCTGCTGGCGTTCGTGGTGGGCTTCGCGATGTTCAAGCGGCGCGTGGGCGGCGTGTATTTCGCGATCATCACGCAGGCCGTGGCGCTGATCCTGTCGGTGCTGATCATCGGCCAGCAGGGCTATACGGGCGGCGTGAACGGCATCACCGACCTGCGCACGCTGCTCGGCTGGAGCATCCAGTCGAACCCGGCCAAGTACGTGCTGTATTTCGTCAACGCCGCGCTGCTGATCGCGGCCATGCTGGCCTGCCGCTGGGTGCAGCGCGGCAAGCTCGGCACGCTGCTGCTGGCGATGCGCGACAAGGAGGATCGCGTGCGCTTCTCCGGCTACGACGTGGCGATGTTCAAGGTGTTCGCGTTCTGCGTCGCGGCGCTGCTCGCGGCGGTGGGCGGCGCGATGTTCACGCTGCAGGTGGGTTTCATGTCGCCGTCGTTCGTCGGCATCGTGCCGTCGATCGAGATGGTGATCTACGCGGCGGTGGGCGGGCGCATGTCGGTGGCGGGCGCGGTGCTCGGCACGATCCTCGTCAATCTCGGCAAGACCTGGTTCTCGGAGAGCTTCCCGAACCTGTGGCTGTTCCTGATGGCGGCGATGTTCATCGGCGTGGTGATGGCGTTCCCGAACGGCCTGGCCGGGCTGTACGAGGCGCACGCGCGGCCGCGGCTGCGGCGCTGGCTCGGCGAGCCGGCCAAACGGGAGGCCTGAGATGAGCAATACCGACTTCCTGCTCGCGGTCGAGGACCTGACCGTCTCGTTCGACGGCTTCAAGGCGATCGATTCGCTGAACCTCTATCTCGAACGCGGCGAACTGCGCGTGGTGATCGGCCCGAACGGCGCCGGCAAGACCACGCTGCTCGACCTGATCTGCGGCAAGACCCGGGAGACGGCCGGCAGCATCAAGTTCCGCAACGAGGAAATCACGCGGCTGGCCGAGTTCCGGCGCGTGCGCAAGGGCATCGGCCGCAAGTTCCAGACGCCGTCGATCTACGAAAACCTGTCGGTGTCGCAGAACCTGGAGGTGTCGTTCCCGCGCGGGCGCGGCGTGTTCGGCGCGCTGGCGTTCCGGCGCGACAGCGCGGTGACCGACCAGGTGCAGGCGGTGGCCGAGGAAATCGGCCTGGCCGCCGCGCTCGACATGGAGGCGGGGCTGCTGTCGCACGGCCAGAAGCAGTGGCTGGAGATCGGCATGCTGCTGATGCAGGACCCCGAACTGCTGATGCTCGACGAGCCGATCGCCGGCATGAGCGCGAAGGAGCGCGAGATCACGGCCGAGCTGCTGGGCCGGATCTGCCGGCAGCGCTCGATGATCGTCATCGAGCACGACATGGCGTTCGTCGAGCGCATCGCGCACAAGGTCACCGTGATGCACCAGGGCAGGATTCTCGCCGAAGGGCCGATGGCCACGGTGCAGGCGGATCCGCGCGTGATCGACGTCTACCTGGGCCACTGAAAAGGAGGAACCCGACATGCTCGAAGTCGACGATCTCGTCGTCAGTTACGGCCAGAGCGAGGTGCTGCACGGCATCGGCTTTTCGGTCGGCGCCCGCGAAAGCGTGGCGGTGATGGGCCGCAACGGCATGGGCAAGACCACGCTGTTCAAGTCGCTGATCGGCATGCTGCCGGCCAGCCGCGGCACCGTGAAGGTGGGCGGCGCGGATGTCTCGAAGGACGAGAGCTTCCGGCGCGTGGCCAGGGGCATCGGCTACGTGCCGCAGGGCCGGCAGATCTTCGCGTCGCTGACGGTCGAGGAGAACATCCGCACCGGCCTGGAGAACGCGCGCTCGCAAACCGTGCCCGACGAGCTGTACGCGCTGTTCCCGGTGCTGTTCGACATGCGCCGCCGCAAGGGCGGCAACCTGTCCGGCGGCCAGCAGCAGCAACTGGCGATCGCGCGGGCGCTGGCCACCGATCCGAAGGTGCTGCTGCTCGACGAGCCGACCGAAGGCATCCAGCCGTCCGTGATCAAGGACATCGCCCGCGCACTGAACCAGATCCGCGCCTCGCGCGACATCGCGATCGTGGTGTCCGAGCAGGTGCTGAGCTTCGCGCTCGAGGTGGCCGACCGGCTGTTCGTGATCGAGGGCGGCCGTTTCGTTCACCAGAGTACCCGCGAGGCCGGCGACACCGACCGCATTCGCGAATACCTGTCCGTCTGACGGCGTGCGCGCCGTCATCGTCCACCGCAGCACCGAGGAGCGTGCGAAATGCCTGAAACCCTGATCAAGGTCGACCTGAACCAGTCCGCCTACGAGAACGCGCAAGTCCACAACCGCTGGCACCCCGACATTCCGATGGCGTGCTGGGTCAAGCCCGGCGACGACTTCGTGCTCGAAACCTACGACTGGACGGGCGGCTTCATCAAGAACGACGACAGCGCCGACGACGTGCGCGACATCGACCTGTCGATCGTCCACTTCCTGTCCGGCCCGGTAGGCGTGAAGGGCGCCGAGCCGGGCGACCTGCTGGTGGTGGACCTGCTCGACATCGGCGCGAAGGCCGACAGCCAGTGGGGCTTCAACGGCTTCTTCTCGAAGACCAACGGCGGCGGCTTCCTGACCGACCATTTCCCGTCGGCGCAGAAGTCGATCTGGGATTTCCACGGCATGTACACCAGCTCGCGCCATATCCCGGGCGTGAACTTCGCGGGGCTGATCCACCCGGGCCTGATCGGCTGCCTGCCCGATCCGACGCTGCTCGAAACCTGGAACGCGCGCGAGACGGGCCTGATCGCCACCGATCCCGGGCGCGTGCCGCCGCTGGCGAATCCGCCGTTCGCGGCCACCGCGCACATGGGCAGCCTGAGCGGCGACGCGAAGGCGAAGGCCGCGGCCGAGGGCGCGCGCACCGTGCCGCCGCGCGAGCACGGCGGCAACTGCGACATCAAGGATCTGTCGCGCGGCTCGAAGGTGTTCTTCCCGGTGTACGTGGACGGCGCGGGGCTGTCGGTCGGCGACCTGCACTTCAGCCAGGGCGACGGCGAGATCACGTTCTGCGGCGCGATCGAGATGGCCGGCTGGGTGCACATGCGCGTGAACCTGATCAAGGGCGGCATGGAGAAATACGGCATCCGCAATCCCGTGTTCCAGCCGAGCCCGATCACGCCGAACTACAACGATTACCTGATCTTCGAGGGCATCTCGGTCGACGAATCGGGTGGCCAGCATTATCTGGACGTGACCGTCGCCTATCGCCAGGCCTGCCTGAACGCGATCGAATACCTGAAGAAGTTCGGTTACTCGGGCGCGCAGGCCTATTCGCTGCTCGGCTGTGCGCCGGTACAGGGGCATATCAGCGGCGTGGTCGACATCCCGAACGCGTGCGCGACGCTGTGGCTGCCCACGCAGATCTTCGATTTCGACATCCGGCCGAACGCGCAGGGGCCGGTGCGGCACGTGACGGGCGACGTCGATCTGCCGATCTCGTTCGACCTCGTCAAGGCCTGAGCCCGGAGCGCCCGACATGCCGATCTACGACTTTCACTGCGAGGCCTGCGGGCCGTTCGTCGCGATGCGCGCGATCGCCGAGCGCGACCGGCCCGCGCCGTGCCCGGCGTGCGGCACGATCGGCGCGCGGCGGCTGACCGCTCCCGCGCTGGCGCTGCTGGCCGGCGAGCGGCGCGTCGCGCACGCCACCAACGAGCGCGCGGCGCATCCGCCGGCCCAGTCGGGCCAGCGCGGCGGCCGCCGCCACCGGCCCGGCTGCGGCCGCTGTTCGTGCGCGGCGGCCGCGCTGCCCTGCCCGGGGGGCGGCGGCCGGCTT
>NZ_JAAGPF010000265.1 GCF_017104645.1 Burkholderia sp. Ac-20379
TAACAGGCGGTCGGCGGCGAACGCGCCCACGCCGAGCGGCGCGGCGTAGTCGCGGCCGAACAGGCGGCAGCTCACGTCCACGCCCTGCTGGCCGCGCAGCACGCGCGGCACGAGCCGGTAGCGCGACCACGCGACTTCGTTGGGATCGGCCTCGCCGGCGCGCATGTCGTGCGGCTGCCCGGCCAGATAGCCGAACAGTTCGTCGCCGAGCGCCTGGCGGGAAGCGTCGCGCCAGTCTTTCATCGGGTCGGCTCCAGGCTGGCGGGCAGCACGAACGTGCGGGGCGGCGGCTGCATGGCGGCGGGCGCGGGCTTGTCGTCGTCGGGATGGCGCAGGAACGCCGCGAATTCGGCGGTGGCGGGCGCGCGCAGGATCGACGGCGGCCCCTGCTCGATGATCCGCCCGTCGTGCAGGAACACTACGCGATCGGCCACGCTCGCGGCGAAATTGATGTCGTGGGTGGACAGCAGCATGGTGATGCCCGTCTGCGCGAGGCGGCGGATCGTTTCGTCGACCTCGCCCACCAGCTCGGGATCGAGCGCCGAGGTGGGTTCGTCGAGCAGGATCACGCGCGGGTCGCTGGCCAGCGCGCGCGCGATGCCGACGCGCTGCTGCTGGCCGCCCGACATCTCGTGCGGCATGTGATCGGAGAAATCCTTGAGGCCCACCTTCAGCAGCGCGATGCGCGCGCGGCGCGACGCCTCGACGTGCGGCACATGTTGCACGCGCAACGGAATCGCGGCGGCGTTGTCGACGGCGCTCAGGTGATCGAACAGCGCGAAGTTCTGGAACACCATGCCGATGCGCGCCTCGGCGCGCGATTTCGCGAGGCGGCGGCGCGGCAGCGGCGCACCGGTTTCGGTCGACGTCAGCGAGCGGCCGTCGATGCGGATCGCGCCGGATTCCACCGGATTGAGCGCGAGGATCGTCTTCAGCAGCGTGCTCTTGCCCGAGCCGGACTTGCCGAGCAGCGCCACCACCTCGCCCGGCGCGACGGACAGCGACACGTCCTTCAGCACGTCGCGGCTGCCGTAGCGCACGCGCACGGCGTCGATCTCGAGCTGCGGCACGCCGGGCGTGGCGCGGCCTTCGTGCGGCGCCATCCGGCCGACCTGGCCGGCGTCGTCGGCGAGCGGCGCGTCGGCGCCCGCGGCGCGCACGCGGCGGCCGGTGCCGACGTTGCGCTCGCACCAGTTCTGCACGCCCGCGATCACGGCCGACAGCACGATGTACATCACGCCGGACGCCAGCAGCACCGGCAAGAATTCGAAGTTTTGCGACACGATCGTCTGGCTGCGCAGCGTCAGTTCGCTGACGCCCACCACCGACGCCAGCGACGTCGATTTCAGCAGCCCCACCGCCTCGTTGCCGAGCGCCGGAATGATCGCGCGCAGGCCCTGCGGAATCACCACGTAGGCCAGTTCGGTCAGCGCGGAGAAACCGAACGCCTGCGCCGCGATGCGCTGATCGCGGTTCACCGAGCGGATCCCGCCGCGAATGATTTCGGCGCAGAACGCCGTCTCGTTGATGGTCAGCGCGAGCAGCGCGCTGACGAACGGCGTGAGCGTCAGCCCCGCCTGCGGCAGCACGTTGAACAGCAGGATCAGCTGCAGCAGCTGCGGCGTGCCGCGAATCAGGTAGATGTAGGCGCGCACGGGATAGCGCACCCAGATCCAGCGCGCATCCGCGCCGAGCGCCAGCACGAATCCGATCAGCAGGCCGCCCACGAGCGCGCCGAACAGCAGCCCGAGCGCGACGAGGCAGCCCTGAAGCAGATACGGGAAGGTCAGGTAATGCAGGAAGTTTTGCATGGCGATGAGGCGCTTACGGGGTGAAACGGTTTTCCGGCTTCGATGCGCGGCGCGGGGCGGCCATCAGCCACCGCCCCGCGCCGCGCCGGTGCATCACTCGGCGTCGCTCGCCGTACGTTGCGAGGCTGCATCCTGGCCCCACTTGTCGAGCAGCGTCTTCTGAATGCCCTTGTTCTGAATCACCTTCATCGAGGCCAGCACGGCCGAGCGCAGCACGGTGTTGTCCTTGGCGATCGGGAAGCCGTTCAGGATCGGCAGATCGACCGTGAAGCCGCTTTCGAGCTGCGGCATCGAGGCGGCCAGCGCCTTCGCGTCCGAATGGGCGGTCAGGTAGATGTCGGCGCGGCCGCTGATCACGGCCTGCACGCTCGCGTCGGTGGCCTGCAGCAGCAACAGCGCCACTTCGGGCTTGTTCTGCGCCTTGCACTTCTCGGTGGCCTGCGGCACCAGCGTCACCGCCTCGTACGTGCCGGCCGCCGCCGCGACGGTCGCGCCGCACAGCGAATCGAGCGAGGTCAGATGCTTGGGGTTGCCCTTCTTGATGACCGAGCCGTCGATCACGGCGAACGACGACACGAACGCCACCTGCTTACGGCGCACGTCGGTCACGTAGAGGCTCGGCCCCATGTCGAAGCGCTTGCCGGTGATGCCGGTCAGCAGCACGTTGAACGCGACGTTCTGATATTCGTGCGTGTAGCCGAGGCATGCGCCCATGTAGGCGATCAGGTCGGGATCGAGGCCTTCGATCTTCGACGGGTCGTCCTTGGCGGGCGCCTCGAAGCCGGCCGTGTAGCCGCCGAGGCCGATCTTCAGGTGCGTGCCGACCAGCGTCGGGTATTGCTTGCGCAGCGCGACGCATTCGCTGCTCTTGCCGAACGCTTCGACGCTCGGCAACTGGCCGGCTTGCGCCGGGGCGGACGACACGGCGCACAGCATCGACACGATGCTGGCGGCGGTAACGAGGGCGGAACGGAACATGATGGGGTTCTCCAGGAATGGATCAGTGTGATTCGTGAATTCAGAAGGATTCGAGCAGATGGCGGGTGGGCCAGAAGGTCTCGCCGTGAACGATCGCCATGACGCGCGGCGCGAACGGCGCGCCGTCGAACGGATCGCGCTCGCCGTCGATGCCGGGCATCGACAGGGATGAAGCGGAAGCCGCCGCCGGCGCGGGCGCGTGCGACACCAGTGCCACCGCCCAGTCGCTCGGATCCTGGCCGAACAGCATGGCCGGCCGGCTCGACGCCTTGCCGAGCACGATGTGCGGCGGCGCGGCGAGTTCGCTAGCGAGCGTCAGCAGCGCGGGCAGCAGGTGGTGTTGCGATTGCAGGCCCGGCCCGGCGGTGGCGCCGCGCGCCACGTGATCGGTGGCGATCAGGTCGATTTCGCCGAAGCGCGCGAGCAGCGCCTGCCGCGTCGCCTCGTCGGCGATCGGCGGGCGCACCGCCAGCGCGGCGCGGCGGCCGGCCTCGACGGGCAGCAGGTATTGCGGCGAGCTGGTCACCCAGCGCGACACGTCCGCCGTGGCCGCGGCCTGCATGGCGTCGAGATCGGCCGCGCTGGCCGCATGACGGAACACGATCGGCCGGCCGAGTTCGGCCGCGCGCGCCAGCAGCGCCCGCGGCTCGGCGGTGAACACCACCGGCAGCCAGCCGGCCGCCCACACGGCTTCGAGATTGCGCGCGAAATGCGGCTCGCGGCCGTACAGCTTGCAGGCGCGCAGCAGCGTGCCGTCGCCGGTGGGCGCATGGCGCGCGTAATCGGCGAACCACGCGGCAAACCCTTCGGTGTCCTGATCCGGCATCACCGACAGCAGCAGGCGCACGCGCGGCATCACGCTGTCCTTCGCCATCCGAAGCAATGCCGCCGCTTCCTCGCGATCGGCCATGCGTTGCCAGCCGATGCTGGCGTTCAGGCGCGCCACCCCGCCCGCCAGCGCAACCTCGCGGTCGCTCTCGCTCAGGCGCGCATCGCGCAGCGCGAGCAGCGTGTCGGCGTCGTACAGCGCGGGGTGCGCCTGCCAGCGCGAGGCATCCAGCGTCTTCACGTCCGCCGGCAGCGAACGGGGCACGCTGAATACGCGTCGTGCGCCCAGCAGGCCCGCGGTGTCGCTCAGATTTTCGATGACGATTTGCATGGCGCTTCCGCCTTTCGGCGTGCCTCAAAGTGCGATTAGATCAGGACAATTTCCGGCTTGCCGCTCGCCAAAAATCAGAACTTGTGGCGCATGCCCACCACGGCGAGCACCTGCTTGGCGTTCGACGAGGCGTTGTTGTAATCGCCCACGTTCGCGGTGGCGGCCACCACCGTCGTGCCGTCGGCGGACAGCGTGCGGCCGTTCGCCTTCGTGTAGCCGGCGATAGCGTAGAGATCGGTGCGCTTGGACAGCAGGTAATCGACGCCGGCCGACACCTGGTTGTAGCTCGCCGATTGCGCCCCGCTCGCCTTCGTGTAGCCGTAGTTCACGGCGGCCATCAGCGCCGGCGTGAACTGGTACGCGAGGTAGCCGCTCGCGACGTTGAACTTCTCGGTGGCGTTGAACACGCTCGTCTGCGAATAGGTCTTGTATTGCGAGTTCGAATAGCGCAAGCCCACCGTGAACTTGTTGAACGCGTACGACGCGGCCGCGTGGATCGTCTGGAACGAACCGGGCGCGACGCCGTAGCCGGCGGTGACGAGGCTGCCGTCGTTGATGAAGCCGCCCGACGAGGCGTTCGCGAGCGTGTCGTTCTTCGTGTAGAGATAGCCGCCGGCGAGGTTCAGGCCGCCGTTCGTGTAGCCGAGCGCGGCGCCCATGCTGCCGCCGCTCGACACGCTGCCCGCCGTGCCGCCGAGGCCATACATCGCCTCGAACGTGAGCCCGGCGTAAGTGGGGCTCGTGTACTTGATCGAGTTGTTGACGCGGATGCTGTTGTCGTTGTTGTCGGCGTCGCCCGGCGTCGTGAAGAACGCGCCGAACACGCCGTCGCCCGTGATGCCCTGCACGAGATCGACCACCGGGTCGTATTGGCGGCCGAGCGTCAGCGCGCCGTAGGTGGCGCTCGACAGGCCCACGAACGCCTTGCGGCCGAACATCCGGCCGCCCTGCCCGAGCTTGCCGGTGGACAGATCGAAACCGTTCTGCAGATCGAACACCGCCGACATGCCGCCGCCGAGATCTTCCGTGCCCTTCAGGCCGAAGCGGCTGCCCGACATGGTGCCGCTCGCCGCCGCCACCTGCGCGCCGCCGCCGACATTGTTTCCATAGGTGATGCCTTCGTCGACGATGCCGTACAACGTGACCGTGCTTTGCGCCAGGGCGTGCGACGACACCGCGGCCAGAACCGAAGCGAACAGGGGCGGGGCGAGACGTTTCATTTTCAGGTTTCCTTGGTAGGCGTGTGGGGTAGACGAGGCCATCATAGGAAGGCGAAAAAACGCCAACAAACGAGATTTTCGCGGCCGTGCGATGAGGTGAAGTCATGCGTGCGCGCAACCGGCACGGCCCCTGAGCGATGCGAAGCCCATTGCTTTGGGCTCCCGACGATGTCGCGTCGGGAGCGAAGGTTTTCAGGGGACATGAGCGGAGCGGAGAAGATGCGGCCCCGGCGAGGCGGCCGCTTTGGGAACGACGATCGAGGCTTGATTCGAAGGCGATTCAGTCGTGCCGATCAAGCCACGCGCGCACCGCTTCGTTGAACACCCGCGGCGCTTCGAAATACGCCGAATGCCCGGCGGCGGCGATCTCCAGATACTCGGCGTTCGCCATCGCCGCCTGCGCTGCGCGAATTGCCTCGGGAGGAAACAGCACGTCCTCCACGCCGGCCACGAACAGCACCGGCACGCCGCAGGCGTCGAGCGCGGCCAATGAGGTCAGCGGCTGCTCGCCGCGCAGGTTGCGCACGTTCGTGTCGTTGAAGCTGGCGAGCGCCGTATACAGATAGGCCTCGGCCGGATGCGCGTGCGTGAAGGTGGGGCCGAGCACGCGCTCAAGCTGCGTGAGATTCGCGGCGCGGGCCGCCACCTCGCGCATGCGCGCGGCCAGCTCGCCGGGCAGATCGAGGCCCACGAGCGTATCGGCCAGCACCAGCGCGCGCACGCGTTCGGGCGCGCGCGCCGCGAACGTGACGGCCGCGCCGCCGCCCATCGATTGCGCGACGAGCGCCGCGCGCGCAATGCCGAGATGATCGAGCAGCGCGGCCAGATCGTCGGCGAACGCGGCGCGGCCCAGTTGCTCGGCATCGGTGGAATTGCCGAAGCCGCGCGCATCCATCGTGATCACCTGCATCGCGCCGCGCCACGCCACCACCTGATGGAACCAGCTCGCGTGATTGCCGCCCACGCCGTGCAGCAGCACGACGGGCGCGCCCTCGCCGTGGGTTTCGTAGTACAGGCGGCTCGCGCCCCGTTCGAATATCGGCATGGCCGTGTCCTTCCCGTGCGGCAAAAGCCCATTATTGCGAGCCATAAATGCAGCCGGCAAACGACTTTTATGGCGCGCATCGATGACGCCATCTCATGACGGCGCGCCGTGCCACGTATGACGAGACCTCATCCCTCGGCGGCAAAAATCTCGTTTGTGAGGGGTTTTTCGTCAACTTAAGATCGGCGCATCCCTTTGAGAGGCACAGCATGAAAGTCACGCAGGACACGCATCAGCCACCGTTGCGGGTGGGCATCGCCGGGCTCGGCACGGTCGGCAAGACGATCGCGAAAGCGCTCGACGCCGGCATCGAGGGGCTCGAACTGGCCGCCGTGAGCGTGCGCGACGCAGCCAGCGCGAGCGCCTGGCTCGACGGCCTGAGCCGCGCGCCGCGCATCGTCGGGTTCGACGAGATGCCGGAACACGCCGACGTGGTGGTGGAATGCGCGCCGTCGCATCTGCTGCCGAAGATCGCCGAGCCGATGCTGCGCGCCGGAAAAACCTTCGTACCGCTGAGCGTCGGCGCGCTGCTCGACCATATGGAACTGGTCGACCTGGCGCGCGAGCACGGCGGCCAGATCAGCGTGCCGACCGGCGCGCTGCTCGGCCTCGACGCCGTGACGGCCGCGGCGCAAGGCACGATCCATTCGGTGCGGATGATCACGCGCAAGCCGGTTACCGGCCTGCTCGGCGCGCCGTTCCTGGAAGAAAACGGCATCCGCATCGCCGACATCAAGGCGCCGCTGCGGATCTTCTCGGGCACGCCGCGCGAAGCCGCCAAGGGCTTCCCGGCCAACCTGAACGTGGCCGTCGCGCTGTCGCTCGCCGGCATCGGCCCGGACAGCACGGAACTCGAAATCTGGGCCGACCCGGCGCTCACGCGCAACACCCACACGATCACGGTGGATTCCGATTCGGCACGCCTGACGATGACGATCGAGAACATCCCCAGCTCGAACCCCAAGACCGGGCTCATCACGGCCTGCAGCGTGCTCGCGCTGCTGGAAAAGATGCGCGCGCCGCTGCGCATCGGCACCTGACGCCCGTTACCCCTTTTTCGAGGAAGCTCCCATGACCACCGCCTCCGCACGATTCTTCAAGCCGCGCCGCCTGGCGCACGCCAACGTGTTCGTGTCCGACCATCGCCGCGCCAGCGATTACTACCGCGACATCTTCGGTTTCGAAGAGGTCTACAACCAGCCCGACAACAAGGCCAGCTTCATCAGCAACGGCAACACGTATCACGATTTCGCGCTGGTCGACACCGGCAGCCGCTACGCGAAGCCGGGCCAGCAGCCGGGCCTGAACCACGTCGCCTTCGAGGTGGAAAGCGAGGCCGCGCTGGTGGCCGGCTATCGCGCGGCCGTGGCCGCGGGCGTGGTGTATCGCTCCACGGAAGATCACGACGTGGCGCACTCGCTCTATCAGAAGGATCCGGACGGCAACGAGGTCGAGATCTACGCGGACGTGGTGCAGGATTGGCGCGCGGCGCGTCACGGTTCATTCAGCAAGAAGAAGCCGAAGTGGGTGCCGGGCGAAACCAACGAGCCGCTGACCGAGGCGCTGCATCCGGTCGATCCGGAGATTCGCGTGATCGACGGCGCGCTGGTGCACGGCCGCCGCGTGTCGCACGTCGCGTTCGTTGCGCAGGACTTCGAAGCGATGTTCGATTTCTACACGACCGTGGTGGGCCTCGACGCGCTGGTGGGCGGCCGCGATCAGGCGTTCGCGCTGCTGGCCGGCTCGCACAGCCTCGGCGACATCGTGCTGTATCGCAACCACGTCGAATCGCACATGCCGATGCATCACATCGGCGTGGAAGTGGCGTCGGAGGCGGATCTCGATGCGGCGCAGGCCGGCATCGAGCGCTCGGGCGGCAAGCTGATCGCCGCGCACGATCACGCCGCGCGCCGCGTGGTGTTCGTGCACGATCCGGACGGCCTGCCGATCCAGCTCTACGTCAACCGCGACTGGACGCCCGACACGATCCGCACCATCGACGCGCGCCTCGCGCCGTATCTGATCTGAACCCGCCTACAGGCCGACTTCGTTGAACGAGCCGGCCTCCTCGGCCGGCGATTCGGCCGGATGCGCATGCGCATCCGGCTGCACGTCGTCGCGCTGCGCGAACAGCCAGTCGCGGAACACCTTCACGATGGCCGAATCGGCCTGATGCTCGCGGCACAGCAGGTGATAGGCACCCGCGCTCTCGTGCTCCAGTTCGAGCGGAACGATCAGGCGTCCTGCCTGAATGTCGGGCGCGGCCAGCATGCGCGGCACCAGCGCCACTCCACGGCCGCTCAGCGCCGCTTCCAGCACCATGAAGAAATGCCCGTAGGCCTGGTTGTGCGCGGCGATGTCGTATTCCACGCCGCTCGCGCGGAACCAGTCCGGCCACGCATGCACGCGCGTCGCCATGTGCAGCAGCGGCAGGTCGAGCAGCTCGCGCGCTTCCTGCACCGGCCGCTGGCCCTTCATCAGCGCCGGGCTGCACACCGGCACCAGCACGTCCGACATCAGCCGGTACGCGCGCACGTTGCTCCAGTCGTCGGCCATCTGCAGGCTGATGCGCGGGCGCGTGGCGGCGTCGGGATCGGGATCGCTGTCGGGAATCACGCCCACGCGGATCGCCACGTCGATATCCTCGCGCCAGAAATTCACGGGGCGGATCGACGTGATGAGCCGCACCTCGATATCGGGGTGCTCGACGGCGAATTGGGGCAGGCGCGGAATCAGCCAGCGCATCGCGAACGTGGGCAGCACGTTCACGTTGAGGATGCGGTGACGATCGCGATTGACGAGCCGCAGCGTGGCCTGCTCGATGCGGTCGAACGCGTCGCGCACCACGGGCAGGTATTCGCGCCCGTGCTCGGTCAGCTCGATGGTGCGCGTGAGCCGCCGGAACAGCGGCACGCCGAACGATTCCTCCAGCAGCTTGATCTGGCGGCTGATCGCGCCTTGCGTCACGAACAGCTCGTCGGCGGCGCGGCTGAAGTTCAGGTGCCGTGCCGCCGCTTCGAAGGCGCGCAGGGCGTTCATGCTGGGCAGGCGACGGGACATGCTTTCCTCTCGGTGACGCGCAACGGGCGCCACGCGATTGTTCCGCACCAAAAAAGCGTGTCAAAAAACCGTGTCCCGCGTGCGACACACGGCCTGCCCTGCCGATCAGAAGCGATCGGTCATCACCACCTTCACCACCGGATAGAAGCGCAGGTCGTGCGCCTTGTCGCGCAGTTGCTGCTCGGCGGCGGCCACGTTGTTCGCGCCGGCCGCGGTCGCGACCACGGCGGGCACGTCGAAGCTCACGTGCGGCGTGCCGTAGGCCACGCCGATGTCGGCGGCCACCGACAGCCCGGCCTTGCCGGTGGGGCTATGACCGAAACCGAAGCCGATGTAGGGCCGCACGGTCGGCCATTTGAGCTTGGCGGAGATCGTCTGGCCGAAGCCCGGCACGACCACGCCGTTGATCTTGTAGGTGCCGTCGGCGCGCGGCTGGGCCTCGCCCGTCACCTGGTCGCCGCCGATCAGCGCGCCCACCGTCAGGTGCAACGGCACGTGCGTCGGGAACGGGAACACGTCGGCGAACACGCCGCCGTGGATCAGGCGCACGTGCGCGTTGTAATCGAGGCCGTCCGACGAGAACTTGTGCGACAGCGCGAAGCCGCCCACTTCACCGCGCAGCGCGGTGTACGAATTGAACGCGTGGCCGACGCCGACGCTCACGCCGTCGGTGCCGACGCCGCCGTACACCTCGTTGGATTCGGCGCGCGCGGCCTGGCAGCCGAACGCGAAGGCGGCCAGCGCGGCGAGCGCGCAGAGCCGGTTGAAACTCGTGACATTCATCGGATCAATCCTCAGCGGGGGGCGAATCGAACTGGATTTATTTCGCAGTTCACAACAATCGGGCGAGACTATAGCCGCCGACGTGTCGACCGATTGCCCCGGTATGGAGGAGAAAACCCGCCCATTTCATCGAATGGTTTGACATTTCGGTGTCATACGATCCGGCGGGTCGGATCGGGGGCCGCAAAGGGCCGGAAGGGTCAGCCGCGCCGCACCAGCGCCACCAGCAGCGCGCCGCCGATCAGGGCGGTGATCACACCGATCGGCAGGTCGTCGGGCGCAATCAGCGTGCGCGCCAGCACGTCGGCCCACACCAGCGCGAGCGCGCCGCCCAGCCCCGCCAGCGGCAGCAGCCGCCCGTGCTCGGCCCCGAACAGGCGGCGGCAGACGTGCGGCACCACCAGCCCGACGAAGCCGATCG